>PMCF01000150.1 GCA_003154115.1 Anaerolineae bacterium
GTCTTGCGTCGTCCGATGCCTTCGTAATATTGACCTGTCATGTGTCTGACTCCTATCCCACCACGCCTAGCGGCCCACCGCTGCTTCGCGGCGGACATGGGCACAGATGAGGATTATCTCAAAGTTCCAACTTCTTCGGCTTCTGCGCGGCGTGCGGATGTTCACTGCCCGCGTACACGTTCAACTTCTTGAACATCTGGCGACCCAGCCGATTGTGCGGCAGCATGCCCTTGATCGCCAGTTCCACCGCGCGCGTCGGATGCTTTGCCATCAACCCGCGCAGGCTGGTTTCTTTCATGCCGCCCGCGTAACCCGAGAAGTTGTAGTACATCTTCTTGTCTTCGCGATTGCCCGTCACGGCGATCTTGTCGGCGTTCAGGACGATCACATGGTCGCCGGTGTCCATCCACGGCGTAAAGGTCGGCTTATGCTTGCCGCGCAGGATGGCCGCCACCTGCGACGATAACCGGCCCAGCGTTTGCCCGGCCGCATCCACCACGTACCACTCGCGCGTGATGTCGCTTTCTTTCAGTGTGAATGTTTTCACGCTCATTGCTCCTACATCAATAATTCACTTGGGTCAGACACAAACCGTTCGGTGGAACGGCCGGCCCGGCGCGCTTAGGATCCGCTGCTTGCAGAATCGCGGCGAACTCTTCCTCCGATCGCTCGCCTCGCCCGATCGGGATCAGCGTCCCGACGATGCGGCGCACCATGCGATACAGAAACCCGTTCGCCTCCAACTCGATGGCGATCTGCGATCCTTCGGCGACAACGCCTGTCCGCAACATTGTGCGGGTGGTAGACTCTCCCACGGTCGGTTGGCCAAAGGCCGCAAAATCGTGTTCCCCGATCGTGTGAGCTAACGCCCGCCGCATGGCTTCCACATCAAGCGCCTGCGGCATGCTCAGGCATAGCGCGTACCTCATCACCAACGGATTCCGCACGCGCGCCGTGTATAGATTGTATCGATAGGCCCGGCTCACCGCGTCGTAACGTGGATGAAATGTATTGGCCGCTTGTTCAAGTTCCAGTACTGCTATGCTATCGAGCAATACCGCATTCAGCGCCCGCTGCAAATCGTCTAAACCATGCCGCCAGTTGACGTCGAACGCCACCACTTGCCCGCTGGCATGTACTCCAGCATCCGTTCGCCCCGCGCCCAACACCGGACCCGTTTGTCCGATCTTGCTCACCGCGCTTTCAAGCACGCCTTGAATCGACGGCTCTCGATCGGGTGACTGGCGCTGGAAGCCGTGATAATCAGTGCCATCGTAGGCGATCACGGCTTTGATGCGCATGGGATAATCCCCATCCTTTGGCGGGATGGCGAAGTGCGTTTATTCCTCGTCCACCAACTCGATCTGCACCATCTCGGCGGCGTCACCCTTGCGCATTCCCAGCTTATAGGTGCGCGTGTAACCGCCGTTGCGCGTGGCGAATTTCGGCGCGATCTCGTCGAACAACTTCTTGACGATGTCGTTGCCATACAGCACGGCCGCTGCCTGCCGCCGCGCATTCACGACCTTGATGGAATCGCCCGCCGCGAGGCTGCGCTTCGCTTTGGTGATCATCTTCTCGGCTTCGTTGCGAATGGAGTCGGCCTTCGCCCCGGTCGTCTGAATCGCGCCGTGGCGAAACAACTCAGTCAACAACCCGCGCCGCAAAGCGGCACGCTGGGGCGTGTTTCGATTTAATTGCTTGCCTGCTAAACGATGTCGCATGTCTCAAACATCCTTTTTCTCTGGGCCTATTCTTCGGCGCTCTCTTCTTCTTCGACTTCTTCGGGCAGATTGGACTCGGGCAGATCGCCGGGCTTCAACAAGCCTTTCGCCAACAGCTTATCCCGCAGTTCGGTCAGCGACTTCGCGCCGAAATTACGGATGGTCAGCATCGCCTCGTCGCCGCGGCCCAACATCTCCAGCACTTCGCCGACGTTGGTGATGCCGGTGCGCTTGAGCGAGTTGAACACGCGCACCGAGAGATCCAGCTGCTCGATCGGCGTTTCGTAGATTTCCTGCGGAATGGCCGAAGCCGATTGCGCGATCTCTTCCATGCGGATTTCTTCGGTCACGCCGGCCACCAGCGAGAAGTGCTGCACCAGCACACGCGCCGATTGGCTTAACGCTTCCTGCGGCCGCATCGTGCCATCGGTCCACACTTCGATGATCAACTTGTCGTAGTTGGTCATCTGGCCCACGCGCGCCCGCTCGACATCGTAGTTCACGCGCTTGACCGGGCTGTAGATCGCGTCGACGGGCAGCTCACCGATCGGCAGGCGGCCGCGCTCTTCGGCCGGGCTGTAGCCGCGCCCCGGCTCGACCGTCATTTCCATCTCCAACCGCGCCTTATCGCTGTCGACGGTGAAGAGATACAGGTCGGGATTGATGATCTCGACTTCCGGCGGGCACTGAATGTCACCCGCGGTCATGGTACCCTCGCCACGCACTTCCAAGCGCAGGCGCACCGGCTCTTCGCCGTGCAGCTTCACGCGCAGCTGCTTGACTTGCAAAATCACCATCGTCATGTCTTCGCGGACGTACGGAATGTCCGAGAATTCATGATGAACATCACTCACGCGGATCGACGTCACCGCCGCGCCCGGCAAACTGCTCAACAGCACGCGCCGCAAAGCGTTGCCCAGCGTAATGCCGTAACCGCGTTCCAACGGGCCGATGATATAGCGGCCGTAATTCTTTGATGTGGCATCGGTCTCAATCTTCGGCAAGACCATGCTTAAGCTAGACAATGGAACCCTCCTTGTGCGACCGAACCATTTGGCCTACCGCTCGATCACAACAGGATTGGAGGTTAGAAGATTCGCGTGGAGGTTGGACATCCTGCTTACCGTCCAACCTCCCGCGAAGCGTCCAATTTCCAATATTAGCGCGAGTAATACTCGACGATCAACTGTTCGTTCAACGAGAGATCGATCTCTTCGCGGTTCGGGCGGCTGTGAACCTTGCCGCTCATCTGCGACGGATCGAGGCTCAACCACTTCGGCGGAACGTACTCGGCAACTTCCTTCTGCACGTTCTTGAAGTACGGTGAGGTCTGGCTAGTGGGATGGATCGTAATCACATCACCGGCCTTGCATACATAGGATGGCGACTTGGTGCGGCGGCCGTTCACATCGATGTGACCGTGCGCCACCAACTGCCGCCCTTGCGCGCGCGAGGTCGCCAACCCCAGCCGGAAGACCACGTTGTCCAACCGGCTTTCCAACAGCGACAGGAGCATGGCGCCTGTTACGCCCTTGCTGCGCTGCGCGATTTCATAATAGCGCCGGAACTGAGCTTCCAGCACACCGTAAATGCGGCGCGCCTTCTGCTTCTCACGCAACTGATTCAAATAGTCTGTTGACCGCCCACGCTTGAATTGACTGGTCTTCCCGTGCTGACCAGGGGCATAACCGCGCCGTTCGATTGCGCACTTCGGTGACAGACAGCGCGCTCCCTTTAGGAACAGTTTCTCGCCCTCGCGGCGGCACAGTTTACACACGGGTCCAATTGTCCTTGCCATGCGTCTTCCTGTACCTTTCCTAAAATATAGTAGACAAGGAAAGAGTAGACAAGTATGTTCTTGCCTACTTGTTTCCTGGTTACCTGTTTCCTAAACTATACGCGGCGCTTCTTCGGCGGCCGGCAGCCATTATGCGGAATCGGTGTCACGTCCGTAATCGAGCGCACCCGCAACCCGCTGGCTTGCAGCGCGCGGATGGCCGCTTCGCGACCGGGGCCAGGCCCCTTCACGAACACGTCCACTTCCATCACGCCCATATCCGTGGCGATCTTGGCGGCGTTCTGTCCGGCCAAGCGCGCGGCATACGGCGTAGACTTGCGGCTGCCCTTGAACCCGGCTTGCCCCGCACTGCCCCACGCTACCGTGTTGCCATTGGAATCGGTGATCGTCACGATCGTGTTGTTGAAGCTCGAATGAATGTGGGCCTGACCATGTGCGGCAACGCGCTTGGTCTTCTTGGGGCCCGTGGTGCGCTTGACTCGTTGAGTGCGACCCATAGTGCTTCCTTCTCCGTAATTCTGTAGGTATAGACCTCACGGGTTTTTGGAAACCCGTGAGGTCTCCAATCACGATTACTTCTTCTTGGCGCCGCGTCGTCGACCACGCCCGGGGACCGTCTTCTTGATACCTTTCCGGGTGCGGGCATTCGTGCGCGAGCGCTGTCCACGCGTCGGCAGACTGCGGCGATGGCGCAGGCCGCGATACGAACCAATTTCCGTGAGCCGCTTGATGTTCAGCGAAACTTCGCGGCGCAGATCGCCTTCGACCTTGTTCTGCTTTTCGACCAGATCGCGCAGAACGTTCACTTCGGCCTCGGTCAGATCCTTGATGCGCGTATCAGGGTTCACGCGCGCCTTGGCCAGAATCTGCTGGCTTGTCGGCAGGCCGATGCCATAAATGTACGTTAAACCGACTTCCACCCGTTTATTACGGGGCAGGTCAACGCCTGCAATACGTGCCATACTTGCCCTCCACTAACCCTGCACTTGCTTGTGCTTGGGGTTTTCGCAGATCACACGCACCTTGCCCTTGCGCCGGATAATCTTGCACTTGGGGCAAATGCGCCGCACCGATGGTGATACTTTCATCTCGAAAACTCCTCTCGTTACTTCCCGATCGCCGCAANNATCAAAATACTCAATCAACGGCGACGTCTGTTCCAGATAGACATCGATGCGCTTCTTCTGCACTTCCGGCTTGTCGTCCGGCCGTTGATAAACTTCGCCGCCGCAATTATCGCACACTCCCGCCACCTTGGGCGGCTTGGTGCTCGTATTGTACACCGCGCCGCACTGCTTGCACGTCCAACGGTTGCCCAACCGTTCGAGCAACACTTCGGGAGACGCATTGATGAAGATCACTTTTCCGATCTTGTCGCCACGCTCGCCCAGCAGCTTGTCGAGTGCTTCCGCCTGGGCTACTGTGCGCGGGAAACCGTCGAACAACACGCCGTTCTGAGTGTCGGCTTCCTTCAAGCGTTCTCGTACCATCCCGATCGTTACTTCGTCGGGAACGAGCGCCCCGCGATCCATGTAACTCTTCGCGAGTTTGCCTAGTTCTGTTGCGCGCTTCAAATTGTCGCGGAATAGATCGCCCGTGGCCACGTGAGCGAGGCGCCACTCTTCCTTCAAACGCTCGGCTTGCGTGCCTTTACCAACTCCTGGAGGACCAAACAACACGAGATACTTTGCCATGCTGTGCCTCGGGGTGAGGGTTCTACTTCAAGAACCCTTCATAATGGCGCATCGTCAACTGCGCTTCCAATTGGCGGATGGTGTCGAGCACCACGCCGACCACAATCAGCATACCGGTACTAAGAATCGACAGATTGACCGCATTCGGGATGATGTCCAGAACTGTCAGGACGAACGGCAGTACTGCAATGCCACCCAGGAACAGCGCGCCCATCAGCGTAATCCGGCGTGATACCGCCATAATGTACTCACTCGTCCGCTGGCCGGGCCGAATACCGGGAATGAAACCACCCTGCTTCTGCAAGGTATCAGCCATGTTCTGCTGCTGCATCAACACGTCCGTGTAGAAGAACGTAAAGCCGACCACCAGCAAGAACATCATCAGCCAGTAAATCCATGACAACGATTGACGTCCGCCGCTGAAGGCGCCCGCCAAACTAGAAAAGAAGTGGGCGACATTCGGGTCAGGTGAACCGGCCAGAATCTGGAAG
The DNA here is from genome assembly GCA_003154115.1 of Anaerolineae bacterium. GTDB lineage: Bacteria > Chloroflexota > Anaerolineae > Fen-1058 > Fen-1058 > Fen-1058. The sequence goes on from PMCF01000150.1 coordinate 5,708, forward strand.
ATAATGCCCGGCAACACCAGCAGCGACTGCGCGAAAATCAGCGGAATCATGCCCGCCGTATTGACCTTCAACGGAATGAACGTCGAACCGCCGCCAAACACGCGCCGGCCACGCACCCGCTTGCCATACTGGACCGGAATGCGCCGCTCACCTTCCTGAATATACACAATCACAAACACCGTCAGGATGATGACGATGATAAACGCACCCAAAGCCACGGGCGCTTTGCTCGGATCAACCAACAGCTGCGCCACGTTTTGCGGAATGCGCGCCACGATGCCGCCGAAGATGATGATCGAGATACCCTGCCCGATGCCTTCCTCGGTGATCAACTGGCCGAGCCAAATGGCAAAGAACGTACCCGCCGTCATCGTCGCCAACACCGCCACGGTTGGCAGGAAAGCCGTGCCAAACCCTGGAATGATCTCCTGGCCGCCGCTGCTGAAGATGCGGATCTGGCCAATGGCCGACAACAGCGCCATCGGGATGGCGAGAATGAACGTGTAGGTCTCCAGCTTCTTGCGACCCGCCGTGCCTTCCTCGCGCAGCATCCGTTCCAACGACGGAATCACACCCGCCAGCAATTGGATAATAATCTGGGCGGTGATGTACGGATACACGCCCATCGCCAACACCGAGAAATTCGAAAGCGCGCCGCCCGACAACAGATTGAGCACGTTCGCCAAAGCGCTCGTCGCACCCTGCCCGGACAATAAGCTTTGCAGCGCCGCTTGATTCACGCCCGGCACCGGCACGTGGGCCGCTAATTGATAGAGAACCAGAATGCCGATCGTGAAGAGCAGTCTCTTACGCAGATCGGGCAATGCAAAGGCATTTCGAAAAACTTGCAACATCGGTCAGGTCTCCTGACTTTAGCGCGGCCAGCCGTCCCGTCACTACGCGGATACGGGAGTTGCTGCCACACTGAGTTTATTCGAGCGGCAGAAGCTCAATCGAGCCGCCCGCCTTCTCAATCTTCTCGCGAGCTGTATCAGATACACGATGCGCCTTCACGGTCAGCGCCTTATCGATTTCGCCGCGACCCAAGACTACCACGGCCTCGCGCACCGAGTGAACCAAACCGGCTTCCACCATCGACATCGGATTGACTTCCTTGCCGGCTTCGAATTCCTGCGCCAGGTCGTCCACATTCACTGGCGCGAAATAGATCTTGTCGCGTGAAGTGAAACCCACCCCGCGCGCGAACGGCAGCTTGCGCACGGTCGGCAGGTTGCCGCCTTCGTGATACGGGGCCTTCGTCCCGCCCGATCGCGCATGCTGACCCTTCTTGCCACGTCCAGCGTAGGTGCCCTGCCCGGAACCCAGGCCGCGACCAACACGCTTCTTCGAATGCTTCGCGCCTTCGGTTGGTTGCAAATCGTGAAGTTTCATTTGACTTCCTCAACTTCCACCAGGTGGGCCACTTTGGCGATCATGCCACGCGTCACCAGCCCATCCGGGTGTTCCACAGTTTGATGCATGCGGGTTAAACCCAACGCGCGCACGGTGCGCCTCTGGCGCTCGTTGTTGCCGACCGGGCTCTTAATCAAAGTGACGCGCAGGCGCGGGCCGTTAATAGATTCAGGCTTGTTGCTGACCACGTTGACGCCTCCACACCGGTAGAACTTCTTCCACACTCTTGCCGCGAATCTTCGCCAGCGTTTCCGGATTCTTCATCGTTTCCAAACCCAGCAGCGTGGCGCGGATCATGTTCAATTGATTGCTGCTGCCCAGCGACTTCGTCAGAATGTCGCGCACACCCGCTGCTTCCAGCACGGCGCGCACACCACCACCGGCGATAACGCCGGTACCAGGCGAGGCAGGCTTCAGCAGAATCCGCGCGCCGCCAAACTTGACGGTGATCTCATGCGGAATGGTCGTGCCCAACAGGGTCACGGGATGCATCGCGCGGCGCGCTCGCTCGGTGGCCTTGCGGATCGCTTCCGGCACACCGCGGCTCTTGCCGATGCCGACGCCCACGTTGCCCCGATTATCCCCGACCACGACGACGACCCGGAACGCGAAGCGGCGCCCACCCTTGATAACCTTCGCCACGCGCGAAATGTTGACGACGCGCTCGTCGAGTTCTTCACGCGGTTCAAGATCGTTCCGCTTCTCAGATCGCCTATTACCCATCTCAGAACGCTGCTGTTTCGCCATGTGTCTCTCCTAGAACTCCAGGCCGTTCTCGCGACTGCTATCGGCCAAGGCTTTCACTTGACCATGATACATGTAACCGCCGCGATCGAAGACCACTTGTTTGATCCCTGCCGCCTTGGCGCGCTCGGCCAGCACTTTGCCGACCAGCTTCGCCCGATCGACACCCTTCAACCCGGCGACCTGTCCACTCACTTCGGCGTCCACCGTCGAGGCTGATACCAACGTGTGGCCCTGGGTGTCGTCGATGATCTGAGCGTAGATGTTCGCCAGACTGCGGAACACGTTCAAGCGTGGCCGCTCCGGCGTGCCGTCCACCTTGCCGCGCACACGCTGGTGGCGGTGTTGTCGTGCTTCACTACGTGATTTAGCCATTGATCAATTACCTCACGTACGGGCGAGATGATCCCACCCCTACAGTTACCCGCCGACCTTACCGGCCTTACCAGCCTTGCGGCGCACGGTTTCATTGTCATAGCGAATGCCCTTGCCTTTGTACGGCTCAGGGGGTCGCAGCGCGCGAATCTCCGCCGAAACCTCACCGACCTTTTCCTTGTCGATGCCTTCGACAGAAATCGTCTTGGCCTTGGGATCGGCGCCGATCGCAATGCCCGCCGGCGGCACGATCACGATCGGGTGGGAATAACCCAGAAACAGTATCAGGTTCCTACCCGTCATCTCGGCGCGATAGCCAACGCCTTCCACGACCATCGTCTTCTTGAAACCCTTGGTGACGCCTACCACCATGTTATTGAGCAAGGCGCGGGTCAGGCCATGTAGCGCACGCGTTTCGCGCAGATCATCCGGTCGGGTCACCTTGAGCTCGTCGCCGTCTTGCGCCACGCTGATCAGGTCGACAAACGTGCGCTTCAACTCGCCCTTGGGACCCTTCACGATCACTTCGGAACCGCTAATCTTCACTTGTACACCAGCCGGAATGGAGACCGGTTTTTTTCCAATACGCGACATCACATCCTCCGAAACACGGAACTCTTAGCAGCCTACCAGACGTGGCACAGCACTTCGCCGCCCACGCCCAGGCGTTTGGCCTGTTGGCCGGTGATGACGCCCTTCGGCGTCGACAAAATCGCAATGCCCATGCCCGATAAGACACGCGGCACTTCGACTTTTGAGGTATACACCCGGCAGCCCGGTTTACTGACGCGCTTGATGCCTGTGATGGCCGGCACGCGATGGCGTCGATCGCCCACGTACTTCAGCCATAGGCGTAAGGTGGCATGCACGCGGCCTTCTTCCTGCGTCACTTCAAAATCCTGAATGTACCCTTCATCCTTTAGGATATTCGCAATGGCGACCTTCAAGCGGCTGCTGGGCATGATCACCACACTGTGGCCGATCATCGAAGCATTGCGCACACGGGTCAGCATATCGCCGATCGGATCTGAAACGCTCATTCGTCACACTCCTCTACATCCGAATAAAGACAGCCCTGGAGACACGCGAGATTGCGGTCACCGCTACCAGCTCGACTTCACGACGCCGGGCAGTTCGCCCTTCAGCGCAGCTTCGCGGAAGCAAATGCGGCACATATCAAAACGGCGCATGTAACCGCGCGGGCGGCCGCAAATGCGGCAGCGCTGGCGCACGCGAACGTCGAACTTCCGGTTTTTCTCGCGGTGGATAATGGACGTCTTCGCCATACTAGTCTCTCCTGAACGGCATGCCGACCAGCTCCAGTAGGCGGCGACCTTCGTCATCGGACTGAGCTGTCGTTACAATCGTGATCTCCATGCCACGCAGCATGTCGATCTTGTCATACTGAATTTCCGGGAATACCAGCTGCTCGCGCAGACCCAGCGTAAAATTGCCGCGGCCGTCAAAACCCTTGCTGGGAATTCCGCGGAAGTCACGGATGCGCGGCAGCGCCAGGTTGCACAACCGATCGAGGAACGCCCACATCCGCGCTCCGCGCAGCGTTACCTTGACGCCGATCTGGCGGCCTTCGCGCAGCTTGAAGTTCGCAATCGACTTGCGCGCCGAGGTGAGCACCGGCTTCTGGCCGGTGATGAGCTGCAAGTCGGCCACAGCGCCGTCCAGAATCTTCGGGTTGTCGATCGCGCCACCCGCGCCGATGTTGAGCACAATCTTCTGGATGCGTGGCGCTTGCATCACAGTGGTGTATTTGAATTCTTTGACCAAAGTCGGAACGACTTCGTTTTTGTATCGCTGCTGAATGTTAGGCATCCCACAACTCCGTTATCTGATCTCCGCAGGTCATCATCTCTGAGCACTCACCGAGATGCACCTCCCACCACAAGCTGGGGATTATTTCATCCCACCAGAAAATGGGGATTGTTTCATCTGCGGACGGGCGCGGCTACTTGATGTCTTCGCCGCAGTTCTTGCACACGCGCACTTTTTCACTGCCGTCCAGACGGAAGCCCACGCGCACGGCTTCGCTGCACTTGGGGCAGACCAGCAGCACGTTCGACAGATTGATCGGCGCTTCAAATTCGATGATGCCCACCTGTGTGCGGGACGCTCGTCCGCCTTGCATGGGCTTCTGGTGCTTCTTCACCATGTTGACGTTATGCACCACGACGCGGCCGTCTTTGCCATCCACGCGCTTAACCTCGCCACGTTCGCCTTTGTGTACACCGGTGATCACTTCAACGGTGTCGCCTTTCTTGATGTTAGCCACGGTCACAACTCCTTACAGCGTCTCTGGCGCTAATGAGACGATCTTCATGAAGCCCTTGTCGCGCAGTTCGCGCGCCACGGGGCCGAAGATGCGCGTGCCCTTGGGATTCAGTGTTTCTGGATCGATAATCACGGCCGCATTGTCGTCGAAGCGAATATGACTGCCATCGGGTCGCTTGTACTCTTTCGCGGTGCGCACGATGACGGCCTTCACCACATCGCCCTTCTTCACGCTGCTGTTGGGTGCAGCTTTCTTCACGGCCGCCACGATGATGTCACCCACGTAGCCATACCGCCGGGTGGAACCCCCCATGACATGAATGCACAATATTTCCTTCGCGCCGGTGTTATCGGCGACAACCAGGCGAGTCTCATGCTGGATCATGTTACGCCTCCGCCTTTTCCAGCACCTTCTCGACGGCCCAGCGCTTGTCATGGCTCATGGGCTGCGCCTCGATGATCTGCACCAGGTCGCCCAGCTTCGCCACATCGTTCGGGTTGTGAGCTTTGTATTTCGTGGTGCGACGGATGACCTTGTTATACAACGGATGGCGCTTCAGGCCACCGACCGACACCACTACCGTCTTTTGCATCTTGTCGCTGGTGACGCGACCAACGAGACGCTTGCGCTGTTCCCTCATTTCACTTCTCCTTGCGCGAGTTCGACAATTTCGCGCTCATGCAGCACGGTCTTCAAGCGGGCAATGTCGCGGTGCACCGCGGTCAGCCGATTGTGATCCACCAACTGCCCGGCATCCCACTGGAACCGTAAATTGAATAGTTCCTTGTATGATTCGTCGATCTTATGCTCGAGTTCTTTCGAGTTCAGCGCACGGATTTCTTTGATCTGCATGGCCTATTCCTCCGTGCTTGCGGTCGCCGTTAAATCGCGCCGGCCCACGATCTGCGTCTTGATGGGCAGCTTGTAGGCCGCCAGACGCAGCGCTTCACGCGCCTGATCATCTTCCACGCCGCCAATTTCCAGGATAATGCGGCCCGGCTTAATGACGGCCACGTAATGATCGACCGCGCCCTTGCCTTTACCCATGCGGGTTTCGGCCGCTTTCTTCGTCACCGGTTTGTCGGGGAAAACGCGCACCCACATCTTGCCCTTGCGCTTCACAAAGCGGACAATCGTGCGGCGGGCGGCCTCAATCTGACGCTGAGTCATCCAGCACGGCTCCAACGCTTGCAGGCCCAGGTCGCCGAACGCGACTTCAACGCCGCGCAATTCTTTGCCCGACATGCGACCACGCTGTTGCTTGCGCCATTTTACGCGCTTTGGCATCAACATAGCTTCACACTCCCACTATCAACTATCGCTCTCCAATTCGCAGCTGCGCGAATTACCCGCCCCACAGGCGGGCCCCGAGCGTGAAAAAATTACGCGCTGGGCGCCGCTGCGGGCGCCGCAGTTTCAGTATGCTTCGCTTCGGGCAGCACTTCGCCTTTATAGATCCACACCTTAATCCCGATGCGTCCATAAGTGGTCAGCGCTTCCGCCCCTGCAAAATCGATGTCGGCGCGCAAGGTACTGCGAGGCACGCGGCCTTCCATCACGGTTTCACGCCGCGCCATTTCCGACCCGGCCAGACGACCGGCGGCGGTGATCTTCACGCCTTCGGCGCCCATGCGCATGGCCTGCTGCACCGCGCGCTTCATAGCGCGGCTGTGGCTAATCCGGCGCTCGATCTGCCCGGCGATGTTTTCCGCCACCAGCTGCGCTTCCAGATCGGGCTTCTCGATCTCGCTGATTTCCAGCTTGACCTTCTTGCCGGTCTGCTTCTCGATGTTCTCGCGCAATTCCTTCACCGCCGCGCCCTTGCGGCCGATGATAATGCCCGGCTTGGCCGTGAAGATGGTGACAATCACCTGATTAGGAAAGCGCTCAATGCCGATCTTCGCCACACCGGCCTGCCCGACCTTGGCGCGGATGAACTTGCGCAACCTGTAGTCTTCGGCCAGCAGCTCGGAATACTGCTTGCCCTTCTTGGCATACCAGCGCGACTTCCAATCGTAAATCACGCCTAAACGATAACCGAATGGATTAATCTTGCGACCCAAGTTGGCCCCCTATCTAGCCTACCGGCCTAACCCTAAATCTTTTCCGTCAACACGACGGTAATGTGCGACGTCTTGCGCGTAATCGGCTTGAAGCGCCCGCGCGCTCCAAAGCGTCGCCACTGGCGGCGCGGCCCTTCATCGGCCATGATTTCCGTCACATACAAATCGTCCCGTGACAGGCCCAGGTTCTCTTCCGCATTCGCCACCGCCGAAGCGATCGTCTTGCTGACCACTTCCGCCGGCTTGTTCGGCAGAAACTTCAACACGGCGATGGCCGCATCCGCCTGCAGACCGCGAACCTGATCGATTACCAGGCGGGTCTTGCGCGGCGAGACAGAAGCGAAACGAGTAATGGCGCGTGATTGATTACCCACTGTAGCCATGACTCACCCCACCTTGCCTTCGGCCTTGGTCGCCGCAGCTTCGGCCTTCTCCCTGGTGGAGTGGCCGCGATACGTGCGCGTTGGCGCGAATTCGCCCAGCTTGTGACCGACCATGTTCTCGGTAATGTAGATCGGAACGTGGCGGCGACCGTCATGCACCGCGATCGTGTGGCCGACCATCTGCGGGAAGATGGTGGACGCGCGCGACCACGTGCGGATGACTTTCTTGTCACCCTGCTGGTTCATCGTTTCGATTTTCTTCAACAGCTTGGGCGCAACAAACGGCCCCTTCTTCAACGATCGGGACATCTCAACCTCCGCTATCTAGCGCCGCGTTCTAGCGCCGCTTCTTACCACGACGCCGGACGATCAATGGATCACTCACTTTATTGCGGCGAGTCTTGTAACCCAGGGTCGGCTTGCCCCAGGGGCTCTTCGGGCCCGGCATACCGATCGGGGAGCGACCTTCACCACCACCGTGCGGGTGATCGCGGGGGCTCATCGCCGTACCGCGCACCGTCGGACGGATGCCCTTCAAGCGCTTGCGGCCGGCCTTGCCCAGCTTCACATTCGCATGATCAACGTTGCTGACTTGGCCCACCACTGCGTAGCACGACTGGCGCACTTTGCGCATTTCGCCGGACGGCAGACGCAGGGTGGCGTGTTCGCCTTCCTTCGCCAGCAATTGCGCCGACGCGCCCGCCGAACGCACCATCTGCGCGCCCTTGCCCGGCTGCAGTTCGACGTTGTGTACGGTTGTACCGAGGGGCATATTCGCCAGCGGCAAGCAATTGCCGGGACGCACTTCAGCGCTGGGCCCGCTGAGGACGGAATCGCCGACCTTCAGGTCAACTGGGGCAATGATGTAGCGCTTCTCGCCATCGGCATAGAACAGCAACGCGATGCGCGCCGTGCGGTTCGGATCGTACTCAATGGACGCCACTTTGGCCGGCACGCCGTGCTTATCGCGCTTGAAATCGATGATGCGATAGTTCTGCTTCACGCCGCCGCCGCGATGCCGCACCGTGATCTTGCCATACGAATTGCGGCCCGCGTGCTTGCGTTTATCGGTCAGTAACGAGCGCTCTGGTTTGGTCTTGGTAATATCTTCAAAGGTATCGCCGGTCATGCCGCGACGGCCCGGCGAAGTGGGTTTATACTTTTTAATCGGCACGATGACTACTCCTATCCTGAATGCTCCCGACGGCGTCCTCGCCATCGGCGATCGGCGAGACGCCGACCCGAGCATCAATAATCCGATCGAACTACACGCCCTCGAACAACTCGATCTGCTGATTGGCCGGCACGGTCACGATCGCCTTCTTCCAGCCCGGCGCGCGGACCTTCTGCTGCGCCTTCTTGCCGATCTGCCGGCTGCGCGGATTGCGTCGACGCTTGGCCGACTGATTCATCACATGCACCGACACCACGTTGACTTTGAAGATCGTCTCGACCGCTTCTTTAATCTGCGTCTTGTTCGCGCGATTGTCCACTTCAAACGCGTACTGGTGCAGATCCCTCAAGTACATGATCTTCTCTGTCTGCAATGGGCGCTTGAGAACTTCGTAAATATGCATCTGGCACCCCTTAACCCAACAAAGTCTCAATGACATCCAGCGCGCTCTTGGGCAGCAAGACGGTCTCGTAGCCCAACAGATCGCGGATATTCAAATACTGCGCCCGCAGGTAAGTCGCATTGTCCAGATTGCGGATCGACAGTTCGACGTTCTCATTGCGCTCCGGCAGCACCACCAGAGTCTTGCGACCCACCTTGGCGTTGGTCAGCACGGAAGCCATCGTCTTGGCGCTGGGGTTGTCCATCGCCAACTGATCCAGTACCACGATGCTGTTATCGGCCGCCTTCACACTCAACGCCGAGCGCAGCGCCGCATGGCGCATTTGCAACGGCATCTTCTGCGTGTATTTGCGCGGGATAGGCCCAAACACATTACCGCCACCCTTCCAGTGCGGAGCCTTGCGGCTACCCTGGCGCGCTCGACCGGTACCCTTCTGCTTCCACATCTTGCGCGTGCTGCCGTTGACCTCACCACGCGTCTTGGTCTTGGCATTGCCCTGCCGCGCATTCGCCAGCTGGCGGGTGAGCGCCTGATGCATCAACGACACGTTCACGGACGCTTCAAAGATGGCTGGATTCAGTTCAATTTCGCCGACAGTGCTGCCGGACATATCAATGACTGGAACTTTCATCGTCAGTACTCCTACTTCTTCCGCGTCTCGGTCACCAGCACCAGGCCGCCATTCGCGCCTGGCACGGGACCCTTCACGCCGATCAGGTTGCGCTCGACATCCACCAGCACCACCTGCAAATTCTGCGTCGTCACGCGCTCCACACCCATATGCCCGGCCATGCGCTTATTCTTATGGACCTTGCCTGGCGTGGTGCCCGGCCCGACCGAACCTGAAGTGCGCTGGCGGTCCGACTGCCCGTGCGTGCGCGGCCCGCCCATGAAATGGTGACGCTTCACGTTACCCGCGAAACCGCGGCCCTTGGAAGTGCCCACCACATCCACGCGCTCGCCCAGTTGGAAGACATCGACCGTCAGCTTCTGGCCTTCGGTGTAACCTTCTTCTGGCTTCGCGCGCAGCTCACGCAACTGCTTCACCGCCGGAACTTCCGCGGTCAGCGTCTTGCGCGTCTTATGTTTCTCGTCGACCTTCAACAGACCGAGGTGACCGCGCTCGCCCTTGGAAAGTTTATTCGCCTTCTTGGCGGGTTCGAAGCCCAGCTGAATGGCCGCATAGCCATCCTTCTCGGCCGTGCGGACCTGGACCACGTAGCATGGCCCGGCTTCAATCACGGTGACCGGCACGGTTTCGCCGCGTTCAGTGAAGACCTGGGTCATGCCCAATTTACGACCAATTAAACCCTTCATGATTCCTCCAATAGATAGGGACTGTCAGCACAGGGTCGAGGCTGCATCATCCCTCAAACCGATGGAGCCACTCCACCCGATCGGGCGCAGCTCAAACGATCGGCTTGTCGAGCCAATTAGAGATTGATCTCGATGTCGACGCCCGCCGGTAGATTCAGGCGCATCAGCGTATCGATCGTCTTTGAATCCGGATCGACCACGTCGATTAAGCGCTTGTGCGTGCGAATTTCAAAGTGCTCCTGGCTGTTCTTATCGATGAACGAAGCGCGCTGCACGGTGAATTTTTCGATCTTCGTCGGCAGCGGCACCGGACCGACGACGGTCGCGCCCGTGCGCTCGGCTGTTTCCACTATGCGCTGCGCCGATTGATCGAGCACACGCTGATCGTAAGCCTTGAGGCGAATGCGAATTCTCTGCTTGGCCATGAAATAATCCCCATTTTCTGGTGGGATACGGTTGTTTCCTTGCGATGCACAGCACCGTATCCCAAAACTGCGAATGATTTGCTACAGATGGGCCAGTTGGCAACACGTACCTAACGGTGCTGGCGCCGACCCACTCACTCAGCGATTTACCCGGCGACCTTGGTGATGACACCCGCGCCGACCGTCAAGCCGCCTTCACGAATCGCGAAGTGCGAGCCTTGCTCCAACGCCACCGGCGTGATCAACTTCACCTTCATCTTGATGTTGTCACCCGGCATCACCATCTCCACACCCTCGGGCAGCGTAATCTCGCCCGTCACGTCCATCGTCCGGATGTAGAACTGTGGCCGATAGCCCGAGATGAACGCCTTGTGCCGCCCGCCTTCATCCTTGCGCAGTACGTACACTTCCGCTTCAAACTCGCG
>PMCF01000317.1 GCA_003154115.1 Anaerolineae bacterium
CTCTGAGCGTGTTTTGAGCCATGCCACTTTTTCGACCGCCATATCTGCCGGCTAGCGCATGCTGCTACCGCAAGATATGGGGCCTAAATATTCCTTTTTGAAAATTGGCGATGGTATTGCACCTGTCAATAAAAACGAGCCGGACACGCGTGTGCCCGGCTCGTCGCTTTCAGATAGATGTAAATGCTTACTTTGCAGCGCCACCCTCTCAGAGCGCGGCCTGCGCGGTGAAGTTCAAGATTGTTTCCCACTAGCCGTGGTAGTGCCGCCAGGTGTAAGCCCCTTCCGCCCACGGCATCGTCGTGTCGGCCGGCTCGAAAGTATATCCCGGCAATTCGGCCCACACCCGCACCATTTCATCACCCGGAATCGGCTGAAACTGATTCTGGTAATAGCCCGCCGGATCGCTAGTGGCCACGACCTCGCCCGGATAGCTGGCAAACGCCCAATAGATTTTCACATTCCCCAGGCGGGTCCCATCGCTCTGTTGCACAAGACCTCTAATCACCAGTCCGGCTTCCGGTGTAACAGGCACCAGTGGAGTAGGAGTCGAAGTCGGCACTGACGACGTGGGTGTCGGCGTGGCTGGAGTCAGCGTAAGCTGCGGCGGGGGTATCTCATAACGCGGCGTCACGTAAGGCGTCGGCGTTTCAGGGAGCGGCAGCGCAGTCGGCGTCGCGCTTTGCTCTGGTGTTGGCGTGAGCGGCGTGGGTGAAGGCAGCGTAAAGGTCGGCGTGATGTAAGGTGTTGGCGATGGTACACTGTCTGACGAGAAGGGATAGATTTGCTGCGTGCAGTATAACAACCGACCGTTCACTTCCGGCTCGATCAAATTGAAGGTTAGCGCGCCAAACCGATGGGATGCGCCCTTGATGAAAATTGGCCCATGCGAGTATCCTTGATGTCTCTATACCGCCGAAAGGCGAACATCGGGAGACTCCTATGAGCCAACTGATACTGATGATAGCCAAGATTGACGATCTGGACAACCCTGACACGCTCACCGAAGTATGGCGACACGCCCTGCCGATGGTCGACCTGAAAGACGTTACGCCGCCGCATTACTTGGACGGACTGGAAAGCACCGTGACTGAAGTCGGCTGGGAGGCGATGCGGAACTTGCTGGTGGAACAATGGCGACTGACCGATGAATTGCTGGTGAAGCGTTTTCGCCAGGAGCAGGCGAGTGCGACACGGGGTGACGGCTACGATGCGTTGAAAGTCGCCAGTCGGGTGGGGGTGGTGCATCTGCCGCGGCAGGTCTGTTATCGGCCGGGAGTCGATCAACACACCCTGCCGGGCAATGCGGGCTTGCCGGAACATGAAGGGCAAGTGACGACGCGCGGGTTGCAGGAATGGGTGTGTTTGCTGCCCCAAAGCCTGCCGTTTGGCAGCGCGGAACGTTTGTTGGGCTGGATGGCGCATGACGCGGACGTCATGTCGGAAACGCAGTCGCGCCGATGGGTGTCTCGGCATGGGCAAATCATCCGCACGGCTGAACAGGCCGAAGTGAAAGCCCTGGAGGAACGGGCAAATCTGGAGGGGCTGAACGCCCAGAGCCGCGTCGTCCGGCGGCGTGGGCCGTCGAGTTGGACCAAGCAGTCGAAACGGCTTTGACGCAACCTGATCCTAAACCGCCCGCCGGGATCACCGCCCGCGACTGGGCACGAGTGAGGCAAGCCCGGCAAGCCGACACCCCGGCACCGGCGGAAGCCTTGCGCCAGTTGGGACCGCAGGTTCAGCCGGGCGAAGTGGTCGCCAGCGTGGACGAAGTCGTCGTGCGTCGCCCCGAAAAACGGCGGTTCCTGGAACTGGGTACGGCCTACGTGCGGACGGCGGGCGGCTACCGCTACCTGAGCGGCAGCCTGGAGATGGTCTTGCGGCAGTTGGTCCTCTTGCTGCGGCTGTGTGGCGGCAACGTCGAGACCAAGGTCGTTTTGCTTGGCGACGGAGCACGCTGGATCAGGCGCTTCTTTCAGGAACGTCTGGCCACCTGGCCCCGAACGGCGCTGTTCTTGGATTGGTATCACTGCCGCAAGAAATGCTACGACCTGACCAGCCTGATCGGCCGCGGGCGAAAAGCCCAAGCCGCGTTGTTGGGCTTGCTGCTCAAACACCTGTGGCGTGGTCAGGTGCCAGAGGCTTTGGATATCCTGGAAGAATATCGCCCGCAGGCGAAGAACCTCGAAAAACTCGACGAGTTGATCAACTACTTGTCCAACCGTCGCGAGTTCATCCCCCAACTACCGGGAACGTCGGGTGCAGCGTCAATACATCGGGAGCGCCCCCGTCGAAAAAGGCAATGACTTGATCGTGGCGCGACGACAGAAACATCAAGGCATGCATTGGAGCGAACAAACCAGCGACGCCTTGGCGGCCTTGCGAACGCTGATGCTCAACGGCGGTTGGGATTTGTACTGGCAGAAACATCAGGTGTTGCCTTTGGCTACTCAGTCGCCATCGTGACCATCCCATCACTTTGGCGCGCTAACCTCGATCAGCATATAATGGCCCTGACAACACGCATATCTATTTTGGAGGGAAGGCATGTTTCGCTATCGCATCCGATTTGTGGTATTGCTTGGTTTGGTGCTGACCAGCCTGGCCTGTTCACTAGGCGGAGGAGCGGTCACCCCTACCGTCGAACCAGCGTCAACCGACGCAGCACAATTGGTTTCCACACGGGAAGCGCCCACCGTGCCGCCTGTGGCTCCGTCGCAAGTTCCCACCAAAGCCCCTCCCACGGCGGTTCCGCCCACTGAAACGCCGACGGGCACCGGTCCTAATGGGTGTATTTTAAGCGAGCAATTTTTGGCGGATGTCACCATCCCCGACGGCACGGTCTTGGCGCCCGGTGCCGCGTTTGTAAAGACGTGGCGTGTCAAGAACAATGGCACCTGCGAGTGGGTAAATTACAAACTCATCTTTGCGGCAGGCGAGCAGATGGGCGGCCCGGCGTCAGTGGCCGTGAACGCTACTCCGACTAGTGGCACCGTCGATATCTCGGTCAATCTGGTGGCACCCACGACGCCCGGTGAGCATAAGGGTGGCTGGCGTTTTCAAGCGACGAATGGCTCGGTTTTTGGCACCCTGTGGGTGATCATCAATGTGCCTGCGCCTGCCACAGCAACCACTCCGTCTACGGCGGCTCCAGCGTCTGCCAACTGGAATGGGGAATGGGGGTCTAATTGTGGCTCATTCAACTGCGGTACCGTCAATCTGGTGCAGAATGGCACGGCCATCAACGGTACATTCGCGGGCGGCGGCATCATCTTTGGGACGGTGATCAACAATCGGTTGACGGGAACCTGGTCGCGGAGCGGTTCGTCGGGGACCATCGACTGGTGGTTGGGTGGTTCAGGCAAGAAGTGGCGCGGCAACTACAATGCGGTCAATGGCTGGTGCGGTTATCGCGCAGGCGAAACGGAACCAGCGCCCTGTGGGGTGGCCTCTTTCGCGGGCGATTGGAACACCGTCGCCGAAACCTTCAACGCACCGTTGAGTATTTATCAGGATGGCAGCCAGTTAATCGGCACGTTGGTCTTACCGTCAGGCAACGTCCCCCTGAATGGCTCGATCGACGGGACAAAAGCGACCGGCGTGTGGAATCAACCGGGCGGCACATCGAGTACGTTTACGTGGTATTTGTTGAACGCGACCCAGCTTAATGGGAATTACGACGGCAACAAGAAGTGGTGCGGCTATCGCACGGGTTCGAGTGCGCCCGCCACCTGTTTGGCCCCGTAATTTTACGCCGTAACCCGATCGTTCTGCTGCGCGAAAACGAGCCAGTTCTTTATAAAGAACTGGCTCGTTGCGTTAGGGCTTCCAGTTGGGTTTAGGTATCGTGGCGATGTCTGCAAACGGACCAGTGGCTAAATCAGCCCAGTAGTTGAGTTCATTTAATTTACCATACGAGAACAGCGCCATGCCCCGTGCGCCCAGCGATCGAGCGGCCTCAATCCGAGTGGTGATCTCGTGCACATCGGTGTAGTTGGTGCTGATGCCTGGAAAGACATAGCGATCATGCGCGTCGTCGAGGAAACCCTGCGCACGCGCGATCCAAGCCGGAAGATCATTTAAGATGTCGCTGGAATACAACATCGGCAGGTTCGCGTCGATGAAACCATCGGCCAGCCAGCCTTTTGAGTCTTGATAATACGAGTTGTAGCCACTGGTGTAATTGGGCCACACGGCGGCGCTGACGAGCAGATCGGGTTTGAGGGCCGTGGTCGTAGAGTAGATCTGCTGCACGATGGCGTTGATCTGCGCCCGCTGGGAATTCGGTCGCCAATCGGTGATGGTCAACGTCGGAGAAATCTGTAGGGCGTCGCTAAATGCTTGCATGGTGTACGGATCGAATGAGTAAGTCGATCCAGGGTAACGGATCAGATCGAGATGGATGCCATCCACATCGTAGCGCTGCACGATGTCGTCAGCAACAGCCGTGATGTGATCGCGCGTTAGCGACAGCGCCGGGGTCGCCCACAAATAATCGGCGCAGGTGGCGATGCTTTGTGGGGCACCGGATTGATCATGAACTCGCCACGCGCTCCAGGTCGTCGAATGCGATAGCGTCCAGAAGAGATGTGGTGGCGTCGTATCGGCGGGTGGGGCACCTACGCCGCATAACCATGTCGGAAAGATGTTGATGTAAGCATGAACTTGCAAGCCGCTTTGATGCGCGCGGGTGATCAGGTAGGCGAGAGGATCGAAGCCGGGATTGGTGCCCAACGTTTTAGTGGTCGATCCGGTGAGCCGCGCGGCCCATGGCTCCAGAGTCGAAGAGTAATAAGCGTCGGCGGTGCCGCGGACTTGAAACAGCAGCGCGTTGAAATGCGCCGAGGCGGCATGGTCCACGATCGCGTCGAGGTCGGACATGCTAGCGGTGTAGCCGAAGCGCGTCCAATCGAAGCGCGTGACCCACAGGCCACGAAATTCTTCAAGGCCAGGCAAGCTGCGCTGAATCAACGGCAGATAAAGCGTATATGGCGCGGTCGCCGTGATTGGACGCTGAACCTGGCATTGCCCGACTGAACAAGTGCCAGGTTCGATCAAGGCTGCAGCGGTCGCTGGCGCAGGGCCATTCAGCAATACTCCGTGCAGGCTGAATAGAAAGGCAATGGCGAGGAAGGTGGTAAGTGCAAGGCGACAGAGTTGAGTTTTCATGCTGCAAGTATAAGCTGATCGGCCCCTGCCCCTTACCTCTTGCGCCGGGTGGTTTCAGGGTATACAGCAAAACTGTTGGGTGGGCATACTGCCCGGCCACGCTCGCGCTGGATGGCACATCCGGCGCCACCAGACGCTGGATGTGCCATCCAGCAGGAGCATATCCCACAAGTCACCAACACTTTTGCGTTATACTCGCGGTTTCAGGGTTGCTTGACACACCGCATCGAGTCGGGTACAATCTCGTTCGCTTCGTTGGGCCTGTAGCGCAGCTGGGAGCGCGCCTCAATCGCACTGAGGAGG
>PMCF01000328.1 GCA_003154115.1 Anaerolineae bacterium
ATTTTGCCAGAAAAACGAATCCGATTGTCGGCATTCGTGACATTTCGCGCGCCCACTTTCACCAAACTTCGAGCGATTTGTGTGCGCAACATTCCAGCGATCCAACGCTCATCGCCTTGCACGGTGTAGATGAAGTGGTTCTTGTAAGTGATAGGAAACATGGCACTCGATCAGCGTGAAGGAATTCGTTGACCTTGTATGCCCAGTTCGGCAACAGAATTGAAAAACTCAATGATCTGGCCTTGCATAAAGAAGTGAAACTGAAGGCAAGACAACGCCACACTTCCGCCGAAGAATGCTACCCAGAGTATACCGAGAAACGCGTAAACGCCTGACAATCCCAAGCCTTTAAATATTGTGCACACGGTAAGGAAACCACTCATAACTAACGTGACAAGAAAAAGGTAAGCGAAATTTATTTCAAACGCCACGCTCAACTCTCCATCCTGACCGACGACGGTTACATCGCCCTTGGAGATGGCGAGGAGAAGAAAGCCCCAATACCCTAAGCGATCGAAAGCTCTACCCGTGAACGCAATCCGCTGGCCATCGATAGAAACTTCCAGCGCGCCTTTCTTTTTCAAACTGGCCGCGATTCGCGCACGCAACATCCCGGCGATCCAGCGTTCATCACCCTGTACCGCGTACTTGAATTGTTGGCGAAACGCAATAGTGAAACCCATGTCATCTACAGCGGAATATTCCCGTGCTTCTTCGGCGGATTAGAATCGCGCTTGTTTTGCAGCATTTCCAGCGCATTAATCAGGCGCGGGCGCGTTTCCTTCAGGTCAACTCGTAGGCCGGTACGTGCAGAATCTCGACCGGGCGCGGCGGCTGCTCAACAAACGACAGGATCCGGTGCGTGGTTTCTTGTGAATACTCCTTCTCGCCGCACTGCTGGCAGACAAACATTGGCACATGGCGAATCACCCACACTTCGCCGTTTTCCTCATGCACAAACGTGCCAACCTGTTCGATTAACTCTCCCCTGCACAGCGAACACTTGATCATTTCTCAGCCTGACACGTCTAACACTTGCTTCGGGCCGTTGAGCGTGATCACCAACCGGTTCAACACATTGCGCCCCAGGATCACTTCGTCGCTGCGCTCGTCGCCAACAACCTCAATCAGCGGCAGCCGCCCATCGCCCAGAATCACGTCGACCAAATACGTATCGACGCTGCGAGTTTCTCCCCACTGGCTGCGCAGGAGTTTTCGATTGTCCATTTGTAACTGCAGCGGTTCAAGATAACGCAGCGGTACCAGCGAGACATCTGCGCCAGTATCGACAAAAGCTCGCAGCAGTCGGGTCTTGCCGGATTTGCCCGGCGCGCCGAGTTGAATCTCAATGGCGGGAGCTGGCGGGCTGTAATGATTATCGTAGGCGAATTTCATACCGGCCTGCCTGTGCTGGGCGTACGCATCCAGACTTCCTCCGATGGCTGCGCTGTGACCTGCCGGATGAGCACCGCCGTACGTCCGTATTTGGCGCGGATGCGCCGGTATAGCGCAGAGCCGTCGGCGTCATGATCGACCAATTGTTGGTCGTGCACCGCCACCCACTGCCCCAGGTATTTCTGCTTCAACTTGCCATGCAGCGTCTCATACGCCGCGATTTCACGATCGAGTTTTGCTCGCTGCCGCTCGCGCAGGTAACGCTCGATGGCATCGTTGACCACCTCGCTGACACTACGCGACTCTTGCGCGGCATCTTGCTCCAGCGGCTGGCGCAAATCGGGGCGCACCTCAATGGCTTCCATCGTGTCACCTCCTACAACGGAATATTCCCATGCTTCTTCGGCGGATTAGAATCACGCTTGTTTTGCAGCATTTCCAGCGCATTGATCAGGCGCGGGCGCGTCTCCTTCGGTTCGATCACGTCGTCGATGTACCCCCACTCCGCTGCCACATACGGATTGGCGAACTTCTCGCGGTACATTGCCACCAGTTCGGCTTTCCTGGCGACGGGGTCTTCGGCCTTGCGCAGATCATCGCGGAAGATGATGTTCACCGCACCATCCGGCCCCATCACGGCGATCTCGGCGGTGGGCCACGCCAGATTCAGATCGCCGCGAATGTGCTTGCTGTTCATCACGCAGTACGCGCCGCCATACGCCTTGCGCGTGATGACCGTGATCTTCGGCACGGTCGTTTCGCAATAGGCATACAGCAGCTTCGCGCCCGATCGAATGACGCCGCCGTGTTCCTGTCCGATGCCGGGCAGGAAGCCGGGCACATCTTCGAAGGTGATGATCGGCACGTTGAAACAATCGCAGAAGCGGATGAAACGCGCGGCTTTCTCGCTCGAATCGATGTCGAGCACGCCCGCCAGCACCTGCGGCTGCTGGGCCACAATCCCGATCGAATGACCGCCCAAGCGGGCAAAGCCCACCACGATGTTCATCGCAAAATGCTCGTGCACTTCAAAGAACTGACCATCGTCGACGATGAGTTGAATCGCTTCTTTGATGTCGTAGGGCTTATTGGGGCTGTCGGGCACGATCGAGTTGAGGGCTTCTTCCATGCGTAAAGGATCGTCCTGCGTCTTAAGGAACAACGGATCTTCCATGTTGTTCTGCGGCAAATAACTCAGCAGCTTGCGGATCATGTACAAACAATCGGCTTCATTGTCCGCCGCAAAATGCGCTACACCGCTCTTGCTGTTGTGCACGCTCGCGCCGCCCAATTCCTCAAGCGTCACATCTTCGTGTGTCACGGTCTTCACGACATCCGGCCCGGTGACGAACATGTACGACGAGTTCTTCACCATGAAGATGAAGTCGGTCAGTGCCGGCGAATAGACCGCGCCGCCCGCGCACGGCCCCATGATGGCGCTGATTTGCGGAATCACGCCGGACGCCAAAGTGTTCTGCAAGAAAATATCCGCGTAACCGCCCAGCGACACCACGCCTTCTTGAATGCGCGCCCCGCCGGAATCATTCAACCCGATGATGGGCGCACCGTTCTTCAGCGCGAGGCCCATGACCTTCAGAATTTTTTCGGCATGCACCTGACTGAGGCTGCCGCCAAACACCGTGAAATCCTGCGAAAAAACGTAGGTCAGCCGGCCCTCGATCGTGCCCCAGCCGGTGACGACGCTATCGCCGAGGTACTTCTTGTCTTCCATGCCGAAGTCAGTGGCGCGATGAGTGACGAACATATCGAGTTCGCGGAACGAGCCGCTATCGAGCAGCAGATCGATCCGTTCGCGCGCGGTGAGCTTGCCCTGCTTGTGCTGCTTCTCCACCCGATCGGCTCCGCCGCCCTGCTTGGCCTGCTCGCGCCGTTCATAGAGCCGTTGAATCTTAGGATCAATTGTGGACATGAATACCCCGCATTCATGATAAGTGACGAGTGAAAAGTGAAGAGTGAAAGATGCATCGTGATCAACTGCTGTTCACTCTTCACTCATCACTTTTCACGTAAAGTCTGCGAATCTTCGGAATGAACAGGAAGCCCCACACCACGGCAATGCTCAACAGCGACAGAAAAACATCCGCCGGGCGGCGAATGACTTCATCGGACGAGCGCATCAACGACAGGCGCATGATCCATTGTTGAGCTTGATAGACGACGATGGCGATCAACATCCACGTGCATCCCCACGATCGCCTTCGCCACACGCCCCACGCGGCCAACCCAAACCCGATCGCCCACGTCAGCCCGATGACGATCAGCAGGTTGGCTTCGGTGATCAAGTTCAACGCGCGCATCAGATCGTAACTCTGCAACGCGCTGAACACTTGAAAGACATTCCAAGCCGCGAGTAATAACACCAACAGCGCAAAGATCGTTACGACGAACGGACGTTTCATGGAAAATCCTCATCGGACGCCGATGAACGCGGATTCACGCTGATCAAAAATTCATCTGCGTTCATCGGCGTCAATCCGCGTCCCATAAAATTACTTCATCCCCAACACATTCCGCGCGATGACGAGCCGTTGAATCTCGCTCGTGCCTTCGTAGATCTCGGTGATCTTCGCATCGCGGAAGTAGCGCTCCAGCGGCAATTCCTTGCTGTAGCCCATGCCACCATGGATCTGCACGGCTTTCTCTGTCACCCACATCGCCGTCTCGCTGGCGAATAACTTTGCCATACTGGCTTCCAGCGTGTAACGGCCACCGTCGTGCTTCGAGCGTTCCTTCGCCAGTGCGGCATTCCAAATCAACAAACGCGCCGCCTCGATGCGCGTCTTCATATCGGCCAGCATCCACTGAATGCCCTGGAACTGCCCGATCGGCTGGCCAAAGGCTTCACGCTGTTTCGCGTAACTCACTGCCGCTCCGAAGGCGGCCTCGGCCACACCCAGCGCCTGACTCGCAATACCTATGCGACCCGCGTCTAACACGGTCATCGCGATCTTGAAGCCCTCACCTTCTTCGCTCAAACGGTTCTCCACGGGAACCCGATAATCTTCAAACACAATTTCGGACGTGGCCGAGGCGCGAATACCCAACTTCGGTTCTTTCTTGCCGCGCACGAAACCGGGCTGATCGGCTTCGACGATAAACGCCGTGATGCCCTTGTGTTTCAACTCTGGCTGCGTCATGGTGAACAACACCAGATAATCGGCCACCGGGCCGGATGTGACCCAACTCTTGCGCCCGTTGATGACGTAGTGATCGCCGTCGCGCACCGCTTTACTCTTCATCGTGCCCGCGTCCGATCCGCTCATCGGCTCGGTCAGCGAATAAGCACCGATCTTCTGGCCGGTGGCAATCGGCGTGACGTACTTCTTGCGCTGCGCTTCCGTGCCGAACTTCATGATGCCGTGGCAGTAGAGCGAGTTGTTCACCGACATGATCGTGCTGTGGCTCACGTCGGCTTTGGCGATTTCGATCATTGCCAGCACGTA
Organism: Anaerolineae bacterium; assembly: GCA_003154115.1. GTDB lineage: Bacteria > Chloroflexota > Anaerolineae > Fen-1058 > Fen-1058 > Fen-1058. The sequence goes on from PMCF01000328.1 coordinate 4,860, forward strand.
GGCCAGCGTGTCCATCCCGGCGCCGCCGTACTCTTCGGGCACCTCGATGCCCATCAAGCCCAACGCGCCCATCTTCTTGATCGTCTCGCGCGGGAACTCGCCTGTTTCGTCGAAGTGCGCGGCAATCGGCGCGATTTCATTCTGCGCAAAATCACGTGCCGTAGCACGAATCAGCTTGTGCTCTTCAGTAAGATCGAGATTGGGGCCAAGCATGGTTGTCTGCTCCTGATAGGGAATGGGTGGGGATGAGCTCATTATAACGTGAAACGGGATGCCTGACGAATGAACTACACTCGTCGGGCATCCCGTTACTACGGTATTTGAAATTGACTTAGACGCGCTGCAAATGCGTGTCCTTAAACACCGTTGGATACTTCAGGCCGAAACCCAGCACTCGATCGATCCCAATGTGCGCAAACCAGATCAGGCTCAACGACACGAGGACCGCATCGGCCAGCCACAAGCCGATCAGCCCCAACGCGGCCGGCAACGCGTAAGCGTGAATGAGGTTGTACAGCGATGCGCCGACCCGGGTATTGACAGCATACCCGATCATCGACACGTCCGGCACGAAGAACAACAACGCAAACATCAACCAGCCACTTCCCAAACGACTGTATAACACCAGCGCGATGATGAAGACCACCACGCCTTCCAACCGCAACAACCCTGACGGTGAATTGAGCAACTTGTTCATGACCTGTCTCCCTTAATCTCAAATATTGCCTGCTCGATCGTTTCTTCGCTCAGCCCTAGAGCGCGCATGTTCCAGCGGATCAAAAAAGCCGACAGGGCCTCGACATTAGCATTTTCGGTTGAGGTCACGGCAGTCCGCATGACATTGAACAGCGCGCCCTCCCACGCCTGAGCGGCTAGATCACGATCGAGTCCGTGTAACAACTCCGGCGCAGCCGTGAAGAAGCGCTGCACTCGGTCGATGTAGATCGACGAAACCGTGTCACGCAACGCCGGGTTCGCCGCTTCGGCCAACACCAATCTCATCACGGACGATCGGCTCAACAGCGCCCGCACCCCCGCCTCGATGGCCGCCGCGAGCCGTGCCGGGCCGATCGGGACACGGGCAATCGCCGCATCGATCTCACGCCCGATCTCGCCGTTCACCTCCTCGATGACGGCGCGTAACAAATCTTCCTTGTTGCGAAAGTAGAAATAGCAATTGCCAATTGAGGTTCCAGCCTCTGTAGCCACCTGCTGCATGGACGTGGCCTCATAGCCTTGAGCAGCGAACAGACGCCGCGCGGTCGCCACCATGCCGGTGCGCCGTTCCTCTCGCCGTTTTTCCCCGCGTTCCGTCACTCGATAAGGCATGCTTAAAGTATAGAATTAAATTCTATTCTTGTCAATAGCCAGGGCCTATTGACACAGAACAATTGTTCGTTTATAATGCAATCAGGATTTGGGAAATCTTTTGGATAAATTTGGGATAACCAGATCGCCGCGCGCGCGACAGTGAAAATTTGGGTTATCCTTGGGAAAAACTTGGGATAAGTTGGGTTTCCCAGGAGGAACATAATCATGACCCTGACTGATCGCCAGCAAGCCATCCTCGATTTCATCCGCAGTTTTTCGGTCAAGACCAAATACCCCCCCACCATCCGTGAGATTGGCAAGTCGGTGGGCATTTCGTCCACGTCCGTCGTGAACTACAACCTCAACGTCCTTGAAAAGCAGGGTCTCATCGCGCGTGACAAAACCATCTCGCGCGGCATTAAACTGGTGCAGGAAACGCCAGACATGCTGCCTGTCGAGACCGTTCGCATTCCGGTTCTGGGCCGCATCGCCGCCGGTGAGCCGATGCCCGTGCCCGGCTCTGACTTTGCCATCCTGGGCGACGAAGTGATCGAGCTCACCCGCGAGCTGCTGCCCGTGGATGACAAGCACATCTTCGCCTTGCAGGTGCGTGGCAACTCGATGGTCGATGCCATGATTGGCGACGGCGACATCGTGGTGATGCAACAGCGCCAGAAAGCCGACAACGGCGATCTGGTCGCTGTATGGCTGAAGGATCGTGAAGAGACTACGTTGAAGCGCTTCTTCCTCGAAAAGGGCAAGGTGCGTCTGCAGCCTGCCAACCCGACCATGCAACCCATCTTCGCCGACCCCAAGAATGTCGAAATTCAAGGCAAGGTGGTCCTGGTGATTCGCCGCCCGAACTAAAGGATGGATGATGATCGCTTCCGCCTACATTCCTGCCCTAACTGAACGCATCGTGTTGCGCTTCCAACCGTTGCGGCTCATTCTGTTTGGCTCACATGCGCGCGGTGAAGCACAAGCCGACAGCGACATTGATCTGCTGGTGGTGCTGCCAGAAATCACCAACAAGCGCGAGGCGGCCATTGAAATTATCGACAAGCGCGCCGCCATCTCGGCATCAGTCAATCCCTCACGCGCCAACAGCTCCACCACGCGCTGTTCTGCCCCGCTCAGCGAACCCAGTACAAAGGTGCGCGCCGCATCCCACTTCTCACGCAAGCGATACTGGCGGAGATGTTCAGTCGCTTCAAATGGATCGGCCACTGTGCTGAGTTGTTCGAACACCGGCGACAGGCGCCCCCACAGCACGACCGGGATGGGGATCAGCCGCGCCCATTCATTTGGCCCGGCGTGCAATCGACCCGACGCTTCCAATTCAGGCTGAGAACTCAAATGCCAGAGGTAATCGTTTTCGTCGAAGAGCAGTTGCGCGGTGGCCATGCCGAAGACCGTCAACGTCCGGCGCCCGCCGGCGATCATCATGTGGACGGAACGCTCCGCCAGTTTGGCTGCCCGAACTTCGGCGTACAACGCGCGGAAAGCACACTCCACTTCTTGGGGAGCGGTCACATCTCGCAACGGGCCAGACTCATCACACAGCTCCCGTGAGCGATAGACGACCTGTGGGTAGGCGAGTGGCAGATCGGCTTGCAGGAGTGCCAATGCTTGTGCAGTCTCAAATCGATCGCGCCAGGTATGCACGACGACGACTTCACCGGGACGATCGCCCTGCTGTTTGAGCAGATCGAGCGTCAAAGTAATGATTTGCGCTTTGCTGCCGAGGGTGGCAATGAGGACGGAATTGGCACGATCGGGCATAAGGCTTCCTTGCAGACTGCGGTTAAAC
>PMCF01000124.1:0-381 GCA_003154115.1 Anaerolineae bacterium
CCATCAGACCACGCTGGCAGGCTATGTCCATTGGAAACTGACGGGGCAAAAGGTGATGGGCGTTGGCGAAGCCTCGGGCATGTTCCCCATCGATAGCCAGACCAACGACTACGATGTGCGCATGATCGGGCTGTTCAACGAACAGATCGCGGCAGAAAAGTTCCCGTGGAAGATTCAAGACATCCTGCCCAAAGTTCTTGTCGCAGGAGATGCCGCAGGCGTTCTAACCGAAGCAGGCGCTAAACTGCTCGATCCCACAGGACAACTCAAAGCGGGGATTCCGCTCTGTCCACCTGAGGGCGACGCCGGTACAGGCATGGTGGCGACCAACAGTGTGGCCGAGCGCACCGGCAATGTCTCCGCAGGGACATCCGTCTTTGC
>PMCF01000124.1:467-3468 GCA_003154115.1 Anaerolineae bacterium
GGCGATGCGGATGCTGGTGGGCTGCTTGCCTACAGTTATTTGTCGGGAGAGCACATCACGCACCTTGAAGAGGGACGTCCACTGTTTGTGCGCACACCTGAAAGCCGCTTCACGCTTTCGAACTTCATGCGTGTGAATCTGTTCTCGTCGCTCGGCGCATTGAAGATCGGATTGGACATCCTCTTTGTACAGGAGCAGGTGAAGATCGACCAGATCCTCGGTCACGGTGGCTTCTTCAAAACCAAGGAAGTGGGCCAAAAGATGATGGCGGCGGCGATGAATGTTCCCGTTTCCGTGATGGAGACCGCCGGAGAGGGCGGCGCCTGGGGGATTGCCTTGCTTGCCTCCTATCTGCTTCATAAGGCAAAGAATGAACCCTTAGAAGCCTATCTCTCCAACAAAGTCTTTGCAGGAGAAAATAGCACGACGATAGATCCCGATCCAAAGGATGTTGATGGCTTTACGACATTCATGGAACGCTACAAAAAGGGACTGGTCATCGAAAGAGCTGCCGTGGATGGGCTGAGGTAGAAGATTGACGAGTTACTGCTCAGCCGTCATGCCCGAGTGCTTACGCCTTACCCGCCGTAATGCGGCGGAGGCGCGCTGGGCGTATCGGGCATCCAGACTGACGATTGGCAATTAGCGCAGGTCGGACTACTGGATTCCCGCTACGTCGTCGCCGGCACGTTGTGCCGGCGACGCGCCAGGCGGAAGCATGCGAGAATGACAGCGCCGCGCGACGGCTGAGTAGTTACATTTACGATTAGATCTTGGCTGAATTCAGAATCCTACACCATTATTTTAGCCGCGGCGCGAACGATGTGATGAGGCGATTGAAGAAACTTAAGGCCAGCGTGCGCTGACCGTTACAAGGAGAAGTCCCTATGATCGATCTAAAACAATATGAAGTCTGGTTTGTTACCGGAAGTCAGCATCTCTATGGTCCCAAAACTCTCGAACAAGTTGCGGCGCACTCGCAGGAAATCGCGCAGGCACTTTCGGCTTCGGCCCTGATCCCGGTCAAAGTCGTTTTCAAACCGGTGCTCACCACGCCCGAAGCGATTCACACGTTGTGCCTGGAAGCCAATGCCGCGGCCAATTGCGTCGGTCTGATCACCTGGATGCATACGTTCTCGCCGGCGAAGATGTGGATTGCAGGTCTCACCGCGCTCCAAAAACCTTTCGCGCATCTGCACACGCAGTACAACGCCGAGATTCCGTGGGCCGAGATCGACATGAACTTCATGAATCTCAATCAGGCCGCGCACGGCGATCGAGAATTCGGGTTTATCGGCAGCCGCCTGCGGCTTAATCGCAAAGTGATCGTCGGTCACTGGCAGGACGCTGAAGTGCAGGCCAGCCTGGGAACCTGGGCGCGGGCCGCGTGCGCGTGGTATGACTTGCAGGGCGCTAAGGTGGCGCGCTTTGGCGATAACATGCGCGAGGTCGCTGTCACGGAAGGTGACAAGGTCGAAGCCCAGCGGCGCATGGGGTACGCCGTCTACGGTTATGGCGTCGGCGATCTGGTGAAGGTCGTGCAGCAGGTTTCGGATGCAGAGATCGATCAATTGGTGGGCGCTTACTACGATGAGTATGAAGTCGCGCCAGAACTGCGTCCCGGTGGTACTGAAGTAAAGTCGTTGCGCGAGGCGGCGCGCATTGAAGTCGGTATGCGCCACTTCTTGAAAGACGGCAATTTCAAGGCATTTACGACCACGTTTGAAGACTTGTATGGATTGGCTCAACTGCCAGGTTTAGCGGTGCAGCGTCTGATGGCCGACGGTTATGGGTTCGGCGCAGAAGGCGACTGGAAAACTTCGGCGCTGGTGCATGCGATGAAAGTCATGGCGGCCGGCCTGAAGGGCGGCGTCTCTTTCATGGAAGACTACACCTATCACTTCAGTCCGGCTGGCGATAAAGTGTTGGGCGCACATATGCTTGAAGTATGTCCCAGCATCGCCAGCGGCAAGTCGCGCCTGGAGATTCATCCGCTCTCGATCGGCGGCAAAGCCGATCCGGCCCGATTGGTGTTCGATACCCTGACCGGCCCGGCGGTGAATGCGTCGATCATGGATATGGGCAATCGCTTCCGCATGGTCGTGAACGAAGTCGAGGTCGTGCCGACGGATGCGCCGCTGCCCAAACTGCCCGTGGCGCGCGCGCTGTGGATTCCGCAGCCCAATTTGAAAGTGGCGGCGGCAGCCTGGATTCTGGCGGGCGGTGCGCATCATACGGGCTTCAGTCAGGCGGTAACGGCGGCTCACTTGCAAGACTTCGCCGACATGGCCGACATGGAGCTGCTGTTGATCGGTAAGGGCACCGATCTGGCAGAATTCAAGAAAGAGATCCGCTGGAACGATGTGTACTATCTGATCGCGAGAGGGCTGTAGACGCTAAGAACGATTGACGAAGGACGGACGGCTATCTACCATCCATCGTCTTTCGTCCACTAGCGAGGTGTAAGTTGTACGCCGACTATCAAACATTACACGACTCTTTTGGAGGAGGTGCCAATGATGTGATGAAGCGCTTGAAGCGCATCAAAGCAGAAACCCGTGACGCGTAGGAGATCAAAAATCTCCCGGTCAGGTGAGCCGCTCTCTACCAAACCAAATTCAAGGCAAAGACAAGGACACTCAAAAATGAAAACTTCGAAACTGTTTCTTCAGATTGTGACGTTCGCGATGGTGCTGGCCCTAGTCGCGGCTTGTGCAGCGCCAGCCGCAGCGCCCACCACCGCGCCCGCCAAGCCCGCCGCTACGGCCGCGCCGGCCCAACCCGTTGCGACAACCGCGCCCGCAGCGCCCGCCGCTGGCACCAAGATTGTCGGCATTTCGATGCCGACGAAGACGTCGACCCGCTGGATTTCTGATGGCAATAGCATGGTCAAATCCTTCGAAGCGCTCGGTTACAAAACTGACCTGCAGTTCGCCGATAATGACATCCAGAACCAGCTGTCCCAGATCGAAAACATGATCACCAAGGGCGCGAACGTGCT
>PMCF01000228.1 GCA_003154115.1 Anaerolineae bacterium
TTCAAGATGTTAGCGAACACTACACAAACCTGCCAGATCTTCGTTTCAGTTACGGCTGCACGATCTCCACCGCGCCGAAGACGGCGCGGCGAGCGTGGACGCCTGACTTTGGAAAAGCCCTGAATCTTTACTCGTGATCTGGCGAACGGATCTATTATCGGCTACAATAGACAGGGAGGTGCTGAAATGACGAAGCAAATTCTTACCGCGATTGTACACAAAGAGGCCGACCTCTACGTGGCCGAATGCCCTGAAGTGGGAACCGTCAGTCAGGGCCTCACGGTCGAGGAAGCGGTCGCCAACCTCACAGAAGCGACTGAACTCTACCTGGAAGAATTCCCCCAACATTAACACGGTTCAGTTAAGGCTCTCAGTCCACATCCCCGTGCATAGCGGAAGCCGGATGCCATGATGGTATCCGGTTTCTTTTTTGTGGGCGAGACGATTGTCATTCCCGCGAAGGCGGGAATCCAGCCGGCGACACTGGATTCCCGCCTTCGCGGGAATGACGGCTCAGTGTGAGCAAGGCAAGCCAGACCACTCGCTAGATGATCTGGTGAACCCACTTCGCTGCGCGAAACCTGCCAGGTCCGAATATCGCTCACGGCAAATCTCGCCACGCCGCGCGCCGCTCAAATTGATCCGACCAATCGCACACGAAGATCGATCGCAGCGCCACGACCTCGATCGGATAGGGCCGGCAATGCTCACGGAAGAGGGCATTGAAGTAGAAGTCGCTCATCCACGACCATTCGCCCTGGCTCAACGCGCGCACACGGTCCTCATCGACCGGCAGCTGAAACGGCGCGATCACAAAATCCGGTTTCAACTCGCCCAATGAATAGTCGATGTCATACTTGTTGTGGCCGGGCCGATCGTTGGACGGGACGGCCGTCAGCCGCGCAATATGTTTGTCCGATTTGCCCAGGAGATCGATCGCGCCGCCCTCCGAGAAATAGAATACCGATCCGGCTGAAAAGTCCGCCGCTTTAGCCGTGGCCGGAGCGTTGTTCTTGAGCAGCAGCCCGATGCGCACGTTGTCGACGTTGTAACCGCCCACCGCCAGGTTGTTAAAATAGCCGGGGATAATCAGGGGAGTCGTAATCACACACACCAGTACTACCACCGCGCGCAGCGCCGGGCGCGCGATCAGCTGTTCCGTGCCGACCACCGCAAGCGCCATCAACAGCGGCAAGATCGGAATGAAGAAACGAACGTTGGGAAAGGCATCGCCGCCGATGAAGGCGACATACGCGGCCACGGCCACGATCAGCCCTAGCAACCAGCGCAGCGTGCGATCGCGCCCGCGCAGCGCACCGCTTACGGCCAACGCCACCAACACCGCATATTGCCAGATGAAGTCACCCACGTAACGCAGTCCCGCCGTCACGCGATCATCCCAATTCGCCACTTTCAAATAGGCCGTGTTCGGCAGCAGATCGCCATAGTACGCGATGCGAAAGATCACATGAGCCAGTGGCAGACTCAGCGAGATTAAGGTATAGCCGATCACTCGTTTGCGTTGACGCGTGAACACGAAGGCCAGCAGGTAGACCAATCCAGCCAAGACCAGCGCATCCGCGCGCACCAGCGACATCACCGCAATCAAAAGATAAGTCAGCAGGCGTGGTTGAGCTCGGCGCGCTTCGGCGAGCACGCGGCAGATCGTCACCATCAACAGCAACGTCAGCAGCGCGGTCTCGACGCCGGTGGTATTCCACGCCATCGTGCTTTTGTTTAACACGTACAGCGCCAGCGCCGCAGCCACCGCCGGCGACGTGCCGCCGAGCAGCCGCACCAACCGCGCCAGATAAGGGAGGGTGGCCACACTGAGCGCCAGATTCGTCAACAGGATCACCAGCGAGGTGTGGGCCGCACTAATCGGAAAGAGATGCACCAGCGCCATGTAGGCGGTCCACAGAAAATTGGTGTAGCCTTCCACTCGCTCGCCGGCATTCCACACCAGTCCCGCGCCCTGCGCCAGATTGCGCGCGTAGCGCATCGAGATCATCGCGTCGTCGTCGAGCCACCAGGTGCGTTCGCCGCTGATGATCGCGCTGCGCCCCAGCCCGATGATCGGCAGCCACACGATGACGAGGATGACCATCGCCAGCAGCGGCAGGAAATAGGGCCGATCGGCTAACGCGCGCACCTGCGCCCGGCGGGGGACGATGAACCAGCCGCTCAATACCAGGCCACAGCCGATCAAGATCGCCTCGAGGCCAAGCCCGGTGAAGGCGCCCGATCGCGTTAAAGAGGGAAAGCGATTTCGCAGCGAGGTCAGCAGTGGCAGGGACAGACTAGCGCTAGAGGCGGCCATGACGACCAGGCCCAACGCCGCCAGGCCGACGCCACCGACGATGAGCGCACGGCGCACGACACTTGCCGAAAGCTTCATCAGGCTCCTGTCACCGTGGTTGAACTAGAGCGAATTCCAGTTTCATTTACGACTTCGCTCCTGCTGGATGGTCACATCCAGCAGCCCTAACGGCGGATGTGACCACGCGCAGCGGACTGAGAGCAGATATACCGTAAATCAACTTGGAAACCGCTTTAGGGTTGAGCTAACCGCAGCGCCGGATCGCCAAACAACAAGAACGTCCGCAACACATCTTGTGCGCCCGTCCCCGTCGTCGGCACTTCACGCTGCGCCTGCAAAAAGATATCGCCCAAGCGCGCCGTGCGATCTTTCAAGTAGGTCTGCACCAGCGCATTGCTCAAGAAACTCTGATCGTCGGATAGGGTCAAACTGGTCGGGGCGAGGACGGCCACCGCGCCCCCCTCCGTTTTCCACAACAGCGTTTCGGTTAAGGACTGCACCTTGGGATGGGTGAACAAACCGGTAAGGCACGTCATGTTGATCACCACGGGCAGCCTGCCGCCGTTTTGCAATGAGGCCACATCCTTCACCGTGAACAAATTATCTTTGCCCCATTGCGTCACACTGCCGTGCCCAAAGTAACCCACCAACGCGCTGCCCTCATTGAGATCGTTCAAAATCTCCGTGTTCGCTTGCGTCGATCCGGCCGGTGGATTGACCAGCGTTGTTTGATAGCCGGACGAAAATTGATCGAGGAAATGCTGCGCTTCAGCCCGGAAGGCCGGGTCCTGTCCATCGGCCACGGCCAGCACGCGCGACCGCCACTCACCGGGTGGCGCGTTCTTCTCATACGCCAGGGTCTTAGCCACAAACACGCGCACCTGATCGGCCTCGCGCGCCGGCACACGTCCAATGGCGATGTCCGGTTTCTCATCGCCGTCGAGTTGCGCGAAGCCTACGTCGCTGGCCGTCTCACCGCCAAAGAGGGTCTGCACTAAAAAGGTGGGAACGCGATTAGCCTGCGGTGGCGTGGTGGCATTCAACGTATCGTAGCTCGCATCGCCGACCAGCAGCACGTACTTCGGCTTCACGCGCCAGTTCGCCGTCGCGTATTGCAGGAACGATCGGATCGCTTCCGGATCAACGCGGCCCGCGCTAAACTGATCGTAAATCGCATCAACCGGCACCGCCATCGTCGTGAGGCCCTGCGTGGCGTGCCAGTCTAATAGAGGCTGGGTGGGTTCCAACAAATCGATCGGGCCGATGGCCAGGTAGTCGGCGGCACTCTCCGCGGCGCGCAGATCGGGCGTTAACTCTGCGGCCTGCACTTGACCCGCTTGATAACCCTGCGGCCCCACGGCCCAATAACGATGTCCGGCGGCGCCGACAAACGTGCCATCAGAATTCGCGCGGGTGTGCGCAGGCCGATCGGGTTGCGTGACATCGAAAATATCGATCGGGCCGGAGAATCCCGTCAAGTGATGCACTCCGCCCGGACTCTCAAACGCCAAACGATCGTCTTGTGCCACGAAGGAACGCGCGTAATCCAGCGCGATCCAATTCAAATACGTGATGTCGGCGTCGATCTGGGGCAGACCCGGCGCAGCCACGCTGAGCACATTGCTTCCTTCGCGCAGCACATCGGCGGGTATCTCGGCCTCGATCGTATGCTGCCCCTGCCCGTCCCACGTAAACTCGCCCAGCGGTTGATCGTTCAGCACGAGACGATAGGCATGATCGGGATTGGCGGGCGCTACAGTGCTGCCCCACACATTGATCTGCAAGCGAGCCGGGCCGGGCAGCACGGCCGAGGTGGTCAACGTGAACGTCCTGGTTATCGGCGCGGGCAGCTGCACCCAGAACCAGTGATCGCCCTCTGCGACTTGTGGCGAGTAAACGTGGTTTTCTTCCAGCCTGAGGGTGGCGGTGTATCTATCGTTCGAAGCGAGGTCGCCCGCTGGGGCCAGCGGTTGGTCGGTGATTTGTGGATCGGATTGCTCGCTCTTCTCCAACCAGAAGACGGTTTCACTCATATAGCGCGTGGGGCTTAGCGGCGCAAAGAAACGCAGCGACGTGGTGTCGGCCCACACGGGCAGCGTGACGCCATCGGACGTTACGCGCAGTGTGGTTAGATCGATGTGCTCTGCGTCCCACCCGATGGCGCGCAGATCGGACGGCTTGATTTCCACGAGTGCGGACTTCTCGCCTAATGCGGACTGGGCCACGAGCAGTTTGGCGACGCGTGCAGTTGAAAGTGTGGTTGGGGAAAGACCTAACAGGTTTTGAAAACCTGTTAGGTCTGCCAACCCGATCACGAAGAGGGCCAGGCTGCCAAGCAGGAGGCCCGCCGCAACCGCCAGCTTGGCCCGTCGAGAAAAACGGCGGCGAGTCCGCACTAGGCGAGTCCGCACTCGCGGCATCATTGACTGGCCTGGCGCAACATCAGATATGCACCGACGAGCAAGAAGATGGCCGCACCGATGATCAGGAGCAGCCCGCCACCACGAGACTCCGCGGGTTTAGCTGCTGGCGTGGCTGCTTCAGTCACCACAACGACAGGCTCTACCGCCTCGGGCGCAATCTGCGTAGGAGCAAGTACAGGTGCTGCGGCGGGCGCCGCGGCGACTTCATTGGGCGGCGCAGCTGGATTAGGCATTTGCGTGGCGACATGGTCGGGCAGAGTCGGAGCGGGGTGTCCATTGTTAGGTAGCGCCGTAGCAGGCAAAGGTGATGGCAATTGCACCGTCGGCGCGGCTACTACTTGCGTCGCGACGCTGATAGACGTAGGAACCACGACGACATTGGCCGTCGTGGGGCGCGGCGTAATAGTTGCTCCCGTGGCAAGATGTGGTGTTGCCGTCACGACGGGAGGATTCGTCGGGACAGGCGTATTGGTCGGCACCGTACTGGGACGCGTGGTGGGCGTGCGAGTGGGCGTCGGTGTCTGCGTAAGAGTCGGCGTAGGAGTCGGCGTCGGTGTCTGCGTGGGAGTGGACGACGCAGCTGAGACTTGGGTAGGTGCGACACCCGCTATGACCGATACCGGAGGATAAGTGTTGGGCTGAGCAGCCGCATTAGTCAGTGTTTCTTCTAGTCGATAGTAATACGTCGTATTGAGCGTAGTTGTTTCATCGATCCAATCATACACCGCCCCGGTGACGCTATCGCCCTCGGGAGCCTGGCGCGGACTGACACGTGCATAAGGGCCGTCCAGACTCGTCTGGCTGCGCTGCACATAGAATCCCGCCGTATCGATCTCGGTAGCCGTTTCCCAGTTGATATAGACTTCCGGCAGCCCGGTTAGCGATGTGGCCGTGAATCTAACCAGCTTGACATTCGCGTACGCGCGGGGCGGCCTCCCGCCGGGCGCACTCACCGATCCCAGCAGCGCCAGCAGGAACATGAGACTAATCCACAGCCGTTTACGTCGCAACATGGCGTCGATCAAAACTCAATCAGCGCTTTTTCGCGCAACTCGCGCAGGAACACCACGGTATCGGCTTCAGCCTCGGCCGGCGACACGTCATAGCTGCCGGCAACCGCCGCGGCAATGTCACGCACCGATCGGCTGCCGTCGGCCAACGCCCAAATGCGCGCGCCCACTTCATTGAGCACCTTCACCTCGCCTTTGTCGGGCAGTACGATCACGGCTTCTCGATCCAGTAAGCGCCCACGGGCATGGGCCGTCGGATGAGGATAAGATTCTAATGAAACGTCACTCAACTTTCACCTCGCGTGCATCTTTTCGCTTGCTCAATTTCAACTCGACAGCCACCACGAGTCGCAGCACCGCTTGAAACGGCCATACGGCTAACGTCGAGAGCCGCCGGGCCGATCGGAAGGGCGTGGCCCGCCCCATCTCAAACACCCGCAGCTTGGCCCGATCGATCCTTCCGATCCAACGATTAACCGTCTGCCAGCGCCGCGCCTGTAAATCAATGCGGTGCGTGCCCCGCTCGATCGCGCTGACCCGCCCCACAATTTCCTCGGCCGGCACCACTGAATCGAGCACGCGGGTATTATCCCCGTGCGTGCGCCACCCCTGCTCATCCTGTGCCACCACGCGGTGGGTAATCAACTCCGCGCCGCGTTGCACCACAATGATGTCACCCAGGCCCAACGCTGGAGGCGTTACCGCCTCTACGAAAATCCAATCGCCGGCGCGCAATAGCGGGCGCATGCTGTCACTCACGACCGGCAGTCGTAACGGCCCGGCCGCCTGATCCTGCTGCAACACCTCACGCACGATCTTCAGATAGAGATCGTTGTCGCGCGGCATGCTGCGCGAATCGGTTGGCATCACTCGGTTAGTCATTATACTGTATCCCGGTTGGCGGAAAGTTAGGGCTTGCCAAGAAATAAGTCCGCACTCTCGACGCTCCCGCCGGATTGCAAATCCGGCGCTCCTGGCTGGATGTGACCATCCAGCCAGGAGCCATCTGCGGAGTTGTTCTTTGACGGCTTCTTAGTTTCCCTTCAGCACGAGCGGCAGATAAACCACAGACTGCGGCACCAGAGCAGTGGTCGTCAGATAGGCTACCGCGCGGGTGGCATCACCGTGCGATTGAATCGTGACGGTGACTGGCGCCGCTGCCCCATTGGTTACAGTCACGGGCACACTCACCGTCACCACAAAACCAGCCGATATACCCGGTGGCAATGTCAGACCAGCCACTGACGCTGTCACGGGCCAGTCCCCTTTGAGATTGATCGTAGGCGTATCGGTCAGAAAAGCTGAGTTAGTGACACGCAAAGTATACTGCACCGCTGTGTTTCGCTGAGCAAGCTGCCCGGCCGCAGTTGGCTGTAAATCGAGCGCGTAAGTCGGTAGGCGCAGTGCCGGATCGCCAAAGAGGGTAAAGGTGCTCACCAAATCCAAATCGTAGCCCGCGGCAAAGAGCTCGGCCTTAGCCGCTAAGGTGGCCGCGCCAAACCGCTGGACACCATCCGTAAATGCCGCCGCGTAAAATCCACGCTGCAGCACATCGTGGCCGGTCGCCACGCCCAGCCCGGTCGGCGAGAAAGAGGCCACGTCACCCCCCTTTGGCGCACGCAGCAAAGTCTCCATTAAGCTAGAGTTGTGCGCCACATCCGGATGCGACCAGTAGCCGTCGAGACAAGTCAGCGACAAGATAATGGGGAGACGATCGAGATTGTCGAAAGTCGGCACGTTCGCATTGACCAAAATCTGCTCGCCCGACCAGCGAGACGTGCTGCCATGTCCCACATAATTGACCAGCAAAGCGCCGGTCTGATTCAGCGTGCTGGTAATGGCGTAATTCACTTTCGAACACCACCGCAACGTATCCGTCAGATAGGATGAATCCGGACATTGAAAATTGTTTTGGTATATCCGATCGATCGCGTACGACTTCGGAGCATACTGGTTAATGGCCTGTTCTGACATCGCCACAAAATCGCCGGCGGCATCGGGTGTGTTGTCCGCCACGAACATTAAACGGCGCTGCCAGTCCTGTGGCGCGGCCTGTTCATACGCCAGCGTCTTGCTGACGACGATGTTCATCTCCTCCGCCGAATTGACCGGTAGACGGCCGATCGCCAGGTCGGGGAGAATATCATCACCCGCCACGGCTGCCAGTAAACTGGAGCTATCCACTTCGCCCTGCCACGGATCGACCCACACGAGATAGGGTGGCATGTAGATCGGCGCATAAGCCGGTGAGCCATAGTTGGTGATGTTGTAGTTCTTAAAGTTCCAATGACCATCTCCCACTAGCAGCACGTAGGCCGGCGCCGGAGATTGCCAATTGAAGTAGGCGTACTTCAAAAACGCTTTAATGGCGATAGGATGATAGAGGCCATCCGTGAATTGATTGAAGACCTCGTCTAGATCGACCACTTTCGTACGCAGTCCCTGCGCCGCCCGATAATCGGCCAGCGTTTGCGCGCCCGTGATGAAATCGTGAGGCGTGATGATGATGTAATCGGCCCCGTTGCTCGGATCGTGCAGATCGATCGTCGGCGTATAACGCGTGAGTGAGACGGGCGACTGCCACGCATTCCGATCGGCCACTACGACCGTCAGCGGAACCGTTTGGCTCACTTCGAAGGAAGCCGTATACCCGCCGCCATTGGCCGTAACGTTAGGCGAAATGATCTGCTGCGGCTGCCAGGGATTGCTCACGTCGAAAACGACCACGTCATGACTCGTCAAATGACTCACGTTGTACTGCACGGCCCCGCTGTGAGTTCCCTGAAAAGTCAACGCCCCAGCGTCGGCCTGAAATTGCCGCGCATAATCAACCTTGAACCAGTCAAAGAAGATGGCATCGCTACTTAGCGCCGCGGGTTGATTGATGGCCACAAACACCAGGTTATTCAAGCCTTCGTGCAAGGCCGTCAGCGGCACTGGGCCGGTAAAGCGATGGCGCGTTCTATCGTCCCAGGTCATATCCTCAAACGGCTGTGTCATATCGTTCATATAGAACTGAGTCCGATGATCGGGCGAGACCGCGCTGTTGTACGCCCACGCCACCACTTCGCCTGTCACCGTGGCTGACAGGGCCGGCGCGGCTACTGCCGTCAGCGTAATGGGATAAGTTCGCGTGGTGATGGAGGTGATATTATCCACGAGCTCCCAGAAAAACGGATCTTCCCCCGTAAACGTCGTGGTGCGCCAATAGCTCACCTCTTTAGCCTGAACGGTGGCGGTGTAGTAATCCGGGATAAAAGCCGTACCGCTGGGCGTACCGGCGCGCGTTGGCATGCGCAGTCCCGGCGTCGTCCCCACGGAGAGCCAATACACGTTATTATCCGTGTAGCGCTCGACCATGAACGCATTAAATTGAGGATGCCAGCCGTTGTCAAAGGTCAGCCAGTTGTTGCTTTCCGTAATCCATTTGGACGCCAAGAGATCGCCGCGCAATTTCTGCCCGTAAAACAACACGTAATCGCCGGGATCGAAATGACCATCGGCTTCACCGACCACCGCCAGGGCCACATCCAGGCCCTGATTTGTCATTTGAAAATGGCGGGGATCAATCGCGCTCACATCCAGCCCGGACGCCTGCAAGTCTTCATAGGTCACGCGATAAACCCCATCGTGATTGACCACCAGCTTGTAGCGCGGCGCCAGCGCTGTCGGCGAAAGGTCAGGCCGAGCCACAGACGTACGATCGGCAGAAGTCGAACGCCACTGGCGCGCCACCGTATAATTCAACACCTGCTCCTGCAAGATGGCTTCAAAAGGGTTGTTACCAGGGGCAGCGCTGGACGGCCCCCTCTGCTTGGACAACGCCGCCCCTTCGAATTTCACTTCGATCAATAGGCGGCGATGCCACGTCAAGGCCTGTCTCGCCGCACGATATTGAAAAGGATAGACTTCAATGCGCGCCAGATGTTGATCGCGCAGCCAGGCGGTGTCGGCCACGCGTGCCGCTTCAACGGGATACAACGCCCGATTGGCATACGCGGCCCGATCGGGTATTCGTTGCAGCGCGCCGGGTTGCAGATCGCCATTAGGCAAAAATGGTGACGGCGCCGGCGCGATGAAGAATTGACCCGCCACAACCTGCGCCTCGTCTTGCACCACCTGCACCGCAACGGTTCCCTCCGCTGGAATGCCGATCAAGGCGCTGAATTGTGGCAGTTCAGGCTTGCCGGGGTCCGCCAATCGATCGGCGCCAGGCACACTGATCTGGCCATCGTTCAGTGTGTAGTCTGGCACGACGAGCTCCAGCAGTAAGCCATGTTCGTCCGATCGGATCACACGCAAGCCGCCCTCCGGCAGCGTTTGTACGGGCGCGTGAACTTGCGGCACGTTAGCTACGGCCACACGACTTCCCGCCAGCACCGCCCCCACGAAGATAGCTGCTAATCCTAAACTTTGAATAATTGATCTGAAACGATTCAGCATGCCGACGCTCCCTTGAGCTGGGCGTTTTCCAATAGATCTGACTAGAGCGAATTCCAAGTTGATTTACGATCTGGCTTGGAGTCGAGGCTTCAGCCGGTTGGCTGTTGTGCGATGGATCCGGCTACGCCCAGCGGCCCGCCGCCGCAATACGGCGGATACGGGCAAGCCTCGACTCCCATGTCGTAAACTAAACTGGAAACCGCTCTAGGCCCAATACTGTTTAGATAAGTGTAGTTTAGCCTCTTGTGGGTGGGCACGAGGCCCGCTGCTACGGCTAAACTAAACAGTATTGGCTCTAGGCCCGAGTTAATAGAAGTATAGTTGATGTTGCTTAAACCCGCATGAGTAGAATTGAATTAGGAGTTACGCAGTAGCAGGGAGTTAAACCACCGCACACCGCGCGCAACGGCGGCGAAACACCTGCGATTGCGTAAGTCCTATGGTAACTACTCAGCCGTCGCGCGGCGCTGTCATTCCCGCATGCTTCCGCCTGGCGCGTCGCCGGCACGTTGTGCCGGCGACGACGTAGCGGGAATCCAGTAGTCCGACCTGCGCTAATTGCCAATCGTCAGTCTGGATGCCCGATACGCCCAGCGCGCCTCCGCCGCAATGCGGCGGGTAAGGCGTAAGCACTCGGGCATGACGGCTGAGCAGTAACGTCCTATGAATAATAAGCAGCGGGCCTCGCCAGACAAGCGAAACCCGCTGCAAAAGCCACGGAATGTAACTCGCTATTCAGTTACGCCCAGCACCCCTACTAGTTGCCCTGAGGGTTAGCGGGATCAATGCCCAGCGGATCAGTCAGTCCGGGCTTCAAAGTAGAACCGGCGCGGGTCTCTAACTTCAACTCGTGCACAACGGCTGGCTTTGTGTAGGGTTGCCGGGTTATGGATTCGGTCGCTGGCATGGGTTGTAGGTTGTCTGTCATGATAGATCCTTTCGGTAACAAAGATAAAACGCTGCGTCTACGACCTGAGCATTATCTGTGTTAAGAGTACAACAAGTCGAGGTGAAAGTCAAGCAAAAAAAGACTTCCGCCTCTGGTCAAATCAAGGCCGGGTCGACACCGCCCGATCGGCCAACTCGACCAAACGCGTCCAGCCGTTAGTCAAGATGTTCTGAATCTCGTCCGCGCATACTTCGTAATCATCCAGACTGCCGCCATAAGGATCCTCAATATCGAAACTCCGATCGATCAGCTCACTCAACAAATAGACTCGATCGGCGATTTCCGGAAACTCAGCTTGCAAGGCTTCCCGATGATGCTGCGTCATCACCAGAACGATATCGGCTGCGCGGAGCAGCTCACCATCCACCGGCTGCGAACGATGCTCTGCCAAATCGATCTGCCGGCGCGCCATCACAGTTTGCGAGAATTGAGTCGCGGGCAACCCCCGTTCCGTCCATGTTCCTGCTGACTGAATTTGCCAGTGCGGCGCTGCGCCGCGGCGCGCCACTTCTTGCTTGAGCAGGACTTCGGCCATCGGCGAACGGCACCGGTTGGCAGTACAAATGAATAGAACCGAATGCATCTTAATTCACCCGATCGCCGCCCAGCGCTACTTGTGTGACGACTCTGGACTCGAGTCTAACGTCACCGCCGGGTTGCCGACCTGACCCGCCGAACTATGTCTACGGCCCTTAGACCTGCGCTGCTTGGAACCGCCGTCGTCGGTGTAGTATCGTTGATAATAGTAATAGTAAGCGTAGCCGCGCCGCCCGGTCGGAATTTTATTCATCACCACACCCAACAGGCGCGCGCCCGATTGATCGAGCTGGGTCTTGCCCTGCCGCGCTTCGCCGATGCGCGTCCCGCCATAATCGATGACCAGGATCACGCCATCGGTCATCGGCGCCATCACCAGCGCATCGGTCACGGGCAACAGGGGCGGTGCATCGATGATCACGACATCATTCGACTGATGCAAATGATCCAAGAGCTGGTGCATGCGCTTCGAGCCCAGCATTTCCGAAGGATTGGGCGGCAGCGTTCCGCTGAGCAACAAGGCTAAGTTCGGAATCCCACTCGCGATGGTGATATCGCCCCACTGACTGGGATCACGCATGAGGACATCGGTTAAGCCGGCGCGATTCGCCTGGTTAAATTGTTTGTGGATCGTAGGACGCCGCAAATCACCGTCGAACAACACCACTTTCAGCCCGGCTTGCGCCATCACCACCGCCAGGTTAGCCGCGATGGTCGATTTTCCTTCAGATGGACCAGCACTGGTCACCAGCAGGGTGCGAATCGGCTGATCGACACCCGCAAACTGAATATTCGTGCGCAGCGAGCGAAACGCTTCCACGACCGGCGAACGCGGCTCACGCACGGCGATTAAGCGTGACTTTTCCGTGCCCTCATAGCCGTTTCCCATCTTGGCGATCAGGCCGACCACGGGCAGCTTCAGCGCTTTATCAATCTGTTCGGGCGAACGCACCCGATCGTCGAGATACTCGATCAGAAACACCACCCCGACCGATAACATCAATCCCACCAGCGCACCTAGCAAGGTATTCTGTAGTGTGCGCGGGCGTACGGGAACGGTTGGCACTTCAACCGGTGCTTCGACCACGACGATGTTACTGGTTGATTGTGCTTCAGCCAGACGAATGTTCTCATAGCTTTGCAGCAAGTAGGTCAGACTCTGGCGCAGCTGTGTCAACTCGGTCTGCAAGCGGGCTAATTCCGCCTCTTCGGACGTTCCGCTGGGCTTGCCGATCATGTTGATGTCTGTCTGCTTCTGCGCCACCTGCTCTTTGAGCGAGTCGATCTCTTTGGTCAGATTGGCCTTCGAGTCGGAATACCGATCGGTCTGCACCGCGTCATTGTTGCGGCTAAAAGCCGCCGGGATAGCATTCGCCAAATCCTTGGCCAACACCGGATCTTCGCTTTCAACCTGCAACACCATCAGCTGCGTATCACGGACTAAGTTCACACTGATCCGAGCGGGTAAGTTGCTGGCCTGAATAGTACTATCCAGCTTCAAATCTTTAAGCGCTTCTTCCAGCACCGGTTGCTTGGTCATCATTTGTGCATAGGTGCTGGCCAATCGCTCGCTCGTGAGAATTGACGTGTAATCAGCTGTCTTGCCGCTGCTTGGCGCTTCATTCACCAGCAAAGTCGTAGAGGCGGAGTACACTGGCGTCGTCAAACGGCTGGAGACGTAAGCAATGCCGGCCCCTAACAGCGTGCCCAAAATGATGAGCCACGCCCAGTGCCACAAAGTAATGCCATATTTCTTGAGTTCGTTTTCCACTTGCCAACCGCCTTCTACAGTATACCTCTACAACGTAGGATGAATTATATCCATTATTTGTTAATTAGCCACAACCAAATTCAGATTAGGCCGTACACTGGATCGACTGCCCCAGGCTGCTCTCTTCCGAAGAATGAAAAGACTTCGCCATTCCCAGTCGCCAGACCGCCGCACTTAGACCCAGTAAGATCCACACAAACACACCTGGTTTAGCGCCTAACGCGACGGCATCGGTCAATCCATAAATGCTGTGAGCGACTAACCCGGCCAACACGCCTGCCATCAGCCAGCGCACCATGACAGGCCAGGTCATGCGAAAGGCCCGATAAGCTAACGCCACCGACAAGCCTTGCAGCGCCACAAACGCAATGAGCCCGGCCAGACCCAAATCGACTCCCGCCTGCAGCCATTCGTTGTGAGCGTGGCCTAGATCGACATCGGGACTCACGCTAAACAAAGGGTATAAGACCGGCAACACATACCGAAATGTTCCCAGGCCCATGCCGGTGAACGGAAAATCCTGCAGGCCGTAAATCGCCCGTGACCAAATCTCAGTTCGATCGACCAAACTAGGATCAAAGACTGCTTGATCTGTCACTGACGTCGAGCTCGGCCCGCCATTTGACATCAAACGACTGGGCACCCCCAACGCAACACCGATAAGCACGATCGCCACGCCGACGCCCAGCGCCACACGCCCCCAGCGGCCCTGCAGCCACAACAGAACGACCGCCCCAGCCGCAACTCCCAACCAAGCACTACGTGACTGAGTCAACAATAGCGCCAGCAGAAGCGCACCCGTCAACACACTCAGCCCGATTAACCAGGGCCAGACCCGCCGGCTTTTGCGCTGGGCCCACAGCCCAATGGCAACGGCGGCCGGCATGAAAACAAGCCAGGTCAATGTGCCGCCCACTTCAGCCGGATGGAAGCCCGCGTCGGCCCCGGGCAAGCCGCGGAGGAAACTCGGCAAGCGGGCACTGAGCTGCTGCAGCACGGCGATCTTGTTTCCCCAACTGGATCCGACGAACACCACCCCCAGAAAAATCGCCACACCCAGCAGCACGACGATCAAGACCTGATACAGTTGTTTAGGCGCATGAATAAAACCGACGACGACGTAGAACGCGCTAACGCCTAACAGCACTCCCGTAATCTTGGGCAGGCTCACCGCGATGTCATACGTGGCATATAAACTAACCAGCACCATCACCAGCAAGCCCAGAATGATGACGTCATAGGGCGTGCGTGGGATGTAGTGACCTGTGACCAGGCGATTGCCGATCCACAACCCCGGCAGTACGATGAGCGCAACCTGACGCCCACCACCCGGAAACAACAACCAGGGCGTCACGGCCAGCAACGCCAGCACGCTGAACCAGCTCCACCCCACTTGACGCCGCGGCCTGGCCCTCTTCAATGCTCACCCCGCCTGATCGACCGGGCGGGTGTCACCTGGACATCGTCTCCCGGCAGACTTAGCTCACCCTCAGGCGCGTTACCCGATCGGATTGGAGTATCATCCGCCGCTTGAAAATCGGGCAAGAGATCCCGCATCAAGCCCAGTAGACCTTCAGTCCGATTGCTATACACCGTATCTTCCAACTGGGCGATCAGATGATTGAGTCGCGACGGTAATACCTGATTCGAAGCGCTATCGATCACAAAAATTTTCTGGTGCTCGGTGCGTCGATAAGTTTCGCCGGGCGTGAACAACTCCTCATGTAATTTCTCACCCGGCCGCATCCCGGTGAAAATGATCTCGATGTCGCGGCCCACTTCAAGACCCGATAGTTCAATCACGTCCCGCGCCAAATCCACAATCTTCACCGGCTCACCCATATCCAGCATGAAGACTTCGCCGCCCTGCCCCAGCACCGCCGCTTGCAGCACCAACTGGACTGCTTCCGGAATCGTCATGAAATAGCGCTTCATCTCAGGATGAGTTACCGTCACGGGTCCGCCTGTCGCGATTTGTCGCTTAAACGTGTGCAGCACGCTGCCCCGTGAACCCAAGACATTGCCGAAGCGGACTGCCACATACGGCTTACCGATCTCCCACGCGGTTTGATGCACGAGCATCTCGGCCGCCCGCTTTGACGCCCCCATGACGCTCGTGGGCCGCACCGCTTTATCAGTTGAGATCATCACGAACTGTTCGACCCCCACCATCACCGCCGCATCCAGCAAGTTGCGCGTGCCCAGCACGTTATTGCCGACCGCTTCCGTGGGATTCGACTCCATCAGTGGCACGTGTTTGTGCGCGGCCGCATGAAAGACGATCTCCGGGCGATACTGCTCGAACACCGCGCGGAGCCGATCGGGGAAGCGAATATCGGCAATCACCGAATGAATCCGCGGCAAAGCAGCCGACATATCTCCGCCGCTCCGTGCCAGGTTAATCAATTTTCGATTGAGTTCTCCACAAGTCTCAAAGATCGAGTTTTCGCCGTGCCCCAGCACGATGAGGTCGCTTGGCCCAAAACGCAAAATCTGGCGGCACAGCTCACTGCCGATCGACCCTCCGCCGCCGGTGACCAACACGCGCTTGTTGGCGATGAGCCGCTGCACCGCTGCCGTATCGGTCTGGACAGGCTCGCGCCGCAGTAAGTCTTCGATTTGCACGTTGCGCAGTTGATTGACGCTGACCAGATCGCCCAACATTTCATACAGGCCGGGCATGATCTTGGTAGGCACGCTGGCCCGTTCGCAGATCGTCACGATGTCGCGAATCTCGCGGCCCGGCGCAGTCGGGATGGCGATGATCACCAGATTGATGCCGTACTGTTCCAGCAACTGCGGAATGGCCCGCCGATTGCCCAACACGGGCACGCCGGCAATGCGGGCGGCCAGCTTGCGAGAATCGTCGTCGATAAACCCTGCCACATCCATGCCCAAGGCAGGATTATTGAGCATTTCGCGCACGACAATCGCACCCGCATTTCCGGCGCCAACGACGAGGACACGTTGTGGCAAACCGTTGGAACCGTGATGGAGCTCGGGGCGACGCCGGGCCTGTTGCGCATACAAGCGCATACCAAAACGTGGCGCGCCGGTCACGACCAGCGCCAGTGGCAAAAAAATGAACGGTATCGAGCGGGGCAGCGTCATGTTTGGCACGATCCAAACTGATACCAATCCGATGGTGCCACTGATAGCCGTGCCCAATGTGACTGCGCCGCTCAGCAACAGGAGTTCTTCAACCGAGGCATAAATCCAGTAACGGGAATAAACCCCGAAGAAATAAAATACCACCGGAATGACGATGACCACCACGCTGGTAAAAAAGAAGAAACCTGCGCCAACTTGCTCGACGGAGAAGGTTTCCAGCCGCAGCACGTAACTGAACACAACGGCCACGGCCAGCAGCACGACGTCCAGGAAGAAGAAGTAACGATTGCGAAGTTGTCTAATGAGGGCCATTTAGAACCAAGTCAGCCTTTGAGGAATTAGGACCTATCAATCACTTCAGGTGAAATTATGTGTAAACATATGCCGTTCTAATTATATGCGAGATTTGTTTGTAAGGCGTTGGCAAATGCTTGCAGTTCCCTTTCGGAATCGTTAATGTTTCGTCAAGCAATTGGGTGCGAACGGCTTTTTCGGCCAAGCTGTGCGTCAAGCGCAATCAAAAAAGCGCCCCGCGGAGGCAATGCGCCAATCCGGCAAACAGGAATATAGAAATGTTACTGGTTGACGATGTACGCGGTCGCCACCCACCCCACGCGACCTTGCGGATCACGCACCTTCTGCCAGGTGTTGCCATCGTCAGTTTTGACTTGCGGTTCCGGGAAAAGTTCCAACACCGTGCCGTCTTTCAAGAAATCAATCTCGTTACCACCGGGCGTTTCGCGCAAGCGCACACCCGGATCACCCGCGTTCGCGACGACGCCCTTAGCCAGCGGCGGACTAACCGTCGGACTGGGAGCCAATGTAGCGATCAACGTCTCGCGCTTGGCAGGTGCCAGCGTTGCGGTCGGGCGCGACGTGCGCGTTGGTATTGGAGTCGGTTCTAAAGCGATGCCCGCCGAACTATTCGTGACGAAATACAACACAAACAAAACGATCGACACGCCACCTAATGCCAGAGCGCTGTAGCGTGACCGCTTCGCCCGTTCGTAGGCGACTTGCCGTTCAGTATTAAACAACGCGCCATGTCCGGCTCGATTAGCGCTCTGGCCCGACCATAGTAAGAAACCTGCGCCAAGCGCGGCTGCCATAGCAGCCAGCAATGCGACAGGAGCAAAAATATCCACGCCGTTTCTCCTCACCACCACAGATGTACGACACCCACAAGTTTAACGAGTTTTGCAAGAATTGTCCATTCGTCACACTACGTATTTTAGCAATAAAACAGATGGCTTGATTATTCTTTGGGCCCGCCTGGATCGTAATCGCCCCATTCTGCTTCGATCATCCGTACGGCCTCATCCGAGGTTTTGCTTTGCCGCATTCCACAGATCGTCCAACTCCCGATCGGATAGCTCACTCAACGATCGATCGTGCGCTTTGGCCAGCAGTTCCACTTCACGAAAGCGAGCGCGGAATTTGTGATTCGCCGCGCGCAGCGCCGCCTCTGGATCGATCTTTAACCAGCGTGCCACATTTGCCAGCGAGAACAACACATCGCCAAATTCTTCTTCCCGCTCGATCTCATCGTTGACGTTCTGCAATTCGGTGATCTCTTCGACGACCTTGGCTAACACATCATCGATCGCGCGCCAATCGAAGTTCTGGCGGGCCGCCTTCCCCCCGATCGCTTCTGCCTCGGCCAATGCAGGCAAGCCGCGCGGAATACCATCCAGCGCCGATTTGCGTTCTTCTGCTTTTCCGGCCGCAACTTTCTCGGCTTTCTTGATCGCGTCCCAATTGCGCGTTACATCGTCGGCGCCATTGACCTGCACGTCGCCGAAGACATGCGGATGCCGCCGCTTGATCTTCGCGTCGATGCCGGCCACCACATCCGGCATGCGGAACTCTTCCTCATCGATCGCAATCTGTGTTTGCAGCACCACCTGCAACAACAGATCGCCTAGCTCCTCACACAGCGCCTCGGAATCATTGGCATCGAGTGCTTCCAGCACTTCATAGGTCTCTTCCAGCAAATGCCGCCGCAACGTTTGATGCGTCTGCTCGCGATCCCACGGGCAGCCCTCCGGTGCGCGCAGATGTGCGATCGTTTCTTGAAAGGTGGCATAGCTACTCGGCTGGGGTAACGGCGGAAGGTACAGCGTCGTCAGGTGCGCCAGATCATCGCGCCGATCGATCTCCGCTAGCGGCACGCGCACCACCTGCTGATACTGCGTCCCGGCCGCGTGAACGAGAGCTACCTCATGCTCCGGAGGATATTGATTCAACAGTGTGAGTTTCACATCGCCCGCCACCGCACGGCTGTATAGCTGTGCGAGCAACGCGGGCTTATCCGGATCGAGCGCCGGGTGATATGCCGCAGCCACTTCGAGCGCGTCAGCGATCTGCAAGCCATCCAACGCATCGAGGCGCAACGCCGTCAACGCCGGCTCGATGAAACTCAGTCCATCGACGATCTCAACGGCCAATCCCTGCTCTCGCGCCCGATCGAGAATGTTCGTTACCGTCGATTCGCCCACCAGCGGATGACCGGGCACGCCATAGATCACGTCGCCGACCGCACCGAGCCGCAACACCTCAGCAGCGACCTGCGCGTACACCTCGGCGAATTGCTGCACCTGCTCATAGATGTGATCGAAACTGTGCACCGTGACAGACGCGGGCAATCCCTCCAACGTGGGATGCCGCGCCGTGCGGACGTAGATGTCGCTTGCGGTGCTGATGATGTCCCACGCCCGCCGGGTCAACAGCGCCGGATCGCCGGGGCCTAAGCCAATAATCGTGATGGTCATATCACTCTCTTCTCTTTACTTTTAACCCATCAATCCCGACAGTTCCAACACGCGATCCGACCAACGTCCCGACTGTTCGGCAACATCCCGGCGTCGTACCGGATCGCTCCAGATATCATGCCAGTTGTACTGCCATCTTGCTAACTGAACTTGTAACTCGACCAGCTCGGCAGCCTTGTCGATCTCTGCTTCAGCCGCCGTCCACTCGATGAAGTGCTTGCTTTCATCCAACAAGCCTTCAACAGCAACCTGATTTTCATCATGGCTTGCAGCCGATTTGACGCGGCGCAGGTTCGCCGCCAGACCGCCCAGCCGCACGGGCAAATCATCGCGCATGTAACGTTGTTGAATTGAGGCGTAATCTTTCATGTTCCTCCCAATAAGCCGCGAACGATTTCGGCAATCCGTGCTCGGATCTCTGGATCGGTCACTTCAAGCGAACGATTGCCCTGGCGTGGACGAATGTTGATGAGCGATTCATAGGCGACCTGTTGTGAAGATGGATACCAGTCGGCGCCCCAGACACCTTGTTGCACACTGCCATCTTCGAGTAGCGTTGATTCGCAGTCCGCGTGCATGGCACCACCACCCGCGAGGATCCCACGCTGCACATCAACAGCCAACTTGATATATCCGCCGAGTGCTTCGAGCATCTCGGTGATTTGCTGCGCTGTGGCGTGTGAACGAACGATATGGATCATACCAGGCTCTACTTCACCTTCATCAACGCATCTACTTCCAAAAATCGAGATAATCTTAACACAAAAAGGGGCAAGGCCACTAATGACCTTACCCCCTTTCTTTAACCGAATTAGGCTACACCTAAATCAGCAATCCAAAATCGGCAATCTACAACCCCAAATCGTCTAGCGCTTAGTGTACTGCGGCGCCTTGCGAGCACGCTTGAGACCAGGCTTCTTGCGTTCCTTGGCGCGAGCATCGCGCGTCAGATAACCGGCCTTGCGCAGCATCGACTTCAATTCTGGATCGGTTTCCAGCAGCGCGCGGGCTACGCCCATCGCCGCCGCATCGGACTGGCCGGTGTCACCGCCGCCGCTCACCTTCACCGTCACGTCAAAGCGCGCTTCCGCCCCGGCCAACTTCAGCGGAGCCGCCACGTTATTGGCATCAGTCTCGCGCCCAAAATACTCGCGCGCCGGCTTGTCATTCACCGTAATCGTGCCCGTCCCGCCGCTGTGCAGACGCACGCGCGCCGTCGAGGTCTTGCGTCGTCCGATGCCTTCGTA
>PMCF01000392.1 GCA_003154115.1 Anaerolineae bacterium
GCGCTGATCGAACAGGATCAGATCGCGCTTCGCCACTAGTGGACCATAGTAAACATCGAATTGCGATAGGATGCTGCTCTTCAGCGGACTACCGCCGGGGCCGCCTTCCAGATACACGATCGGATCGGGTTCCGGGTTGGCTGCATCGCTCTTGAAACGGGCGACCGCCAGTTTGATGGCCTTGCCGTCCGGTTTGGCGTGATCCTCCGGCACGGTCAACCAGCCGCATTCCACATCGCGGCCCGCCGGTTCTTTGAACCAGCAATCGGTTTTCTCAAAGCCCTTGCCGCTGGCTGCAGCGACAGTCGGCGCCGAGGCAGCGGTCGGCGCCGCAGCTGGCGGAGTTGCCGTCGGAGCAGGGGGCGTATTACAGGCTGCCAACATCAAAGCCAGCAGCACAATCATTAACACAGATTTGCGAATGGTCATTCCGAATTTCTCCTTGTTCTTGAATACGGGACTGGATTGTACAGAATAGATCGGCCTTTGGCAACAGGGAGGGGTAGCGTGCACTACAACTCGGTTACAGTTCCGAGTCAGCGGATCGCTTTGCGTGGTATTGGCCTATAATCTATGGTAGAATCTGCAAGCATCAGCACCGTGTGCTTATGATCAGGCAGGAGGCAGTCTATGGGTCTCATCTTTTCCGAATCACACGAACCATCCGATCGGACGCCGTCCGATCTCGAACGAATGCGGCGCGGTCCGTTCGATACCAGCCGCTGGGCCATGTGGCAGACCGGGCAGACGTGGCGTCCGCCCACGGATGTCTATGAAACCGACGATGCCGTCATCGTGCGGGTGGAAATTGCCGGGATGCGCGAGGCCGATTTGACGGTGACGCTGCATGATCAGTTATTGACCATCAGTGGGCAGCGCGACGATCCCAGCGCCAAGGTGGCGTACCATCAACTGGAAGTGCGCTACGGCGAATTTCGCACCGAGGTGTATCTGCATTGGGCGGTGGAGCAGGCCGACATTACTGCGGCGTATCAGGATGGCTTCCTGGTGGTGAGTCTGCCCAAAGCAAAAGTGCGGCACGTTCGCGTGGTCGATACGGGCGAATAAACTCTGGTCCTCTGCCTTCAGCGGGAGATGCTTCCGCGGGATGGACACATCTGCCGAGAGCAAAAAACAATCTTCAGCGTCAACAGCGCGCCGGGTTAAGGCGGGCTGACGAATCTTCAGTGGTCTGGCACTTATCAACTCATGGCTGATTTGGATTACAACTCACTTAGCACTCAACTCTTTCGTCCCGAAAATATCGATGCAATGATGCTGCCGATCGTCGAGCCTGAAAACGGCGCGGCGGACATCCCGATATCTTCGCCGATTCCTGATGAATTGCCCATCCTGCCGCTGCGCGGGGTCGTGGTCTATCCGTTGACGGCCGTGCCCCTGACGGTGGGCCAACCCCGATCGATCCAGCTGATCGACGACGCCGTGCTAAACAAGAAGGTGATCGGCCTGGTGGCGAGCCGGGATCCCTCGGTGGAAGAACCCACGCCCGATCAGTGTTTTACCATCGGCACGGCGGCGATGGTGCAGCGGTTGCTGCGCCTGCCCGATGGCACCATTCGCCTGCTGGTGCTGGGGCTGGAGCGCATCCACGTCACCGAGTACACGACTACCGCGCCGTACCTCAAAGCGACAGTGACCCCGGCGCCCGAAATCGTCGAAAGTACCGTGGAGACCGAAGCTTTGCGGCGCAACATCGGCGCGATGTTCGGCCGGTTGGTCGAGCTGGTCCCGGGCATTCCCGATGAGATCGCCGCGGTGGCGCTCAACATCGAAGACCCGCGGCAGTTGGCCTATGCCATCGCCACGTACATGCGCATCGATCTGCAAG
Source organism: Anaerolineae bacterium (assembly GCA_003154115.1). Taxonomy (GTDB): domain Bacteria; phylum Chloroflexota; class Anaerolineae; order Fen-1058; family Fen-1058; genus Fen-1058. The sequence continues at coordinate 1,850 of PMCF01000392.1, forward strand.
ACGCGCAGGAAATTCTGGAACTGGAGGATGCCACCAGCAAGCTGCGTAAAGTCACCGCGCTGCTGAGCAAGGAACTCGAAGTCCTGGAACTAGGCCGCAAGATTCAAACCGAAGCTCATTCCGAGATGGAGAAAGTTCAGCGCGAATACTTCCTGCGCGAGCAACTGAAGGCGATTCAGAAAGAGCTGGGCGAACAGGACGAACAGGCGATCGAGGCGGAAGAACTGCGCCAGAAGATCGAAGCGGCGGGCATGCCCGAAGAAGCCTATAAAGAGGCCAAGCGGGAACTCGATCGGCTGGTGAAACTCCCTACGGCCGCCGCCGAGTATGGCGTGATCCGCACCTACCTGGATTGGTTGACCAGCGTGCCGTGGAACAAGATCACGCCGGACAATCTGGATATTCCGCATGCGCGCGCCGTATTGGATGAAGATCACTACGGTCTGAAGGATATCAAGGGACGCATTCTGGAATATCTGGCCGTGCGTAAGCTGAAGACCGAACGCGCCTTACGCGAGTCGGAAGAAGAAAAGCAGCGCGAAGAATCTGAGCTGCACGACTATATTCGCCGCGAACGCGAAGGCGTCATCTTGTGTTTTGTCGGGCCGCCGGGTGTGGGCAAGACCTCGCTGGGACAATCGATCGCGCGGGCCATGGGCCGCAAGTTCATTCGCCAATCGCTGGGCGGCGTGCGCGACGAGGCCGAAATTCGCGGGTTCCGCCGCACGTACATCGGCTCCATGCCGGGCCGCGTCATTCAGGCGCTGCGCCGCATCGAAACGCGCAACCCCATCTTCATGCTCGACGAAGTGGACAAGCTCACGTCGGACTTTCGCGGCGATCCGTCCTCGGCCTTGTTGGAAGTGCTGGACCCGGAGCAAAACCGCGAGTTCCGCGATCACTACCTGGACGTGCCGTTCGATCTCTCGCAGGTTATTTTCATCTGCACCGCCAACTATCTGGAAGCGATCCCCGGCCCGCTGCGCGATCGCATGGAAGTGATTCAGCTGTCGGGTTACACCGATCTCGAAAAGATCAGCATCGCGCAGGGTTACCTGATCCCGCGCCAGATCAAAGAGAACGGCCTGCACCACGATGAGGTGAAGTTTACCGATGCGGCGCTGACGCAGATGATTCGAGACTATACGCGTGAAGCGGGGGTGCGCCATCTCGAGCGGGAGATCGGTCGGGTGTGCCGCAAGCTGGCGACGAAGATCGCCGAAGGCCTGGTGGCGCAAGTGACGGTTGATGCTCAGGATGTGGAGGAGTATCTCGGCAAGCCGCGCTTCTACGGCGAGATCGCCGAACGAACCCAGCTGCCGGGCGTGGCGACGGGCCTGGCGTGGACCCCGGTGGGCGGCGACATCATGTTCATCGAAGCGACGCAGATGCCGGGCGCGCGTGGTTTTCAATTGACGGGCCAGCTGGGCGATGTGATGCGCGAGAGCGCGCAGGCTGCGTTGTCTTACGTCCGCTCACGCGCCGATCAGCTGGGCGTGGCCTCCGATTACTTTGCCAAGCACGATCTACACTTGCATGTCCCGGCGGGCGCCGTGCCTAAGGATGGCCCCTCGGCGGGCGTGACGATGGCGACCGCGTTGGTTTCGTTGTTGACGGGGCGCATGGTGCGCAATGATCTGGCGATGACGGGCGAAGTGACCCTGCGCGGGCAAGTGCTGCCGGTGGGCGGCATCAA
>PMCF01000368.1 GCA_003154115.1 Anaerolineae bacterium
AATTGCAAAGTGTTAGCTACTCAGGCTCGATCACCTAATTGACTGGAATTATAGGCCGCGTCCCTCTTCAAGTCAAACGCAAGACCTCGGAGAGTATTTCCTCCGAGGTCGATGGGGGCCACTCAGGTTGACGGCCTAGGGCTGCCGTCACTGCGACATTGGCCATACGACCAATTTTTGTAAGCGGTGATCAACCCTCTTTAATAAAAGTCCCGTTGCGTAACTCATACAATGCCCGCTGGATCTCCTCGTTGGTGTTCATCACGAAAGGGCCGTAAGGCGCAATCGGTTCACGGAAGGGCGCGCCCGCCATCAGCATGAAGCGTAAACCGCTGGCAGTGCTTACCTCGATCTGATCGCCCTCATCAAATACGACCATACTGACCGCCGACACAACCTGCGCTTCGGCGCCAAACTGCCCGTTGCCCTCAAAAACATAGGCCAACACTTCATCGTCGTGCGGAACAGGATAAACGAATTCTGCCCCGGCCTCCAGCGTAACATCCAGATAAACGGGGCTCGCAGCGATTTCGGTGACGGGGCCGCGCACGCCGTCAACTTCGCCTGCTACTACGCGGATCGTCGCGCCGTCACGTTTGGCACTTGGAATCGCCGCAGCGCTGACTTCTTGATAGCGCGGCTTGCTCATCTTCAATGCGGCGGGTAAATTGACCCACAACTGGAATCCGGCGATAACGCCGCTGGGGCCGCGCCGCGGCATTTCTTCGTGCAGGATGCCGCGCCCGCTGGTCATCCACTGCACATCGCCGGGGCCGATCAGCCCGGCGTTGCCCAGGCTGTCGCGGTGATTGACCGATCCTTCCAGGATGTAGGTGACGGTTTCGATGCCGCGATGCGGATGCATGGGAAAGCCCTTGATGGGACCTTCGACTGGATCGTTGAACGCAAAGTGATCGAAGAGCAGAAACGGATCGTACAGATTGGAGCGCTGCGGTCCGAACGAACGGCGCAGCAACACGTCCGCGCCTTCGATGACGTATTGTGGTTCGATAATGTTCTTGATAGAACGAGACATGATCAGCCTCCCTTGACTGATGTTGTACTGGCTGAGTAAATTGTAACAGCTAGAAAATGACGAGTGAAAAGTGACGAGTGAAGAGCCAATCGGCCTGCCGCGTGCTTCACTCGTCAGTACGAAGCCTACCGTGGGACACTTCACATCGCCACTGCCGCGGTGCGCCTGGGCAACACTTTGAGTCCTTCCAGATATGATCGTCGGCGTGCTTCACTACGCGCTCTTCAATCTCGGCGCGATTGTCCACCACCGACGCCACTTGCCCGTCGCGCATCTGGATCACGCGATCGACGTACTGAGTCAGCCGCAAGTCGTGCGTCACCATGATGCCCGCGCGATTCTGCTCGTGGATGAGGTTAGCAAACGTCTCCACCACTTGAAAGGCGCGCTCCGTATCGAGGCTGGCCGTCGGTTCGTCGGCCAGCACCAGACTGGGGTTATGGATCAGCGCACGCGCGATGGCGACGCGCTGCTGCTGCCCGCCGGAGAGCTGCGAGGGCAGGTTCTTCATCCGATCGCCCAACCCCAACCGTACCAGCAATTCTTGTGCGCGGTCTTTGCCTTTGCGATCGAGCGTGCCGTTCAGGCGCAGCATCAATTCTACATTCTCCTGCGTGGTGAGATACGGGACCAGATTGTTGGCCTGAAACGTGAAGCCGATCTTCTCGCGGCGGAACCGGGCACGCGCGCCTTCGTCCATCGTGGCCAGATCGTTCCCGTCGATGAAGATGCCGCCGCTCGTCGGACGCAGCAACGCTGCCAGCATCGCCAGCATCGTCGTCTTGCCCGAGCCGCTGGGTCCCACCAGCGCCACAAACTCGCCCGCCTTCACACTCAGCGATACGCCGTCCACCGCGTGAATCACGCCGTTATCGATTTTATAAGTCTTGGTAACGTCTTGGGTTTCTAATGCAGTCGTCATTTTGCTATCCTTTTATGAGGAAGTAGACAAGTAACAAGTAGACAAGTAAACAAGTTCCCTTGTCTACTTGTTTCCTTTTCCCTTGTTTTCTTACCCTCCCAATCCCAACGCCTTCAAGGGTTCAATCCGCAGCGAGTAGCGCACCGACACCAATCCGCCGATGGGGCCGATGAGTAATAACGACACGATCGCGATGGCGGTTGAATTCGCGCGGAAGACAATCGGCACCGAGACCGGGAAGTTCGCTGCCAGCCGCAGGGTGAAGGCCGTGCCGATCGCCACGCCGATCATAGTGACCAGCGTGACCTGCAAGATCACCGCGCTCGCCACCGTGCGATTGCGCGCGCCGATCGCTTTGAGCATGCCGATCTGCGGCACTTTTTGCAACATCTGAATCTGGAAGAAGCCGCCCACTACCAGCACGCCGATGATCAACGTGAAGATGCGTTGCGTCTCCAGCGTGGCCTGCTGTTCCGTGTACCCCGGCGTCTTCTTGTACGCCGTCACCAGATCGGCGGCTTCCACGCGCGCCACATTCTGCGGAATCGACTGCACCAGCTCTTTAGTGCGCGCCGGATCGTCCAGTTTCACGGCGACCACGTTATAGGTGAGGTCATTGGTTAGCGGCCCGCTGCGCGGACGCACTTTGTCCCACGTAATGTCAGGCACGAACACCGACGGGCGCAGCGAATACTGCTGTCCATCGCTGAGGCCCACCACCTTCAGCAGATAGAACTCTTCCTTGGTGCCCTGCACTGCTTTCAAGGTGACGGTATCGCCCACCTTCAAATTGGTGCGCAGCGCCGTGTTGCGATCGATCACGGCTTCATTCGCGCGGCGGCTCTCAAACGACCGGCCATCGCGCACGGGAACTTCGCCCGGCTTGCCCGGCTCCACGCCGATCAGCGATACATCCAGCGGTTTTCGTCCATCCGGTAGCACGATCGTCGCGCTGCTAAAAGCCAGCGGCCCGGCGGCCTGCACACCGTCAAGGCGCGTGAGATCCCCCAGCTTCGAGCGATCGATCCGGCTCGCCCCGATCGACAACTGCGAGTTTTCCTGGTACACGATAACGTCGGCGTTGATCTTGGAGAGATATTCGATGTTGCCCGAACCCAACCCTTCGGCCAAACCCGCCACGAACAAGACCAACAGCGTGATCAACGCGATGACCAGGCTGATCAACAAAAACCGCCCACGCCCCCGCCACAATTCTTTCACTGAGAGATAGACTGCCATGTGACCTCTGTAATGCGTGAAACGTGAAACGTGAAACGTAAAAAGCAGGTGCTCTTACGTTTTACGCCTTACGTTTTAAGTCCTGAATGCTGAGTTGATTTGCAACTGTCGCCTGCTCCGCCAGACCTTGCCGCCCGCGCCGATAATGCTGCAGCGCCCGATCGCGCGCAAAACTGTGTTCGATGCGGGGCGCGGGATAATCACGCCCGATGATGACGTTGACCTTTTGCTGATCGGCCTGACTCATCTTCCACGGTTCGTGAATGAACTCGATCGGCACACTCGCCAATTCCGGCAGCCATTTCTTCACGAACAATCCTTCTGGATCGAAACGCTGGCCCTGTAACGTCGGATTGAAAACGCGGAAGAAGGGCTGTGCATCCGCGCCCACGCCCGCCGCCCACTGCCAGCCGCCCACATTGGACGCGCTGTCACCGTCGATCAACTGCTGCATGAAATACTGCTCGCCCTTGCGCCAATCGATGAGCAGATCCTTGGTCAGGAACGACGCCGCGATCATGCGCGCCCGATTGTGCATCCAGCCCGTCGCGTTCAACATCCGCATCGCCGCATCCACCACCGGATAACCGGTGCGTCCCTCGCACCACGCCGCAAATGCCTCGTCATCTTCCAGCCATTCAAAATCGCGATACTGTTCGCGCAAGGGTTGATCGATCGTGTGCGGGAAGTGATACAGCAGCGCCGTGTAGAACTCGCGCCAGATCAATTCGTTCAGCCACGCTTCCGCGCCCTTGTTGGTCAAGACTGCGTCTTGACCGGACGAGATGCCATCTCGCCCTATAAGCCCGATCTCCAGCGCGGCCTTCGCGCCCCAGTAAGCCTGCCGAATGCTCAAGGCCCCGAAGCGCAGATACGGCGACAAAAACGACGTCGCTTCTCGATCCAGCAGATTGCGCCCTTCACTGTAGCTGTAGATCGTCTCTTCCAGAAAATTGTTCAACCGCTCCAGTGCGGCGTCTTCACCCGTGGCGGGTAATTCAAAACTGTCTTCAAAATCGATTGGCAGAGAAGTGCCCTTGATCGATAATGGTATTTGCTCTGGCAGTGATTCCGCCTCATCCGCCGCCGGCTTGGATAGCGCCAGCCACGCTCGCTTGAAGGCCATAAACACCTGATACGGCCGGCCTGTCAGGGTGACGATATCTTCAGGGTCATGGATCGTCATATCGTCAAACGTCTCGACGGTGACGCCCTGCGCTTCTAATTCCAGAGCCACCCGTTGATCGCGTTTCCGCGCATACGGCGTGAGATCGAGATTGAAGAACACGTTCGTTGCGCTGGTTTCGCGCGCCAACTTGATCAACTCCACTGCCGGTTCGCCGCGCCGCACGATGAGTTGCGATCCGCGTTGGCGCAGCGATCGATCGAGTTCGCGCAGATTCGCCGCCAGCCACGCCACGCGCTTGGCTCCCACCCGATCGGAATTCAACAGCACCGGATCGATCACAAACGCTGGGATCACTTCACCCTGCCGGATCGCTGCCGCCAACGCCGCATTATCAGCCAATCTTAAATCTCTACGAAACCAGATAATCGAACGTGTCATCGTGTTTTACGCCTTACGCACTACGTTGCGCTTTCCCAACTCTTCCGCCACCGACTGAAGTTTCTTCATTTCTGGATGATCGCCCATATACTTGTTGTAATGCGCCAGCGCGATTTTTCCCTCTGTACCGATGATGAACGTCGCACCCAACTGCATACCATCCTGCCCGCCGGTCGAACCGGGCTTGTAACCTTGCCTCATCACTTTCGCCCACGCGCGCCACGAAGCCGGATTGAATACATCCTGCGCAGTGATCTTGCCGATACTAAATTCTTTGTACGCGCTCTGCTCCGGATTCGACAAACACACCACGTCGGGCGAGCGCTGCGCGCAGAACATCTTCGCTTCATACGGCTTGCCCATCGTGACCGCCGCCACGCGCACGCCGCGCTCGTTGAACCATGCTGTGTTCTGGGCCAACTGGTCCAGCATTTCCTGGCACATTGGTCAACCAAAGTGGCGCAAGAAAGTCAGCACCACGGGCTTGTTCGACCAGAGGGACGACAACGCGATCGTGTTCCCATCCGCATCCATCACTTGAATACTAGGAGCCGCATCGCCGGCTTTCAATTTTCTGGTCATTCACACACCTCTCTGTCCCACTTCACTCTTCACTATTCACTCGTCACGATCGCTTCCGCATACGCCGGTTGGTCTCTGCCTGGCAAGTGCGCCGCCAGGGTTCGTTCGATCTCGCAAGCCACGCGCAGTGCGCCCAGCGTCACCCCCGCGGTGGATTGGCCCGGGAACACGCTATCGCCGACCAGCCACAATCCTCGATCGATCTGCGGCGCCCAACTGGCCCATAAACTCTTCTGCGGAAACCCGCCCACCATGCCATTCACGCGTTGGGTAAATCGCTCAAACGTCAACGGTGTGCCGGGCAGCGCCAGACGAATATGCTGCTTCAACTTGGGCAGCGCGATCGACGCCGCGTTAATCAATCGTTCCAGATACAACTGCTTGCGATCTTCAAAAGCTCGTTCATCATTGGCCAACTGGTACCACGCGGCCACGCGCGTGTGCGTTGAGATCGTGATCGCGCGTTGGCCTTGCGGGGCGCGGCGATCCCAGTGGGGCGAGATCGACACGAACACCGAATTCCCCTCACCCAACGGCTGCGCCGGATCGACGATGACTTGATGATGATCGATCTCATCTTCGAGCGCGGCCTCATCCACGCCGAGATACGCCATAAACGCGCCGGAAATCGGCTTCAAATTCTTCACGCGCCGCCGCACACTTGACGGGGCTTCGTCGCCCAGCAATTTCATCAGCGCCCACGGCGTGAGATTTGCCACTACGACATCCGCCTCACAGGTGCCGCGTTTCGTTTCGATAACGTAGGGGCGAGTCTTGCGCTCGCCCGCTGGGCAAGCGCGAGGCTTGCCTCTACGAATCGATATAACCTCCTGCCGATACAGCACCTGCCCGCCGTTGGCCTTCACCGCACTCACCAGCGTCTCTGCGAGGTTGCCCACGCCGCCCTCCACGTGCATCACCCCGCGCCGATAGAGATCGAGCGCCACGGCACCATACAGCCCGTTGATCTCACGCGCCACACCCTGCGCGGCGATCAATAATTGTCCATCGAGGAACGTCATCAAATCGCGGCCACGCGCGCCGAGGGCAGTGGCCCACGTTCGCATATTCGTGAAAGCGAGTGGAGCGATCAGGATTAGCTCAGGCCGTATGGTGGAGATCAGCTGCGCCGCATCGTGCGGCGCAGCGATCGGCCAGGCAGGCACCCGCGCCGAGAAACCCCACACGGCATCGGCGGCCCGCTCTTGCATCGACCAGAAATTTTCGGCACTTACGCCAAACGCGCGCCGCCGCTCTGCGCGCCAGCGATCCGCATCGCCCCAGCGCGTAATCATCTGATTGGGCAAATGAACCTGCATCGCCGGCTCCACCGGTCGGATGGGCCAGGTAATGCCCAGCTGCTCCCCGACGATTTGATGCGGCCCGCCGGGATGAAATCCGCCGACGAGCGTCGCGCCCACATCGAAGCGATAGCCCTTGTGGAAAAACGTCGCCGCGCAGCCTCCCGGCTCCACGTGCGCTTCCAGCACCGTCACCTCGCAGCCGCGCTTTGCCAGCAGCGCCGCCGTCGTCAAACCGCCCACGCCTGCGCCAATCACTACAACCTTCATCATTACCTCACAATCGAGTAGAGGGAGCGGGCGACCGCTCCCCCTCTCACACCACCGGACATGCGGGTCCGCATCCGGCGGTTCATCAAGTCGAACGAAGTCGTTGATAACGGTCAGAGAATCCCATCAAACCTTGTGCCCGCCAGTAGGCGTTATTCAAGGCTTGCTGCACCGGTGGAGAAGCCGAAAGTCGCCACGGGCCTTTACCACTGCCCGCGGCCTCGCGCGCTGATGTCGGTGGAGCGCCTCGGGCGACCATTTCTCGATAGCGGGTCTTGGGGCGTTTCCAGCGTTTCCAGAGCAGTTG
>PMCF01000175.1 GCA_003154115.1 Anaerolineae bacterium
GGACTCGAAGCCAAAGAAAAGCGCTATGTGCGCTACGTCGTGCCTGGAGCGACGTTTCTGTTTCTGCTGGGTGTGGCCTTTGCCTGGGGGTTGATGCTGCCCGCCGCGATTGGTTTCTTGTCGACTTTCCAGCCGACGATTTTTCACACCAGCTGGCGCGCTTCGGCCTACATCCCATTCGTCACCTCACTGCTCTTCTGGATTGGTGTAGCGTTCGAGTTGCCCCTGGTCGTTTTTTTTCTGGCGAAACTCAAGATTGTCACCGCGCGTCAGCTGCTAGGCTGGTGGCGGTTTGCCGTGGTGGGCGCGGCTGTCGTCGCCGCATTCATCACGCCCACCGTCGATCCGTTCAACATGCTGCTGGTCATGGCGCCGCTGGTCATGCTGTATTTTCTGAGCATCGTGCTGGCGAAGTTTGCCTAGCCGCTGAATAAACAGGCCATATCCGCCTGTGCCACTCCGTGATATAATCATAGTAGAAAAGATTCATGGCGCGTGGCGCGCCANNGCCATGATGAGCATAGAAATGTCATTGCGCAAGCCCAACGGCGGCTTCCCAATGACATTTTCGTTTTCAAAACCCCACCCCACAGGAGAATAGAGCAATGAGCCGAATCAAAGTTATCATCATGGGCGCCGCCGGACGTGATTTTCACAACTTCAACACCGTCTTCCGCCACAACGACGCCTACGAAGTCGTGGCCTTTACCGCGACGCAGATTCCCAACATCGACGNNTCTTCGCCTATTCGGATGTGCCGCACGAATATGTGATGCACAAAGCGTCACAAGTATTGGCAGCTGGGTCCGACTTCCGTTTAATCGGCCCGAAGGAAACGCAGATCAAATCGACGAAGCCCGTCGTCTCGATCTGCGCGGTGCGCACCGGCGCGGGCAAGAGCCAGACCACGCGGCGCGTGTCGGAAATTCTGAAAGCGCTGGGCTACCGGGTTGCGGCGATTCGTCACCCCATGCCCTACGGCGATCTGGTGAAGCAAGCCGTGCAGCGCTTTGCCGATTACACAGACCTGGATGCGCACGACTGCACGATCGAGGAACGCGAAGAATACGAACCGCACATCGATCGCGGCGTGGTGATTTATGCCGGCGTCGACTACGAAGCGATCCTGCGGCAGGCCGAGCAGGAAGCGGACATCATTCTGTGGGACGGCGGCAACAACGACCTCTCGTTCTACAAGAGCGACCTGCACATCGTCGTGGCTGATCCGCATCGCCCCGGCCACGAGTTGAACTATCATCCGGGTGAAACCAATCTGCGCATGGCCGATGTGGTCGTCATCAACAAGGTCGATACCGCCGATCTGGATCACATCGCGCGTGTGCGCGAGAGCATCATCAAGGTCAATCCCGACGCGACCGTGGTGGAAGCGGCTTCCCCGATCTTCGTCGACGATCCGGCCGCCATCAGAGGCAAGCGCGTGCTCGTCATCGAAGACGGTCCCACGTTGACCCACGGCGAGATGGCCTATGGCGCTGGCGTCGTGGCCGCACGGCGTTTTGGCGCAGCCGAAATCATCGATCCGCGCCCGTATGCGGTCGGTTCGATCGTGGCAACCTATCAAAAGTATCCCACGACGGGCGCAGTGCTGCCGGCGATGGGCTATGGCCCCGAGCAAATGCGCGAACTGGGTGAGACGATCAACAACACGCCGTGTGATCTCGTATTGGTGGCCACCCCGATCGATTTGCGGCGCGTCGTCGAGATCAATCGCCCCTCACAGCGCGTGCGCTACGAATTGCAAGAAATCGGCCAGCCGACGCTGGTGGACGTGCTCGAAGAGAAGTTCGGTCGTAAGAAGTAATCAATGATAAGTGAAGAGTGACGAGTGATAAAATAGTGTTCACTCGTCACTCTTTACTTTTCAGATGGTTATGGCAGAACGGCGCGTTACCTTCCTCATCTTCGTCACCCTAACGTTGGCCTATGCCTTCGTGTTTCCGCGTTGGCTGGACTGGAACGCGAACGCACGTTTCGATCTCAGCGCCGCCATCGTGGATCAAGGCACGCTGTCCATCGATGCGTATGCGCCGAACACCGGCGACTACGCGCTGTTCAACGGTCACCGCTACATCGATAAAGCACCGGGCCTATCGTTTCTGGGCGTGCCCGTCTATTTCGTCGTGTCACGCGTGACGCAGCTGGAAGTCGTGCAGAACCTCATCGTCTCACTGGGGCGCGCGCCTGCCGCCGCGTCGACGATCAACCGCTCCAGCGATCAAGTCTCACGCGCAGAGCTGATATTTGCCAGTCGCATCGCATTGACCACGTGGCTCATCGTCGGGCTGTCATCGGCGCTGCTGGGCGTGGTCTTGTTCTATTTCTTAGGGCGCTTGAATTATCCGCTGCGCTGGCGTGCCTTCGCCGTGTTGATCTATGGTGTAGCGACACCGGCCTTCACGTACTCCGCCGCTTTCTACGGACATCAAGTGGCAGCCGTGCTGCTCTTCGGCGCGTTCGCGTGGCTGGTTGCGCTACGCTCGCGCCGGGCCCGATCGATCGAGTGGTTCGTCATCGGTGGCTTGTTGGGTTATGCGGTTGTCACTGAATATCCCGCCGTGCTCATCGCCGCCTGCATCGGACTGTACGCCATCTGGATCACGCGGCGTGTGCCGCCGATCATACTCATCGCGTTGGGGGGCTTCATCCCGATCGGGTTGTGGGGAGCCTATAACGCATCGATCTTCGGCACGCCGTTCGCGCTGGGCTATCAATACACCGCCAATCCCTACTGGAGCGCCATCCTCTCAACTGGATTCCTCAGCGCCAATGTTCCCACGCTGGAAGCGATCTGGGGATTGACGTTCAGTCCATTCCGCGGATTGTTCTTCGCGTCGCCGATTTTGTTGTTGAGCCTGCCGGGGTTGGTGCTGCTGCGCCGATCGATCTTCCGCGCCGAATGGGTGACCACATTGGCCAGCGTACTGGGCTTCTTCGTGCTGATTAGCGCGTCGGCGCAGTGGTGGGGCGGCTGGAGTGCCGGGCCGCGTTATCTCGTGCCGATGCTTCCCTTCCTGGTCTGGCCGCTCACGGCGACGCTCGATCGGATGGCGCGCCTGACCACGAAGTGGCGCGTGGGGCTGGGGTTGATCACGATCGGGTTGGCCGTGATCTCGATCGTGAATGGGTGGTCACTGACGCTGGGCGGGCAATACTATGCGCCCGACAACATCATGAATCCGCTGATCGAATATAGCTGGCCGCACCTCAGCACGGGAGATGTCGCGCGCAACTGGGGCATGCTTATCGGCTTGCCGGGCGCAGCCAGTGTGTTACCGTTGATACTACTGATCAGCGGCGCAGCTGGATTGATCTGGATCATCACCCGAATCAATAGGGAGCCGCAAGATGTCAAAGCAGACCAAGCATTGGACGCGCACTGAATTTATCGAGTCCATCGATACGACGTGGAAAGCATATCCTGTTCGCCTGGCGCAACTATCCGAGGATGAGCAGGCGCGCTTCACGCAGCAACAGGGTTATGCGCGCCCGCAGGATTTGTTGGCACATCTGGGCGCGTGGATGGAAGAGACACGGCGCGTGATGCCTTACCTGCAACGTGATGAACGGCCACCACGTGATTACATTGGCGACGACGACTTCAACACGCGTGCTGTGCAGCGCTTTGCCGAGCGGCCATACGCAGAAGTAGAAACATGGTACGAGCAACAACGCGTGGCGCTGAAGCAGCTAGTGTCACAACTACCGGATGCAGCGTTCGAGAGCAAGCGTGTCTATCGCTGGCTCTTCGGAACGATCGTCAAACACTACGACGAGCATCCTCTACCCAAGAGAGAATCGAAATGACTTCATTCACACCGGCGTTCATCGTGCATGGCGGCGCGTGGGATATTCCCGACAACGAAGTCGAGGGACATCTGGCGGGCTGTCGCGTGGCCGCCCAAGTGGGATGGTCGATATTGAAGAAGGGCGGATCGGCGCTGGATGCGGTGGAGGCTGCCATCCGATCGCTGGAAGATGATCCGGCGTTTGATGCGGGAAAAGGCGCGTGGCTAAATTCCGCCGGTGAAGTGGAACTCGATGCCATCATCATGGAGGGAGCCACGTTGAACAATGGCGCAGTCGCCGCCATGCAGCACGTGCGCCATCCTATTTCAGTGGCGCGGCTGGTGATGGAGCGTACGACCCACTCGCTGCTAGTGGGTCTCGGCGCGGAACACTTCGCGCAGGCCCAGGGCATTTCGTTGTGCGATGAGTCTGAGCTGCTCACCGGACAGGAGTTGGAACGTTGGAAGGTCATCAAGGCTCAGAAGGATTTCAAGGTCGAGATTGCCTTTGGCGGATCGTCTACTCCGCATGGCACGGTAGGCGCAGTGGCCATCGATGTAAACGGTCATCTCGCGGCAGGCACTTCGACCGGCGGCACACCGAACAAGTTGCAGGGCCGCGTGGGAGATAGTCCACTGATCGGGTGCGGGTGTTACGCTGATGATTTGAGCGCGGGCGTCTCGGCCACAGGCTGGGGCGAATCGATCATGAAGGTGGTGCTGGGCAAGGCCGTGTGTGATTTCATCGCGCAGGGACACACCGCTCAAGTCGCCGCAGAAAAAGCGATCGGGGTGTTGGCCGATCGGGCGCAGGGTTTGGGCGGCGTGATCGTGATCGATCGCTCTGGAAAAATCGGGCTGGCGTTCAATACGCCGCGCATGGCACACGCGTGGATCACAGATGAGCAAGTAATCACCAGGGCAGATTGAACCGAATGGAGAGGAAGATGAGGTTTAAGCAACCGGGGGACAAGTTTCTTGCCATGGTCGTCTTTTTAGGCGTGTTGCTGGTTCATGTGAGCAGCCGCAATATCACCTCGACTGATTCGATCTGGGCGATTCACACGGCGATGAGCATCATTCAGGAGGGCAATACTGATCTAGACGAATATCAAGCGCTGATCGCGGAAACCCCCAACCACGATTATGCCGTCGAAAAAATCAACGGTCATCTCTACACGCCTTATCCAATAGGCGCGTCACTGGCAGCCGTGCCGTTCGTGTGGGTCATCGATCGCCTATCGACGTTCGCGTCACCCGTTCGATTCTCCGACTACATTCAACAAGCTCGGCCTGAAGAAACTGAACTATTCATTGCTAGCTTTATCGTAGCCCTGACAGCGGTCGTGATCTATGGTATGGCTCGCCTGTTTTTGGATAAGCAGCGCGCTTTAGGGCTGGTGCTGGTATTTGCGTTCGGCACATCGGCCTGGTCCACGGCGAGTCGCGCGCTGTGGCAGCACGGCCCATCGATGTTGATGCTGGCGCTGGCGCTTTATCTAATCCTGTTGGCAAAAAAGCGCCCGTTTCTCAGCCAGTTCGTCGCCTTGCCGCTGGCATTGGCGTATGTCACACGACCCACCAACAGCCTTTCGGTGCTCGTGCTGACTATTTACGTTTTCATATATTTTCGCCGCTATTTTGTCCGTTACTTGCTGTGGGCGTTGTTCATCGCCGTGCCCTTTATCGCATTCAACTTGTCGATTTACCACACCCTGCTTTCAGACTACTATCGATCTTATCAAGGCTTTGCCGTCTCCGGCGCTTTTTTTGAGGCGTTCGCCGGCTTATTAGTCAGCCCCTCGCGCGGGTTGCTGCTCTATTCACCCGTGTTTCTATTTGCGATCTGGGGTGTCTGGCTTAATCTTAAACACGGTGGATTTTTCCGGCTCGATCTTTTTTTGGGCGCCATCGTGCTGCTTCACCTGGCGATCCTGGCGATCTGGCCGTTGTGGTGGGGCGGCTGGAGTTACGGCCCCAGAATGCTGGCGGATCTGTTGCCCTATTTGATGTATTGGCTGATCCCAGTGGTGGCAGTGCTTTTTGGATCTGATAATTCAAACGACCAGACGCCGCCTCTCCCTGCATCCAAAGCGCCATGGCTCAAGCTGGCCTTTATTGTCCTGGCCGGGTTCAGCCTGGTCGTTCACGATCGCGGCGCGAATGTCCCAGAGACCTTTGACTGGAATCGTTATCCAGCCAATGTCGATGCTCATCCTGAACGGTTATGGGATTGGCGCGATATTCAATTCCTGCGCGGCATTCCCTGGGGCACGCCGACTGATTTATCGGTATCTGGTTTATCGTACACACTCTTCGATCCCGGCGTCTATATTCGCCTGGGAACGAACACGCTGCGCGTACGCAATTTCGATGCAAGTGGCGCGCTCATCGCGGCACGGACGCAGACCTGGCTGGCGCTTAACACCAAACAAGCAATCATCCCCGAATTGGCTCCGTTGCTGATAGATATCGCGCCAACGCTTGCCGGGCAGATGCAGGAAGAACGCCAGGACTTTCACCTCTACTCTTTTAATTTGGGTGAAAGAATTTGGACAGCCGCACTTAGTGCTGAGCATGCCGCTGCTTGGAGCCAGACGCTCTATCCCAACGAGCAGAGCGCGCACGCTCTAACGCTACCCGTTCAGTTTGGCAATAACGCCGAACTGCTTGGGTTCCAGATCACGCCAGAGCGAGATCAACTGAGTGTGGTTACTTATTGGCGCGCAGATCAAACAAGTGCAGATTCGCTGCAATTATTCGTGCACGCGCTTGACGCCGTCGGGCAGGTCGTCGCGCAGGAAGATCGACTGGATGCGCCATCCACAGACTGGCGGCCCGGGGATCTGATCGCGCAAGTCAATCACCTCGATATTCCCGCTGCGGCCGGTCCGATCTGGATTCAAATCGGCTTATATGCAGCCGACTCGGGACAACGGCTGCCAGTCATGGTCGCTGGTCACGCCGTCGATCAACGCGTGCTTCTGAAACGCCTTAATTTGCCTTAGATTGAGGCGCATGGCCACGCGTGGATCGCACCTGCTGAAGTGAGCGCAAGAATTGCACGCTGATTCTCAAGCAGCTGGAAGGCTAACCCCACGTGAATCAATCATTTCGACACAGAAAGTCCGTGAACACTTTCAGCGCAGTGCCAACTCCGCGACTATGGGTCGATGATCTGAACCACCTGAAGTCGGCCACACTTGCGCCGACAGAGCTTGTAAATCGTCGCTATGAAAAATGAAGTCGATACGCGCCAGTGGACGACCCAATCTCTCCAACAGCGGGGCATCAAATGGCAGCGTTTGTCGTGCGCTAAAATCGGGGAAGGTTAGTCCCAGCCCCCAACCCACTTCTCGATAAGTATCCCCCAAGCGCTGTGTGAGTCGGGCATAGTCGTCCACTTGATCGGTCATGTTGAAATCACCCGCCACGACGATCGGAACGGTATCACGTGCCACACGCCGCAACACTTCGTCCACTTCGTTTCGATGGGGTTGCATGTTGAACACGGCTCCGTCCCTCAGCAGGAAAGGATGAACTGGATGCGTGTTGTAAAGCACCACCGGCATTCCGTTTATATTGAACTTCACGCGCTGATGCCCGAGTGAGATGCGCCAGTATTCATCCTCCACGATCGGATAACGGCTCAATACCCCTTGTCCCCAGATGGCATTTTCCACATTAGGATGCAACGCTTGATAAGGATACACATCCCGCAGCTCGGTTGCCATACTATCCGCCATCGCCGGGCTCAATTCCTGGATGGCCACGACATCAGCAGCCACGGAACGGATCACATCCAGCAGCGGCTGAAGCTGCACAGATTCCGCATGAATGTTGTAGGTCAGGAATCGAAACGTCATGGCGCCTGATTCTGCATGGGCCGTGCGCGGCAAGAAGAATACTCCATAGCCGAACACCAATGCAATTAACGCGGGCAAAGAAACTAATGCCAAACGCCAACGTCGGCGCACGACACATAGCGGCACACTGATCAAGGCTGGCAATAACAGCACTGGCAATAAATCACTTACCAGCTCAACCGGCGACCACCTCGCGGCACCAAGCAATTTCAACGCCAACCACAACATCATGCTGACACCATAGCAGCCAATCGCGATCCAGGCGAGCTGACTCACCGCGTATCCCAGGCGACGCACGAAGTTCGCCTTATCTTTGTTGTGATTCATCTGGCAAAAACTCTCCAAACACGCGATTGCCGAGCAACCGGCCTTGCGGTGTTAAGCGCACGCACCCTTCATTGGCTTCAAGTAAACCCTGCGCCGTTAGCTTGGCAATCGTCGTACCATAAACTTCATCCAGTTCCACGCCGAAGCGATCGGCAAAACGCGCGCGTTCGACACCTTCTTCGATCAAGCGCAGGCCCAGCATCAGCGTCTCGCCCATCTCCAACGCCCGATCGATCTGCTCTTCTTCGACGACCGCCGCGCCGGTCTGTTGAATGCGCTCGATGTAGTCACGCGGATGCAGCACATTCGAGTAACGCTTGCCCTCAAACGAGGAGTGCGCCCCGCAGCCAAAACCGAAATAGGGTTCATTGCGCCAGTACACGAGATTGTGACGTGATGCGTAGTGCGTGGTGCGTGCCCAATTGGAAATTTCGTAATGATCGAACCTGGCCCGGTTCAGCAGGTCTTGCGCGAGCTCATACATAGTTGCCACATCGTCATCATCCGGTTCCGAGACACGTCCATTTTGCACCCAGCGCAGCATGGCGGTGCGTTCTTCCATTTGCAAGCTATACGCCGAGAGGTGATCGGGCTGCACAGCGATCACCCGCTCCAACGTCGCGCGCCACTTTTCGATCGGCTGGTTGGGCAGCCCGTAGATCAAATCGACATTCACGTTGTCGAAACCGGCCTGGCGGGCGGCTTCATATGTTTCGATCGCTTCTTGAAAAGAATGTCCGCGCCGCAAGAGGTACAATTCATCATCATGGCTTGACTGCACGCCGAGGCTGAGTCGATTCACTCCCAACGATCGGAGTTGCGCAAAATATGCGGCCGGCAGCCCACTCGGATTTGCCTCAAGCGTGACTTCTGCTTCAGTGTCCACTTCAAAGAATGTCCGCACGGCCGTCAACAATCCACCGATCAACTCTACCGGCAACAACGAAGGTGTTCCCCCGCCCACGTAGATCGATGGCACACGCACATGCCCTACCCGCGCTGCCGTCACCGCAATCTCTTCCGCAACGGCTTCGATATACGGCACATACAGGGACTTCATGCCGGCGTAGATATTGAAATCGCAATAGGAACAGCGATGATGGCAGAACGGCACGTGCAGATAAAGTGCCACCGGTTGATCGGTGGTTGCGCGTAGCCTGTTTTGTTTTTCAGTCCAATTAAGCGCTGTGGTGGTCATAGTGATCTGCCTACGCGAATGTCACCTGGCAGTATAGAGGCTCGATCGAGTTGGGTCAAGCACTTAGAGCGATTCCCAGGTTAGTTTACGGGTTTGTCATGCCCGAGTGCTTTCGCCATGCGCGCCCCCGCGCAAAGCGCGGACAGGGCGTGTCGGGCATCCAGGTCGTCCGTTTACACCTTGTGCAGACAGGGTTACTGGATTCCCGCTTCGTCGTGCCCGGCACATAGTGCCGGCGACGCGCCAGGCGAAAGCGTGCGGGAATGACAGCAATCAAAAGCGGAGCAGCATGTGTCTCTGCTCCGCTTCAGATCGACTGAATAAATCACTACGAGGCTTAGCGATGCACGACCCAGAAATCGCTGGCAAAATCCGGATTCGCCAGGTAATTGTAAGGCATGGTGAAATAGCCCTGCTTGCCCCAGCCGGTGCCCCACGAGTTGCGCACGATGAAGCGTTTCTGCCGGTCGTTATAACCCACGCCCAGCACGGCATGACCGCCCAGCACGCGCTCATTCTTGCGCGGCAGCGGCACGGTACCCGTTTTAGCCACTTGCTGCGACTCGAAACTTTCGTAGACCGTAAAGCCAAACACGAACGGATAGCCTTCGGCCAGGCACGCGCGCATATCGTCGAGCGTGCTCAGGCGATGATACTCGACGACACGATGCTTCAGCGCTTCTGTGTAACACGCCGCCGTGGGCTTCACGGCGAATTTCGAAATGAGGTAGGGCCACGTCGCTTCGCTGCAGACGCCTTGCTTTGCCACCGATTTGACGCCATCGCGAATTTGCGCGCCCGCATCCGATTGAACGGTGTGCTCCATCACGCGCTCGTTGTAATAGACAAATAGGCGGCTCAAATCCACCAGCGGCAGATTGTCTTTCAATTCCAGAAACTCCAGCGCGCCCACGATCGCATTTCCGGTGCAGCTGCCCAGGGCTCCTTGATCTTCAACCGGCGGACACCCCGCCCGCAGATCGACCGAACTGGGCAGCTTGGCAACCGCGCGTCTTGTGGCGGTGAAGAGATAGTCACGATGATCTGGCAGGTCAGGCATCCACCCGTAACTATGCTTGATCAGCTGGTCGATTGGGACTTTAGTCGGCATGAGAAATCTCCTATTGGGCTAAATGACTTGCGTCAACTTCACGCACCCGCGCACGCACCTGTGCCGAGGGCGCAGGTGGACACTCCGTAACCCGATCAGCACATCACCTCCCTTACGCTCAACCTCGCCTCGATCAACCCGGCGGATCGATCTGCACGTCGATGGTCTGCACCGTGCCTGAATCGGGCGCTTCCCAGGATCGGCGATAGCGAAAGGTCAACTCTAGTTTTCCCGGCGCCCCTGCTTGAAAACGGAAATGCTGCACCGTCCGGCCGCCGGGCACCGTCGAGATTGCTTTCCGGTCTTCGTCGACCAGCGTGACGAAACGCTTCGTCGCCGTTGGCGATGCCAGCTCCCAACGAAAGCCCGTACCGCCTGAACCTTCCAGCGTTATCTCAAATGCTTCTCCGGCCTTAACTTGAATATGCTGTGGCATGGATTCACCTCGCACTGCTAGTTTAGGTATATTCTATTTCAACTGGAGTGTCAACATGCGAGGGGCGAGCGAGTATAACGCAAAAGTGTTGGTGACTTTTCAGTTGCTCCTGCTCCGCTGCGCGTGGGTACACGCTCCGCGGGCGGTTGGCGGCGATGGATGTACCCATCCATCGCGGAGCACTACCGGAAACCCGAAGGCTGCCCAACAGTTTTGCGATATACCCGGGGTGAGCAACTCATCACGGGGCAAGCGACAGCGCTTGAACACGATCATGAAGATCGCGCCGGCCACTGCGCCGATCAAACCCAGCGGTTGATATGGGGAAACGCCAGTGTGCCCAAGAACGAACCACTGAGCATCACAATAGCAACTGTCGCAAAGGCCGATGCCACGAGGTTGGGAAGCGGCGAGTTGAGCAGGCTCAATTCCTCTAGAGCGAATTCCAGTTGTTTACGACTCTGTCATGCCCGAATGCTGTAATCGGGCATCCAGCATGACCATTAGCGGTTGGCGCTAATAGGGCGGCTGGATTCCCGCCATGCCGTACCCAGGCCCCACCGGGGCCTGGCGGCACGCACGCCTAGCGCGTCGCCGGCACAGCGTGCCGGGTACGACGTGAGCGAAAGCATGCGGGAATGACGGTGTTGCGCAAGATCGCAAATCAACTTGGAAACCGCTCTAGCGCGCTTGGAACATCACGCCGATGATGATCAATACGAAGCCGCCGATCAAATGCAGCACTTGCGAAATCGGAACCAGCTGCTGCGCGCCGCTCATGATCAGTCCCGCGCCCAAAAGCGCCGACAGGATAATCAACGCCGAGTCGGCCATGAACAATGCAAAGACAAAGCCCAGCACCGCGCCCAACATAGACCAGATCAGTTCGTGGATACCACCCAGCATGCCTAGATCGCCCAGCAGCACCGGCAGCATGACGAAACCCGCTAACCCGGCCACAATGCGAATAGCCCACTGGCCCAGCCCGCGTGTCATGATCGCCAAAAACAACCCACCGCTGACGCCCAAAATCAACTGTAGTGTGCTTGAGCCGTGGAAGAACAACCCGACTAGCCACCAGCCGATAGCAAACCCGACGATCGCGGCAAACAACCAGAATAAGCGGCGACCCAACAACAAGGCCACTGCCCCTAAGACAATCGGGATGATCGCAGTGAGTGGCGGCATGGCGCTCCTTTGGCAATTTGAGGATCGAGGCGAGAACTTCGCTGACGAGTTAATAGCCGCGCATGCGAGCGATGGCCCACTCATACAGCTGTTGGTAGCCGGACGCCGATCGAGCCCAGGAAAAATCGGCCTGCATGCCGTTGCGTTGAATCGCCGGCCAGATGACGCGATCGTTGCGGTAGATGTAGATCGCGCGTTCCAGCGTGCGCCAAAAATCGTCGGCGCTGTATTGATAGAAGGTGAAGCCGGTGACGCCGTCGCGCACGGTGTCGGCCAGGCCGCCCGTGGCCCGCACGACGGGCACGCTGCCATAGCGCATGGCGATCATTTGACCGAGGCCGCACGGTTCGAAGCGCGAGGGCATGAGGAAGAGATCGCTGCCGCCGTAGATCAACGGCGCGAGATCGGCGGCATAGGTCAAGAAAGCGTGGCCCTTTTCGCGATGATAGCCCGTCATCTGCGCCAGCATCTGTTCGTACTCCGGAGCGCCGGTACCCAACACGACAAACTGCGCTTCGCCCGCGAGGCCATTCAATAACCGATGCAGGACTTCGCCCGTGATGTCGAGTCCTTTCTGCCAGTCGAGACGCGTGACCATGGCCACCAGCGGAACATCGTCACGCTGCGGCAGACCGGCACGCGCTTGCAGTGCGTGCTTGTTGGCCAGCCGTCGATCGAGATGATCGACGTCAAAGGTTTGGGCCAGGTGCTTATCGGCCTGCGGATTCCATTCGTCGTAATCGAGGCCGTTGAGNNGTGGCGTGATAGATGCCGCGCGCCATGAAGTTGACTTCGCCGTAGCCTTCTTCAAGGTCCAGGCGGCGCGTCAACAGGCCGAGATAATTGAAGACATCCCAACGGGTCTTGCCTTGATGGATCAGGTTGTGGATGGTAAAGGCCGTGGGGATGTTGCGGAACCAATCGAGCGTGTTACCCGCCGTATTGAGCCACGTGATCGCAGGCGCGGCATGCCAATCGTGCGCGTTGACGATATCGGGCCGCCAATCGATCGCGCGGATGAATTCCAGCGCGGCGCGGCTGAAGAAGGCAAAGCGATAGACATCGTCGCCGTAGCCGTAGATTTGCGGACGACCGAAGAGGTCGCCTTCGGCGATGAAGTAGACGGGCACATCGCTGCCAGGGAGTTGGCCTTCGAATACGCCCGCCGGAACCGCGCCCACGCCAGTGGGGACGAGCATGCCGTCGGGCAGCGGCGTGCTGAGCGGCAGCCGGCCGGCCTGATACGCGTCTTCGATCGATCGATAGGCAGGCATGATGACGCGCACATCGTGGCCCATGGCGCGCAGGGCCTTGGGCAGCGATCCGACCACGTCGCCGAGGCCGCCGGTTTTGGCAAACGGTGCAACTTCCGCACTGAGGCATAGAATTTTGAGCATGGCAATGACCTTGGAAAAAGAAGTGTAGACAATCGGACTGAATATTTGCTGGCTCTATTGTATACTGATTGGGTGGAAGTGGCGAGATGAATCTGCCCTCACCCCTAACCCCTCTCCCAAACGGAGAGGGGAATATGCGCGCTCCCTTCTCCCTCCCATGTCCGCGAAGCGGTGGGACGGCTGGCCGCTGGGAGAAGGGTTGGGGATGAGGGTGAATCTCAACCGGGAACTTTTCACCGCGTGAAGAAGTCTCTCTAGTGTATACGCCACGCGCCTATCTATTCGGCGTGGAAAGTGAGTGAATCATGTCGAAGATTACTGCCTTGCTAATGTTCTTCGCGCTGACCGTCTGGCTGACGGCCTGTTCTGGCCCGAACTGCGATTCACAAACTGAAAGACAGCGCGGGAACATTGATACTGGGAAGATGGGAAGAGATGCTGACACCGCCACACTGTGCACGGACAAGACCGACTACAACAAAGGCGACACTGTCCACATCACCTTTACAGTGAAGAACTTGCTTGATGAGCAGATCGTGCTCGACGGCGGACAGCAACCAGTTATGGACATTTGTGTATCATATGCGCCCTGTCTCTCCCACTATCGACCCGACATTGCCCAGCTCACCCGCCTGGAATTAGCGCCGGGCCAATCGCACACCATCCAATGGGATTGGCCGCCACCCGATGCAGATATGAGCAAATCTGTGGAACCTCAAACCAATTCAGCGACCGGTTACGGTAAATGGATCGGTCTGGACAAGGGACTTGGAACAGTCAGGGTCGATTTCTTCTATGCCCCGCGGCGAGTGGTGCCGTAGCGCCTCAACGATCATGAATGCTTGGAAAGTGACCAACCATGAACAAGACAATCGCCTCATTGCTGATGTTCTTCGCGCTGACCGTCTGGCTGACGGCCTGTTCACCCAGCCCTATCTGCGATTCGGGGATCGAGAGAAAATCGGGCAATCTCGTTACTGGCGAGAAAGGTAGAGACGCTACCATTGGCACTCTCTGTGTGGACAAGGCCGAGTACAAAACCGGCGATACGGTTCACATGACGTTCACGGTGAAGAACGCGCTTGATGAACAGATCGTCCTTGATGGCGGGCAGCCGCCAGTGATGGATATTTGCCCGGCACAACATCAATGCCTGTCTCAATATCAGACCGACGTGGCTCAACTGACACGCCTCGTTCTGGAACCGGGTCAGTCGCATACCATCCAATGGGACTGGCCCACCGCCCCACAGGTCAATCCGCAAGATGCCCAAGGGCCAAAAAACGATGTAATGGCTCGAGCATACTGGACTAGATTAGACGGGGGAAGGGGAGATGTATTCGTCCTGTTCCTGTACGGCCCATGGAAGGGGCCGCCCTTGTAATGCCTCTTCACGCTCTCGTATGTCTTACCCAAAGGAAAGTGACCAACCATGAATAAGACAATCGCTTCGTTGCTGATGTTCCTTACGCTGGCCGTCTGGCTGACGGCGTGTTCGTCTGGCCCTGTCTGCGATTCAGGCACTGAGAAAAAGCCGGGGAACATTGATACTGGCGGGATCGAAAAGGATGCCACCATCGGCACGCTGTGTGTGGACAAGGCCGAGTACAAAACCGGCGATACGGTTCACATGACGTTCACGGTGAAGAACGCGCTCGATGAGCAAATCGTGCTTGACGGCGGGCAGCGCCCCGTAATGGATATTTGCCCAGCGCAAAATCAATGCCTGTCTCAATATCAGACCGACGTGGCTCAACTGACACGCCTCGTTCTGGAACCGGGTCAATCTCATACCATCCAGTGGGACTGGCCGACGCCTGAAGTGGATCTACACAAAGCCGTGAATCCAGCTAGTAATCAGGTCTATGTTCACGGATATTGGGGCAGGCTCGATAAGGGACCAGGACAAGTAATGGTGCAATTGCTCTATGGCCCACGGATGCTCGGTCCGTAGGAGGTTAGCTGCTTTACTGCCATGCGACTATTGCGCCCGCGCCATAGATCGTGCTTGAAGAACAATTCATTTATAGTTGAAGGAAGGAAGATCCATGTCCACGTCCAAACTTTATCGCATGCTCTCAATGTTGATCGCGTTCAGCCTGTTGCTCAACACCACGCCGCTTTTCACTATACCAGTAGCGGTTGCGGCACCTTTGCAGTCCGAAGTAAGCGCACCGCAAGCGCAGGGTGCGGAATTCGATGTCAGTGTGGCGGTTCGAAACCGTGATGGACTACCGCTTGGAAGGAGCATACTACCATGAAAAAAACACTTTTCATCGTTATTGGGCTTGCATTGTTTGGCCTAGTGGCCTGCCAAAACACTTCCCGTGAGCCGAAGGCTGTAACGTCGCAACTTACCGGTGTCTATACAGTTGAGCTTTGGAGCGAACACGAGTATTACGATCTAGGCGAAACTATACATTTACGCGCAACACTAAACAACGTCTCCAAAGACACGGTGACTTTTAAAAGCAAGGATGTGGATGTACCAGCACTTGATATTGAGGTTAGAACGCCTGGACCAATGAGGCCGGNNGGAGGGTGAGATGGAGGAAAGAATCTGGTCGAAGGAAAATCTAGATCAAGTAAAGCATGTCATTGTGTTATCTCCAGGTGAGTCCTATTCGATTGAATGGATACTGAATTTAAATACACGGAACGGGTACGACATTTCCGCTCAAAACATAGACCCACGAGATGGCGAACGTTTTAGCACAGGTATGATCATTGAACATGGCATCCGCTTGGGTGGGGGGGCGCCTTAGCACGTGTAAAAGAATAAGTTCCGATT
>PMCF01000073.1 GCA_003154115.1 Anaerolineae bacterium
TGCAAGTGGAACATGATCGCCAGATTGCCCTGCACGGTCAGCGGATCTTGCAGCGGGTGCGTAAACGCAAAGCCCGCCAGCCGCGCGGCGTCTTCATTGATCTTCGGGTTGTACTTCATCGTGCACGACCCCAGCGGATAGAAGCCGGTGTCGATGCTGTAGTTCAACTGCGACAAACGCAGATAATGGCGCACCACGTCGATCTGCGACAACTCCGGCAGGCCCAATTCGGTGCGGCACAGCTCGGCCGGAATCTCGGTCTCGGCGACATCGGGCTGCGGCATCGCCACGCCACAGCGACCCGGTGAGCTCATCTCATAGATCAAAGGTACTTGTTGGTTCATAGTCATTTCCGCCTGAATCACGTTTTGGCCCCGTCATTGCGAGGAGCGTTGTTTGCGACGAAGCAATCTCCTCTGTCCCTATAAGATTGCTTCGCGTCCTTCGACTTCGCCATGCTCCGCTCACGCCCTATCCACGAAGCGGGGGCGTGCTGGGCGGGACGCTCGCAATGACGCGATCATTCGTGATTTACAGTTGCTCGGCGGCCTCCTTTAGCCCCTCGGCCAAATCGTCGATCTCGGTCTTGTTGTTCGTCTCGGTCACAGCGATCAGCATGTGATTCTTCAGGTGCGGATAATCCCGACCCAGATCGTAGCCGCCAATGATGTCGAACTCGTCGAGCAGGAATTCATTCACCACCTCGATCGGCTTCGGCATCTTGACGACAAATTCCTTGAAGAACGGCTTGTTGTTCCACACGCTGTAGCCTTTGAGGTTGCCCAAGCGCTTGGCGGCGTAGTGACTCTTGTGCCAGCACAAACGCGCCACTTGATCCAGTCCGCACTTGCCCATCGTCGCCAGATACACCGAAGCAGCCAGCGCCAGCAAGCCTTGATTGGTGCAGATATTCGAGGTGGCTTTCTCACGGCGGATATGCTGCTCGCGCGTGGAGAGCGTGAGCACAAAACCGCGCTTGCCATCCGAATCGACGGTCTCACCCACCAGCCGACCGGCCATCTTGCGCACGTAGGCATTCTTCGTGGCGAAGATACCCAGATACGGCCCACCGTACGAGAGCGGGATGCCCAACGGCTGACCTTCAGCGACGACAACGTCCGCGCCATATTTGCCAGGCGGCGTGAGAATCGCCAACCCGATCGGATCGGTGGCGACGATCAAGAGCGCCCCCACCGCATGCACCGCGTCGGCCACGCCTTGCATGTTTTCGATCTGGCCGAAGAAGTTGGGGCTTTGCACCACGAGGCAAACCGTGTCTTTGTCGAGCAACTTCACCAGATCGGCGACATCGGCCTTGAGGTTGTTATCACCCACGATCGAGACGCCCATGCCCTGCGTATAGGTGCGCACCACCGATCGGTATTGCGGATGGACCGCAGGCGACAGCACAATCTTCTTGCGATTGCCCTTCGTCGCATTCAGCGCCAGCAGCACGCCCTCGGCCAATGAAGTCGCGCCATCGTAGTGACTGGCATTGCTTACATCCATGCCCGTCAACTGGCAGATCATCGNNACGTAGTGGTTGTACGCGCCCGCGCCGAGGAAGCACGCGTAGTGATTCACGTCCGCGTTCGCTTCGCTCAGCCCTTGCATCTCCCAGAAGGCTTCCATTTCAGAGAGTGCAGCCGGCAGGCGCAATTCGGGGAACTTAACCTTGTCCGGCACGGCCGGGAACAACTCTTCCAGTGATTTCACGCCGATCGCTTCGAGCATCTCTGTGCGATTGGCATCGGTGTGTGGGATGTAGGTCATAGAAAACTTCCTTTTTGTAACGAGTAATGAGTAACGAGTAAGCCGCAGAGCTTTACTCATTACTCGTTACTCATTAGCCTCTTTCGTTGCAATACGCTTCATACGCCTGCGCGTCCATCAGGCCGGCCAGTTCACCCGCATCGCTCAGCGTGAACTTGACGATCCAGCCTTTGCCGTACGGATCGCTATTCACCGCTTCAGGCGCATCCGCTAGGCTTTCATTCACGGCAGTGATCGACCCGCTGGCCGGAATGTTCAAGTCCGACGCAGCTTTCACCGACTCGATCGAGCCAAAGGATGTGCCCTGCTTGAACTCAGCGCCGACTTCAGGCAGTTCCACGTAAACGATGTCGCTCAAGTGACTTTGGGCGTAATCGGTCAAACCGGCCTCAGCCTCGCTGCCCTTGACGCGGATCCATTCATCAGACTTGGTGTACTTCAGATCGGTGGGGAAATTCATGGCCTCGCTCCTAATGTGGATTTTTGGGTTCGAATTTGAAAAGAAAACAGGGGACACACAAGTGCTGTGTGTCCCCTGTCGAACGGCCTTCAGGAGATTCGGCTGCAGAGTTGCTTGACCTGAGAGTTTCGCCTGATCGATTCAGCCATCGATCGACTTGCCCCTTCGGTGGTGGACGGTGGTCCGCGCTCTCCTGTGCTGCCGATGAATCACGACGGAACTACAAGATGATTGTAGTCAGAAGCAGCCCGGCTGTCAAACGCCGATTGTCACCAAGAGGTGGTGTCACTCGTTACAGCGCGGCGGCGATCTCAGACAACACCGCCACGGGCAAGCCCGGCACGCGCCGAAAATCCGGATCGTTAGTGACAAACAAGGTGCAGTGCGCCAACAGCGCCGTGGCCGCGTGAATGGCATCCGGTGTTTTAAGGCCGGTCGTGGCGCGCAGGCGAGCGGCCTCTTCCAGTACAGTTCGAGAGATCGGTGCTAGTGAAAAGCCGCGTGTCTGATACAACATTTGCCGAAACAAATTTTCAATCGATGAATCACCCATCCGCATCGGCTTAACGAGGACTTCAAGCACACTCAATTCACTGGTGAAGACTTCCTGGCGGCCAATATCCAGTGCGTCCCATAATGGCGCAGCGACCTCCAAATAGGGCTGAACCTGCTCGATCCGATAGATGATAGAGTTGGCGTCGGCATAGACGATACCCTGCGTCGGCAGGCTTAGCGTTCCCACGAGCCGCGTTCCTCACGGATGTACGCATCCACTTCTTCAGCCGTTTTGAATAATCGCCCGCCGGGATAGTCTCCCAGAATTTCTGATAAGGCTCGCTTCTCAGTTGGTGCGGGATCGACCGCGATCCAGACCGTAGCTTTTTGGCCCGGAATCAACTCCGGCAAACTAATCTCAATCCGCCCGCCTGGCAGCACGATGGTCTCAATGGTTGGCAACATGATGTGCCTCCTCAAGATCATTATACACTGCTACTCAAAATACACGCGCGGCACGCGTGCCATGATCAATGACACGGTTTCATAGTTATTCGTACCGAGTTTTAGCGCCACGTCCTCGGCCCGAATCCGATCGTTTCCCTGCGCCCCGATGAGCACCACTTCATCCCCCATCCTCACTTCGGGAATGTGCGTCACATTGATCATGCACTGATCCATACACACCCGCCCGACGATCGGCGCCCGTTGGCCGCGCACCAACACCTCGCCCCAGTTGTTGGGCTTGCGCCGGAAGCCATCCGCATACCCGATCGGGATCACGGCGATCCGTTCGTACCCTGGCGTGATGTACGTGCCGCCATACGACACCGCTGATCCGGGCGGCAACAGCTTCACCGCAGCAACCATGGATTTCAGAGTCATCACGGGCTTGAAGTCGCTGGGGCACAGCACATCCTCGCTGGGATGGAGACCGTGCAAAATGATGCCGGGCCGTACCATATCGAGATGCATCTCAGGGAAGCGCAGAATCGTCGGCGAGTTGGCGCAGTGCTTGATCGGGATATGAATACCGCGCGCTTCCACTTCGCTCAAGATGCGCTTGAATTGCTCGAACTGGCCGTAAGTGTAAGCGGGATCGGCTTCATCGGCTTTGGCAAAGTGCGTGAAGACCCCTTCGAAAATAAGCCCTTCCATTGAAATGATCTTCGCAATAGCATCCACGGCTTCATCAGGCATGAAGCCCAGGCGATGCATCCCGGTATCGACCTTCACGTGCACGCGCGCCGATTTGCCAATCGCCTGTGCAACGCGGGCAAACTCACCCGCCGTGTCAAGATCGGTCAGTGTGCAGGTGATGTCGTTCTGAATCGCCGACTCGGCCAGCCAGCCCGGCGTCCAGCCCACGACCAGTTTTGGCAGTGAAGCACTCTGAGCGGAGCCGCGCAGCGGCGCAGTCGAAGAGCGCGCATCCTTCGACTCCCGCTTCGTCTCGCGTTGCTCGCTCAGCGTCCGCTCAGGATGCGATTCACTATTCAACGACAGCGCTTCCGACAACGCCGCAAAACCCAGCATCGACGCACCGGCCCGCTCAGCCGCACGCGCAATGCCGGCCATGCCGTGCCCGTAAGCCTCGGCCTTGATCATCGCCAGCATTTTCACACCGGGCGCAAGCAAACTGCGAATGCGATGGATGTTATATTCCGACGCCAGTAGATCGATTTCGGCCCATGTGGGGCGAGGGGGATTTCTGATTTCCGATTTCTGATTTCTGATTGGTTCACTCATGTGTGTAGCGCCACAAAAGAATGGCGCAAGTATAGCACCACCACCGCTGACTCGCGCATCCGCTTATTCGTTGCCCATCTGTTGAAGACCTTATCCGCTATCCGTTGATGCCGCCGTGCTATAATTCCGGCACTTTCCGCGAAGGCAACTTCATGCTCACTGAGAATGAACTGAAACAACAACTGCAGACCATCGCCGCGAACGACTATCGCGTGCCGGATAACGTCGATTACTGGTCAGTAACGCTGGACATGATGGCGCACCTCGGCTCAATTGATGCTGAACTGCGCGATAAGCTGATCTACACTACGTTCACTAAATGGGCGCACGCTGGACTGTACTCGTCCGATCAGTATCACACCATGCTGAATATCTTGCTCGATGATCAGCATCTCCTCTGCGGGCTGGGTGAAAGAGACACCGATACAGTCTTTATGCGTTCGTTCTCAGCCTTGTTGTGCGTGTGGCCCATCTACCACCACCGCCAGCAGCCTTTCTTGGCACGCCATGAAGTACATGCTACCCTGGATAAGGTACTGGAGTACTTCACTCGCGAAAACGATTTACGTGGCTATGTGGAAGTCAAAAGCTGGGCGCATGCCATAGCGCATACCGCCGATCTGCTGGATGAGTTAGCACAGTGTGAAGAAATCCAGCGCGCTGGGTTACTCCGCATCCTGGAAGCAATTCAGGTTAAGGCATCGACTATCGAAACGATCTACACAGCGGAAGAGGATGAGCGGCTGGCTTATGCTTCGCTCAGCCTGTTGGGCCGCGATTTGCTGATCGAGCGTGAGATTGAACCGTGGATCAAGAGCTTCGCGCCGATCGAACGCGTGGGCGAGTGGCGTCAGCGGCATCTTAACACGAAGAATTTCTTGCGCAGCCTATACTTCCAGGCGAAGTATCGCCACATCGCCGAATGGGTGCGCGCGCCCATTGACGAGACCTTGTATGCCATCACTCGTTTCAAATAACCAAAATCTATCCGTGTCATCTGTGTTCATCCGTGTCCAATAACTTCTTCACCTACGAAAAATTCGCTCAAGTTGGCCGCGCCCGCGCCGGAGTGTTTCGCACTCCGCACGGCGATATTCCCACGCCCGTCTTCGCGCCCGTCGGCACGGCGGCGACCGTGAAGGGTGTGCCGCCCCGCGATTTGAAAGAACTCGGCGCGACGCTGGTTCTCTCCAACACCTATCATCTCTACCTCCGCCCCGGCGATGAGCTCATCGCGTGCATGGGCGGGCTGCATCAATTTATGGGCTGGGCCGGGCCGCTGCTCACCGACTCTGGCGGCTTTCAAGTCTTCTCACTGCAAGACCTGCGCAAGGTCGACGACGATGGCGTGACCTTCCGCTCGCATCTCGACGGCAGCACACACCGCTTCACGCCGGAGAAGGTCATGTCGATCGAAGAGAACCTCGGCGCAGACATCGCCATGGTGCTGGACGAGTGCGCGCCGCCCACACAGCGCGAATACAACGAGCAGGCGCTGCGCCGCACGCACCTATGGGCCGAGCGCTGCCAGAAAGCGCACACCCGATCGGATCAGGCGCTGTTCGGCATCGTGCAGGGTGGCGTCTTTCCCGATCTGCGCGAGCAGTCGGCGCGCTTCCTGATCGATCTGGATTTTCCCGGCTATGCCGTGGGCGGATTGGCCGTGGGCGAAACCAAAGAGCAAATGCACACCGTGCTCGATCTGACCGATCAGCTGCTGCCCGAAAACAAGCCGCGCTACTTGATGGGAGTGGGCACGGCGGAAGATTTCTTTGAGGCGGTGTCACGCGGCATCGATATCTTTGACTGCGTGCTGCCCACGCGATTGGCGCGGCACGGCGCGGCATTCACCCACAGCGGCCGCATGAACTTGCGCAACCTATCGCTCAGCGAAGACAAAAGGCCGATCGAAGAAGGCTGCCCGTGCTATGCTTGCCAACATTTCACGCGCGGCTACATCCGGCATTTGATGGTGTCCAAGGAAATCCTGGGCCTGTATCTCGCCTC
The DNA here is from genome assembly GCA_003154115.1 of Anaerolineae bacterium. Classification (GTDB taxonomy): domain Bacteria; phylum Chloroflexota; class Anaerolineae; order Fen-1058; family Fen-1058; genus Fen-1058. The sequence continues at coordinate 6,485 of PMCF01000073.1, forward strand.
GATCCACAATCTGCACTTCTTGCTGGACACGATGCGGCAGATTCGCGAGTCAATCTTCGCGGGCACGTTTGAAGCATTGAAGGCGGAGATGCTGGCACTACTAAAGCTGAAAAGTGAAAAGTGACGAGTGAATAGCGAACGGTGACAATTCGCGCTTCACTCGTCACTCTTCACTCATCATTTACAACCAGGCAATATGCCACTCATTTTCATGCTCTTCGCCATCCCGCTATTGCTCATCGCCGCCCTCGCCTGGCTCGGCTCGAACTATCTGCTGGCCCGGCGACCGCCCGATGAGGCTGATACGCCTGAACATTACGGGCTGACCGCTGAGGCCGCTGAGTTCCGATCGGGCGATGGCTTGACGCTGCGCGGCTGGTACATTCCTGCTGACAATTCCGCGAAGACCATCATCGTCTGCTCCGGCGCGAATGGATCGCTGGATGCGGATGTACACGTTGCGCCGTGGCTGCACGAGGCAGGCTTCAATGTGCTGCTGTTCAACTGGCGCGCGCATGGGCAAAGTGAAGGTGAGGTGGTAACCCTTGGATTCAACGAGCGCTACGACTTGATTGCTGCCGTTCAGTTCGCCAAATCAAAAGGCGCGGAGCGCGTCGGCGTGCTGGGTTTTTCGATGGGTGGAACGGTGGCAATTGCCGCCGCGGCAGTCTATGAGGATATCAACGCGGTGGTGGCCGATAGTCCATTCGTGACGATCGTGAGCGCCGTAGCGGGCGGCTTAAGCGAGCGCGGCCTGCCTGAAGGCGTAGCATATCTGTGCGCGCGCTTACTGCTCATTACGGCTTGCTTGCGGACGCAGCTGAATTTGTTTGAGATCGATCTGGCACGGTGGATCGGTCGGGTTGCGCCACGCCCACTGTTGTTGATATTCGGCGCGCAGGATGTGATCGTACCCAAGGCCGAGAGCGATCTGGCCTTTGCGCAGGCCCGTGAACCCAGGGAAATCTGGCGCATCCCGGAAGCCGCTCATCGCGACATCGAAGATCATCAGCCGGAAGAATATCGTCGCAGAATCCTTGAATTCTTCAGTCTCAGTACTTCCCGAATTTGGC
>PMCF01000365.1 GCA_003154115.1 Anaerolineae bacterium
GCCGAAACGAAAATCATCGCCCGAAAAACGCTATGCAGCTAAGGACAACAGGAGCAACCAGGCAACGGATTAAGCAGAGGAAGGGACAACGGTTTCGTAATAACGGGGTAGGGACGGGCAGGTGAAAGGTGTGAAATAGTTAGCATAGTATAAGGATTCCGTTAAAGTTTGGTAAAAGAACCGGGGCCAACATGGGCCGCCTGTTTGATGGGGCGACATTATAGTCAATGATGCGCAAAAATACAAATCTACTTTACGATCGACAAGCGACTTCATTTGGCGTACAATCCCGTCATCCTTTTTGGGAGATCGATCATGCCCGCCGTCCGCTTCGACAAATTCTACAAATATGACGAACTCACAGCGATCCTTCAAGCCTGGGCTGGCGAACAACCCGATCGGTTGAAGCTGGTCTCGATCGGTAAATCTTTCGAGGGGCGCGACATCTGGCTGGCGACTGTCACCCATTTCGCCACCGGCCCGGATACCGCTAAGCCCGCCTTCCTCATCGAGGCCAACATCCACGCCACCGAAGTGACCGGCTGCACGGCAGCGCTGCATCTGATCAACAAGTTACTCTCTCAATATGGTGTCGATGAAAAGGTGACGCGCGTGATGGACACGCGCGCCTTCTACATCATCCCCCGCCTGAATCCCGATGGCGCGGAGTGGGCGTTAGCCGATCGGCCCAGGTTCATCCGATCAAGTGTGCGCCCCTACCCGCGCACCGATCAGCAGGACGGCCTGATCGAAGAAGACCTCGACGGCGATGGCCGCATCCTCATGATGCGCGTGCGCGATCCCAACGGTGCGTGGAAGCCTTACCCTGGCGATCCGCGCCTGCTGATCCCGCGCGAGCCCGACGACGCGCCCGGCGCGCCGGTCACGCCCGGCGGCGAGTTCTATCGGTTGTTGACCGAAGGCACGCTGCAAAATTACGACGGCGTCACCATCAAGACCGCGCCCGCACTGCACGGCCTCGATCTCAATCGCAACTATCCTATGGAATGGTCGACCGAAAGCGATCAAAAAGGGGCGGGGCCATATCCCACCTCTGAGCCGGAGATTCGCGCGATGGTGCAGGCCGTGATCGATCGGCCCAACATCACCGGTTACATCACGTATCACACTTTCAGCGGTGTGCATCTGCGCCCTTACTCCGCTCACGCCGACGATGATTTTCCCAACGCCGATTTGCGCGCCTACAAATACATTGGCGAGCGGGCCACCAAGATCACGGGCTATCCGGCCAAATCGGTCTTTCACGATTTCAAGTACGAGCCGAAGCAAATCATTCGCGGCGGCTCAGACGATTGGATGTACGATCACGTGGGCGTGTATGCCTGGACGACCGAGTTCTGGAGCCCGCAGCAACAAATCGGCCTGAAGGACTATCACCTGATCGAATGGATGCGCGATCATCCGATTGAGGATGATCTGAAGTTGCTGAAGTGGAATGATGAAGTGCTCAACCGCAAAGGCTACGTCGATTGGTACCCGTTCGAGCATCCGCAGTTGGGGCCGGTGGAGTTGGGCGGCTGGGACTTCATGTATTGCTGGAGCAACCCGCCCGCTGAATTTCTCGAGAAGGAAATCGCGCCGCACAGCGATTTTGCGATCTTCCATCTCTTGATCTCGCCAAAGCTGGAAGTGCATTCGCTCGACGTGAAACCCGTCGGCGATGGTGTTTATCACATCCGCTTGGTGTTGTGCAACACCGGCTGGCTGCCGACCAACGTCACGCAAAAAGCGCTCGATCGCAAAGCCGTGCGCCCCATCGAAGTGGAACTTACTTTGCCCGCAGGCGCGACACTCGTCAACGGCGAGAAGAAGATCGAGTGTGGCCAACTGGAAGGACGCTTTCAGAAGCGCAGCATCCTCTGGTCCACCGACGAGGGCACGCCTGATCGGGTGAAAGCCGAGTGGGTCATCGCTGCGCCTAACGGCGGCACGCTCAAGATCGAAGCGCGGCATGCCCGAGCGGGAACGGTGCGGCGCGAAGTGGAATTGAAATAAAAGCATTTGGACACGGATTTCACGGATGAACACGGATAGAAGCAAAAATCCGTGAAATCTGTGTAATCCGTGTCCAATCTTTATTCAGAACAGCGAGGCTTGCGTGTAGTTAGCCGGCGCTTCGCGATCTGCCTCTTCCCACGGCAGCGGATCGATCTTCATTCGTGCGGCCACCCGCTGATGCAACTCCCGGCAAATCTGCGGTGAAAACGTTTCGTCGGGGCAATGGCAGAACGCGAAGATCGTCGCGTCTTCTTTCAACCACCCCGCCATTCGATTGGCCCATTCCTCCAACAGTGGTGCATTCGCTGCCACATCAGGGCTACCGATGTAGCGCACAAACGCGAACGAAGCTGTGCGTTCAGGCAGCAGCGGCACATCGGGCTTGCGTTCTTGCGCTTGCTCTAGCAGCACCTTTACCTTCCCATCTTCGATCTTCGCTTCCGGCATAGTGCGGATAGGTCGCGTATCGATCAGCACCCGCGCCACATCATGCGCCCGCAGCAGATCATTCAACGCGGAATGCTGCGGCTCGCCGAACCAATCGAGGTGGCGCACTTCGATGGCGAGTTTCACCTCACGCGGCCATGCTGCAAGGAACTTCTGCAAGTCGTTGCTCAACTTGGGCGAATAGCGCGGTGGGAGTTGCAGAAACAGCGGGCCAAGCCGCGTGCCGAAGTTGCGCATCAGATCGACGAAGCGCTGTGTCTCGCTGAGATGCGGCATCAACTGCCCGGCGTGACTCACACTGCGCGGCAACTTGGGACAAAAACGAAAATGTGCGGGCGTGTCTTCGGCCCAACGGAGGACGGTTTCAACCGAAGGCGTTGCCCAAAACGTGGTGTTGCCCTCAACCGTGGTGAGGCGTTTGGCGTATTCACGCAGATAGTCGGCCTGCTTCGTCCCTTTTGGAAAAAAGTTGCCCACCCAACCTTGATGCGCCCAGACGGCGGAACCGATGAAGAAGGTCATAGCAGCATTACGTGGTTAAGGTGTAGGTGAATAGGCACATCGAACTCCGACAGGGGTAAGCGAAAGCGCATCATGTTGCCAGAGGCCGGGTAAGTCCAGCGCACCGCCGCTGGGATGAGGACGTACTACTCGCTCGCGAGGAATTCGTGGTCGTTCAAGGCCGGATGGATTTTCCTCGGGCGAATAACTATAATCTGGCGCGTACCAATCAGACATCCATTCCAGAACACTGCAAGAAACATCAAATAAGCCATAAGGGCTGACATCACTCGGATCACTACCCACAGGTTCCGGTTTGTCAGTGCATTTGTTTGGTTCCCATTTATATCCCCAGGGATAAACCAGCCCTTCTGGCCCGCGAGCGGCTTTCTCCCATTGGGCACTCGTCGGTAGTTGCTTGCCACGCCAGCGGCAATAAGCGTCGGCGCCTTCCCACGTTAAGGCAGCGACGGGATAACTTTCATAACCTATCTCAACCGTAAATCGTTCACCTTCCTGAAGAATTCGGCTTGGGAATTCATATTGATACACATTGACTGGTCGCAGGCCGGCACACGTTATGCCACCGCAGGCCGAAAAGATATGACCAAGGGCATTCAGAAACTCAACGTATTCCGCATTCGTGGTCTTATAGCGGTCGATATAGAACGAATCCAGATAGACGATATGCAGCGAAGAAGAAATGAGCGTACTCCCCATTTGAAACTCGCCCGCCGGGATTTCAACCATTTTGCTCAGGTCGACATTAGTTGCTGGCGGTGGCTGCGCGATCGTCATCGTCGACACGACTGCCTTTTCCAGCGGCAAGGGCGCTGGGCCTCGTAGACACCGAAAGCCGCTGGCCGTGGTATTACTTCCAATAAAACGATTCGCCGCCCGATAAATCGTTTCAGGTAGGCTATCGGTCGAGATATTTCCAAAGTATCCACCGCGACGGACGAATCCCAATTTGCTGTCAATGAAGTAAGCTGTCTCGGTATAGTGTCCGCCCGGATAAACGCTGTACTGATTGCCAACCCATTCAGGTGCATTGCCAGCCATGTCCAGTGCGCCGTAGGGACTGACTCCGGCCGGATAGCTTCCCACTGGAAGCGGCATATCGGCGGGTTGAAGTTTGGCTGCATCCCACTCATTGCCCCACGGATAAATTCGCCCATCCGTGCCGCGTGCGGCTTTCTCCCATTCAGCCTCGGTCGGCAGCCGTTTGCCCACCCATTGGCAATAAGCCTCGGCGTCTGTCGGCCGACGAACATAGACGGGCAGGGCAGCATCGGTGTCGTCATAGGGCGCATATGGCGCAGTGCCCTCGTAGCTGTGCATGCCACCGAAATTCCACCAGAGATAGGGCGGTGGACACACGCCAGCCATAATACAATGCTGATACCTGGCTTGAGTGACTTCGTATTGATCGATTTCAAACGTACCCAGATAGACCAGCATAGGCGGCCATTCATCACGTGCAAAATCATTGTAGGCGCTGGCATATGGCCGGGCCATTTGCTCTGCGTGCGCGATCTCTTCACCCGTGCTGCCCATGATGAAATTGCCAGCCGGCACTTGCACCATAGGCACATCATCAGTGCTCAGGGCAGAGATAGGCGCTGGGGTTAGCGTGCCAGTAGGTTGAAGTGTGTCTGTCGGAAGGACTGCCGCAGAAGTTGAGGTTGGCGCGGGAGTAGTCATGGTCGGCATCGTGGGCGAAGCCGCACATGCCGCTAGGCCGAACGTGCAAGTCACAAATATTAACAGGATGATCCAGCGCTTGTTCGTTTCCATGTCGCCAGTATACAACGCCTGTCCCTTGAGATTCGATGCTTATCCGCCGATTATCAGGTGATGAAATCCACCAAATCAATTGATGCCACCTTGTAGTACAATTGATTCATAGAAAGGAGGGACGTATGACCACAAAAACTGTCGATGTCCGTGAGGCCCAGACTCGTTTCCCAGAGCTGCTGTCTTCGGTGACTGGCGGCACAGAAGTCATCCTCACCCAAAATAACTTGCCGATCGCTCGCTTGACGCCGCTCAACATCGCTGCCATGCAGCGTGTCGCCGGTCTGCACAATGGCTCAATCTGGATCAGCCCGGATTTTGATGCTCCGCTTCCAGATAACTTCTGGACGGGAGAAGCATGAAGCTGCTCTTCGATACCCATGCTTTCATCTGGTGGGACAGCGCCCCGGCTAATCTGCCCGCCTCGGTGCTGACCATGTGCCAGGATCCGGCCAATACCTTGTTACTCAGTGTGGTCAGCGCCTGGGAGATGCAGATCAAATCTCATTTGGGTAAATTGAAATTCGCCAGTCCGCTCGGCGGCATCATCGCCAACCAGCGACAGACGAACGGTGTTGAGATACTATCCATCACACTCAATCACGTGCTAACCTTGGAAACCTTGCCCGATCATCATAAAGACCCGTTTGATCGGCTGCTGGTCGCGCAAGCGCTGGTCGAAGAGGCCACTCTCATCAGCAACGATCCCATCATTCAGCAGTATCCCGCCAAACTGGCCTGGTAGACAACCCAGGCCAAATCAGCAATCAAAAATCAGCAATCAAAAACGCAATCGTCACGCCATCGCCGCCTTCCTCATCCTTGCCGCCTTCAAAACGTTTGACGTGCGGATTGCTGTGCAGCGCTTCGCGCACAGCCTTCTTCATCGCGCCCGTGCCCTTGCCGTGAATGATGCGCACGAACGGCATACCGTTCAGATACGCCGCGTCGAGCTGGCGTTCGAGTTCATCCACGCCATCGTCCACGCGCAGCCCGCGCAGATCGATCTCCATGCGCGCATGCGAGGTGAGCTTCACTTGCGCAGAAGCCACGCTGACCTCGGCCGGTTTAGGCGACACGCGCCATTCCACTTCCTCCGGCTTGACCTTCAGGCGCAGTGAACCCGCGGCGACTTCGATCATCCCGCGTTCGATCTTGGTGACTTCGCCCGTCGAGTTGATCTTTTCGACATAGACCGTATCGCCCAAACGGATGGGCTTGCGCGGCCCGAGCGATGGCTTCTCGATCGGCGGCAGGGGCGGCGCGATAGCTTCGGCCAACTCTTCCAGTTGCTCGATCTGGGCCACGATCGTGGTGACTTCCGGTTTTTCTCCAGCCGAGAGATTCTTTCGTAACCGATCAATCTCTTCGCGCAGCAGTTCTACTTGCGCCTGCGCATCTTCGCGTGCTGACGCAAGGATGTCCGTGCGTTCGCCTTCGATCTTGTTTAATCGTTCGCGCAGTTGACGTGCCATCGTCTCTGCTTCATGTCGCGCCCGATCGGCGATCTCACGCGATTGCGCGATCGCTTCTTTCTGCTGATGAATCTCGGCCAGCAAATCTTCGACCTTCAGATCGCCTTCGGTCACCATCGATTTGGCATGCGCGACGATGTTTGATGGCAAACCGAGGCGCGTGGCGATGGCAAACGCATTCGAGCGGCCCGGTAAGCCGATCGTGAGTTTGTAGGTGGGGCGCAGCGTTTCCGGATCGAACTCCACCGAGGCGTTGACGGCGCCCGGCGTGGTGTGCGCCCACACTTTCAATTCGGGATAGTGCGTGGCGACGAGCGTCATCGCGTTGGTAAGCTTGATCGTGTCGAGGATCGATCGAGCCAAGGCCGAACCTTCTGCCGGATCGGTGCCCGCGCCCAACTCGTCGAACAGCACCAGCGACTTCGGCCCCACGCGATCGATGAAGCCCGTGATGTTGACCATGTGCGACGAAAACGTCGAGAGACTCTGCTCGATCGATTGCTCGTCGCCGATGTCGGCGAAGACGTCTTCAAAGATGCTAAGCGCCGAGCCTGCGCTGCACGGAATGTGCAAGCCGCACTGGGTCATCAGCGCCAACAAGCCGGCCGTTTTCAACGTAACGGTCTTGCCGCCCGTGTTGGGGCCTGTCAACACGATGATGTGCGTGTTGGGATCGGGATCGATGTCGATGGGCACGACGGTCTGCGGATCGAGCAGCGGATGCCGCGCGCGGATCAACCGCAGCGTGGCGCGCGGGCCGTTTTCGATGGCCGGCTCGATCGAGTTGGTGTCATCCGCATATTTCGCCTTGGCGAAGATCACGTCGAGTTCGGCCAGCGCTTCGATGCTCCAGATGATGGGCTGCGCGTCGGCGGCGATCAGATTGGACAGCATCCCCAACACCCGATCGACTTCATGCTGTTCGCGCACCTGCAACTCGCGCATTTGATTATTGAGTTCCACCGTCGCCAAGGGTTCGATAAACAACGTCGCGCCGCTGGCTGACTGATCGTGCACGATGCCTTGAATGCGGCCTTTGAAGTCGGCCTTGATCGGAATGACGTAGCGGCCGCCGCGTTGCGTGATGATGGCTTCTTGCAGATAGGGCGCGTTGCGCGATGTGCTGAGAATGCGGCGCAGTTTTTCCTGCACGCGGCCGAACACCTCGCGCAGGCTGCGGCGCACTTCGGCCAGTTCCGGCGTCGCCTCGTCGCGCACCTCGCCGTTGTTCTCGTCGATGCAGCGGCCGATCTCGTTGATCAAGCCCGTCGATTCGAACAACCGTTGGGCGTGCGAGGCCAAGCGGGGAAATTGAGATTCCAGTCGCATCAACGAGCGACGCAGATCGCGCGCGGCGATTAACGTGCTGCGCACCGCCAACAGATCGACCGGCAGCAAGCGCATGCCACGCAGCGCATTCTCGGCCAACAGACGCACATCGTGCACGCCGCCAAATCCCAGATCGCTGCGCGTGGTTAGCAGCAAGCGGGCCTCGCGCGTTTCCGCCAAGCGCTGCGTCACCACATCCGCAAACGTCGAGGGTTCCAGTTCCTGGGCCAGTTCGGTGCTGGCCGAGAACGACGTGTAGCGGGCCAGCTTCGCTAAGACTTTAGGAAGTTCCAGCGTATGCCAGTGATGAGTTTCTAGCACGTTTCACCTGCACCAAAACAAACGGGGGAAAAGCACGCGGCCCTTCCCCCGTCGATAACGATCGACATCGACACCTAGCTCGTGAAGTACCGCAAGATTTCCGGCAGGCCCTGGGGAAACAGGAGCCGCAGCGGAGCCATCGGAATTTGAAAGAACGCTCGGAACACTTTCACCAGAAACGACGTGCGCAGCAGTTCGCCGATGAACGATACTTCGCCGCCGACCGTGATGACGGCAAAGTCCAGCACCAGCAGCAGCAGGCTAATGGCCAGCATCGACCAGACAATGCCGACAATGGCGCCCAGAATGTTGTCCCACACGCCCAAGCGCCGTATACTCAACTTCGGATAGTTGCGGCTGACAGTATATTCCAGGATGCTATAGAACAGAATCAGCATCCCGGCAAACACCACCGCTCCGCCAGTGCGGCCCGATCCTGAATTCTGCAACGCGTTGCCAAACCAATTGATGAGCGGGCCATACAGCAGTGCTGCAAACGTCACCGCCAGGAACAGCATGAACAGCCCCACCAACGCCCGAGCAAAACCGCGGTTCATGTTCCACAAGATGCCGCCGACCAGCGCGAACAAGATGATCAAGTCGAGTACGATGCCGATCCCCATTTGCTCACCTCTCGTCTGAATTGATTGGGGCGAGTATATCACAACTGGTGCGGACTCGCCTTAGCCGGAGCGTCCGCACTGGGGTATATCATAAAATTGTTGGGCAGCCTTCGGGTTTCCGGTAGTGCTCCGCGATGGATGGGTACATCCATCGCCGCCAACCGCCCGCGGAGCGTGTATCCACGCTCCGCGGGCGGGAGCAACTGAAAAGTCACCAACACTTTGGCGTTATACTCTCCGCACTGGAAGTGTTGGGCAAATTTTGACGTATAATTGGCTTATCTCACGGGCGCGCTGAAGCGCCTGATAGGTAAAACCTATCCCACCACGCCGTATCCTGTGCTTCGCACAGGCGGCGCACTAGGTGAAAAAAGGGGATTATCTCATCCCACCAAAAGAAGGGGATTATTCCATGTCTTCCGTATCCAATCTCGATCAACTCTGCGTCAACACCATTCGCTTTCTTTCCGTCGATGGCGTACAAAAAGCCAACTCCGGCCATCCCGGCTTGCCGATGGGCGCGGCGGCGATGTCGTACGTGCTGTGGACCAAGTTCTTGCGCCACAACCCGAGCGATCCCAGCTGGCCCGATCGGGACCGCTTCGTCTTATCGGGCGGACACGGCTCCATGCTGCTGTATTCGTTATTACATCTCACCGGCTACGATCTCTCGCTGGATGAACTCAAAAACTTCCGGCAGTGGGGCAGCAAGACGCCGGGGCATCCCGAGCACGGCCTCACGCCCGGCGTCGAAGCGACGACCGGCCCGTTGGGTCAGGGCTTTGCGATGGGTGTCGGCATGGCCATGGCCGAAGCACATCTGGCCGCGCGCTACAATCGACCCGGTCACGACCTCATCAATCACACCACATACGGCCTCGTCAGCGACGGCGATCTAATGGAAGGCATCTCGCACGAAGCCGCTTCGCTGGCCGGGCACTGGCAGCTGGGCAAGTTGATCTATCTCTACGACGACAATCGCATCACGCTTGCCGGGGCGACCGATCTCACTTACACGGAAGATGTGACCAGGCGATTTGAAGCGTATGGCTGGCAAGTGCTGCTGGTGGAAGACGGCAACGATCTGGCGGCAATCGAAGCGGCGCTCGCGGCCGCCCGATCGGACACCTTGCGCCCCACGTTGATTCGCGTCCACACCATCATCGGCTTCGGCGCCCCCCACAAGCAGAATACCTTCGAAGCGCACGGCTCGCCGCTGGGCCTCGCTGAAGTGAAGGCCGCCAAAGAAAATCTGGGCTGGCCGGTGGAGCCGCCGTTCACCATTCCCGGCGAAGCGCTCGATCATTTCCGTGAAGCGATCAAGCTGGGGCAAGCGCAACAAACTGCGTGGGAAGCCAGGTTCGATGCCTACGAACAGGCTTATCCTGAACTCGCTGCTGAGCTGGCACGCGTGTTGAAAGGTGAACTACCGGAGACGTGGAACAACAACGTGCCGGTCTTCCCGGCGGGCAAAGGCCAGGCCACGCGCGTCTCGAGCGGGCAAGTTCTCAACGCGTTGGCCGCGCAGGTGCCAAACCTGATCGGCGGTTCGGCGGACTTGAACCCATCCACTAACACGGCGCTCAAAGATCTGGGCGACTTCCAAAGCCCCGCGGCGCAAGTCGCCGATCAACAAGGTATGGTTGGCGGCGGCTGGAACTATGCCGGCCGCAACATTCCGTATGGTGTGCGCGAACATGCGATGGGCAGCTTGAGCAACGGCCTCGCGCTGCATGGCGGCGTGATTCCCTTCACCGCCACGTTCCTGCAATTTGCCGATTACATGCGCCCCGCCATTCGTCTCGCCGCGTTGATGGAGCAGCGGGTGATCTTCGTCTTCACGCACGACAGCATCTTCCTGGGCGAAGACGGCCCCACGCATCAACCGGTGGAGCACCTGGCCGCGCTGCGGACAATCCCTAATTTGGACGTCATCCGGCCGGCCGATGCGAATGAGGTCGCGGTCGCGTGGCAGATCGCGCTCGAGCGGAAGCACGGCCCCACGGCGTTGATCTTCTCCCGCCAGGCTGTGCCCACCTTCGATCGATCCGTCATGGCGTCGGCGGACAACGTCCGGCGCGGCGGCTACATCCTGATCGACAGCGACGGCCTGCCGGACGTCATCTTGATCGCAACGGGATCAGAAGTGTCACTCGCCGTGAATGCGCGGGAAGAGCTGATCAAGCAGGGCGTCAAGACGCGCGTGGTCAGTCTGCCCAGCTGGAAGCTCTTCGACTTGCAGCCGCGCGGATACCGCGAAAGTGTCCTGCCTCCGAAAGTGAGAGCGCGCCTGGCGATCGAGGCCGGCATCGCGCAGGGCTGGCACAAGTATGTGGGCGATCTGGGCAAGATCATGAGCATCGAACGCTTCGGCGCCTCAGCCCCGGCGGATGTGTTGACCGAGAAGTTCGGCTTCACCGTGAAGGCCGTCGTCGCCATCGGCAAACAAATGGCGGGAGGCGTCACGCAGAAGTTGTAAGCGGATAAGGGCCTTCAGCGGATAGCTAAACGAATCAACGGATTGAAGCAGGTGCACTTGCTCCAATCCGTTTTTCATTTAGCGTCAAGTTGGATAGAATGCGCTCACGTTTAGCCTTCAGGAGAAGCGAGTCATGACAAACCTGCGTCGGCGGGTCGGGTTGTTCATCATACTGGGCACATTGCTACTGCTCAGCGCGTCACTCTTCAAACCGGCGGTGGGGCAGGCGGCCTCGCTTGCGCCAACCAAGACGATCACGGCGACACGCCAACCGACAGTTACGCCTACACCAAATGCGACGGCGCAAAGGGAATTGGATCAAACTACCCAGCTGCTGACAACCAGTCCTTACGACATTGATTGCCCTGCCCGAACGCCCTATCGCATTGATTGTTACGCCATGATGCTGCTCGATTTCTGGTATCGCCATCCGCAGACGTCGTTGCGCGAACAATTGATTGAACGACTCATGGATACCGCATCCTATGGGCATTATCAGATTCAACTGAGCTGGCTCATCGACGATTGGTTAAACGAGCAGGTCGCATCTGCATTTCAAGCGGCACGCGGCTTACCTGAAGGTTTTGAAGAGCAGTGGAAAAATCGCTTACGCCTGATCAAGACCGATCTGGACAACAATGACGAGCCTGATTACTTGATCTTCATGTCGTTTTACCCGCGAGACATGGATACTTTTGGCTTTCATGGTTTGTACTGGTTGCGCCGTGTACAAGGTAGATACCAGATCGAACTCTTGGATACAGCAGTTGTCTCGTTAGATGGAATTGAGGTGAAAGCCACCTATGATTTGAACGCGGACGGCTACAACGACTTGGCTTATAGCAAAATCCATTGTGGAGCGTCGCAGTGCTTCGACAATCTGCTCATTCGGACCTATCGGAATGGACAGTGGCAGGATATCCCCTTCGTGGATGGGGGCTGGGAGCCTAATGGAATCACCATTGGCCCAGGCGTAGGGGGCAATATTGTCATTACGGCAACCGAAGGTGGCTGTGGCAATTTGGGTTGTGAGCCTTTCTTCTCTTACGATGTCATTTTTAAGTGGGACAACGGTGAATTCATTCCGTCTGAGAAAGTTCCCCACAACCAGACTGGCCCCATTGCCGATTTCCAGTGGGCCAGTCACCTGATGGATGACCGGCGGTTTCAGGAAGCATTGGAAGTCCTCCAGCGGTTGGCTGAACAGCGCGTGACCGAACCATTTGAATACACGCCCTATACCTTGATGGATATCAGTATTGTGCAGTTGTTTTTGCGCCAGCCGGCAGCGGCGCAGCAAACGTGGCAGCGCATCCTCACAGATTATCCTGACGCACTGATCACTCAGTATGTGCCTAACTTGCAAGTTCTTGCCCGCGGTCAAAACAGCTTATGGCGTGTCTGTCGCTGGCTTAGGAAATCCGATCGAGCGGACTGGTATCCGCCGCTGGCAGATATCCCTGCGGTGGATTTCCTGGTTCATCCGCTGCCGACAGGGCCCTCTGCTTTCTGCGAAGAAAATCACTTAATCGTCTGGCAAACTTGGACGCGTGAAGAGCCAATTGAGAAGCAGGCAAGCCGGCTTGGTTTGACCTGGAAATTGCTTTCAGCGAGATATGATCTGAACAATGATCGCATTAAAGATCCGATCGGCCTACTCGATAATCATGTGTGGGCATTCTTGTCGGACGGGCAGGTTTATCGTGTGTTAGATACCTCAGTAGATGCTCCTGTGACAGCAAGCCAAACGGGCGATACTTACAATTGGCCTAGTCTAAAAATTGCCGATCGAAACGGCGATGGGCGCCCAGAGATTACAAGCATCAGCAAGGATCACACCTATACAGTTGAGTGGAACGGCCAGCGTTTTGCACGTCAGGATAAACGCGACTCTGTTGGCTCGACGCCATCATCGGCTTGGTGGCATCTTCCTTCACCCTCGCCCATCTCTCGCGCTATTGAAGCCATGTATCGCAAGCGCGATCCACGGCAGGCCCTGTCTCTACTCAAAGGCTACACTTCTGGTGATCCGTGGGAAGCAGGATTGGCACGTTACTTGGAAGCGTTAGCGTGGGACTACCTCGGAGATACTGCGAAGGCGCAGGCGGCCTATCGTGTCGTGGTTCAAAACTATGCCGGCACCGGCTGGAGTGCGCAGGCCAAAGAGAAAATCAAGTAACAACCGTTTGACGCCGCTGCGGTTAATGCTTATAATCGCCGTAGATCACGGGCCCATAGCTCAAAGGTTAGAGCAGCGCTCTCATAAAGCGTTGGTTGCCGGTTCGACCCCAGCTGGGCCCACCAACAGACCAGCCCCACTCATTTCGAGCGGGGCTGGTTATTTTCCTTGCCAAATAACCGCAACCATTCATCAACCTCGGCCTTGGTCAGCCCGCTGTCCTTCGGCTCCGGCGGCTCGCTCTCGCGCTGCGGGGCCGGCCCCATTCTTCTGGCAAACTCGGCTGAGCTCCATACCGTCATCTTGCGTTGCTGCGCGGCTTGCTGCACTTCTCGATCGGATGAGACGACAATCCAATCGCCCGGCTTCTTCAATTCGCGGATGCGCTCCATCAAGACCCGATCGGCGATCGTGTGCGATCCGGCAAAGGTAGCGGTGACGTTCCCGCCCGATAGTTCCTTCGAGCGCCCGCCCGGATTGCCCGAATCGAACACCACGACGATCCGCGCCTGTTTGCGGGCGGCATACTTGCGCAGCATCACGACGAGTTTCTGCTCGTCGTTGGGATCCGCCAGCGAGAGACCCGGCGTCTGCCCGATGAGATTGTGGCCGTCAATGAGAAGTCGTTGCATGATACAAGTTGCAAGTTGCAAATTGCAAGATGCCATTTCCTGCATCCTGCTTCTTGCATCTTGCTTCATCCCGGTAGTTTCTGCAAGTTCGCAAAGCTCGCCAGCAGGCGCTTGATGCCCGCCTTCTTAAAGGCCACCGTCACTTCTTCGTCGTTGCGATCGAGCTCGCTTTCGATCACGATGCCTTCGCCGAAGGTGGCATGCTGCACGCGTTGGCCTGCGCGGAACTTCAACGCGCGTGAGGGCGCCGCGGACTGCGCCGGAACCGATCGGCTGGGCTTGGCCCCCATGGGCGTCTCCCACGTTGCAGCGCGCACGGCGGCGGATTCCCTTGGTTTCACACCGGCATACGATCCCGTTCCGCTAACCAACTGCGCGGGA
Organism: Anaerolineae bacterium; assembly: GCA_003154115.1. Taxonomy (GTDB): domain Bacteria; phylum Chloroflexota; class Anaerolineae; order Fen-1058; family Fen-1058; genus Fen-1058. Next base: position 14,184 of record PMCF01000365.1, read on the forward strand.
ATGTCACTCAGGAAGCGCGAGGGCGTTGCCACATCGCTGCTGCCCCACATCGAACGGCGGAAGGCATACGACAGGAACACGCGATCTTTCGCGCGCGTGATGCCCACGTAACACAGGCGGCGCTCCTCGGCCATCTCGTCGGGATCTTCCAGCGAACGCGCATGCGGCAGCAGGCCTTCTTCCATGCCGGTGATGAAAACGACCGGGAATTCCAGCCCTTTGGCGGCATGCAGCGTCATGAGCACCGGCGCATCGACCTGATCCTTCAACGAATCGACATCGGCCACCAGCGCCACATCTTCCAGAAAATGCGCCAGCGGATCATCGCCTAACGCTTCGGTGTAATCCGATGCGACGTTACGCAGTTCCTTGATGTTGTCCCAGCGATCGGTGCCTTCCTGTGTGCCGTCGTTAACGTACTTGAAATAGCCTGAATCGCGCAATACCAGATCCATTAGCTCAGCCACGCTGCGCGCCCGCTGCGGTGAATCAATCCACCGATCGATCAGCTGCGCGAAAGCAGTCAGGGATTGCCTGGCTTTGGCCGTAACGCCGGGCAGCGGTGTGTCGGTGTGCGCCAGATCGCTGACAAGTTGATAAAGCGTGCGTCCCGTCTGGCGCGCCACCTCATCTAGCGTTTCCAGAGATTTGGCACCGATGCCGCGTGCGGGCACGTTGATCACGCGGGCCAGGCTCACCGCGTCGTGCGGATTGTGGACGAGGCGCAGATAGGCCAGCACGTCCTTGATTTCACGCCGCGAATAGAACCGCAGGCCACCCACCAACCGGTAGGGCACACCCATCCGTACGAAGGTATCTTCAATCGCGCGGGACTGTGCGTTGGTGCGATAGAACACGGCAAAGTCGGAGAGCTTGTACTGCTCCTTCTTAATCAACTGTCGAATCGTGTCGACGACATACTGCGCTTCGTCGTCTTGATTGTAGGCTTCGTACATGCTGATCGCCGTGCCGCCCGATCGCTGCGTGAACAGATTCTTCCGCGTGCGCTGCGTGTTTTTGTCAATCACGCCGCGCGCCGCATCGAGGATGGTCTGCGTGGAACGGTAATTCTCTTCGAGGACGATCTGCGTCAGGCCGGGGTTGTGCTCGCGAAAGCGCTGGAGGTTGCGGAAATCAGCGCCTCTCCATTTATAAATCGACTGGTCTTCATCTCCGACGCAAAAAATGTTGTGCGATTTGGCGGACAAACGACTGATCAACGCATACTGCACCGTGTTAGTATCCTGAAACTCGTCGACGAGGACGTGCTGATAGCGATCCTGATACCGCGCCAGAATGTCGGGCTTCTCGTCGAACAGGCGCACCACTTCCAGCAGGAGATCGTCAAAGTCGAGCGCGTTGCTCTGGCGCAAAAGTTCCTGATAGCGCGGATAGATGCGGCGCACCATCTCGTGCCAGTAAGTGGGCGGCTGATAAATCTCGGGCGTGATCAGTTCGTTCTTCGCATTCGAGATGGCATTCAACACCGCCGAGGGCTTGTACTTCTTATCGTCGATGTTGAGTTCGGTCAACGCGCGTTTGATGAGCTGCTGCTGATCGTCTTCGTCGAAGATCACGAAGTCGCGGCTCAGGCCGATCTCGGGCGCATCGCGGCGCAGCCAGCGTGCGCAGATGGCGTGAAACGTGCCGAGGGTCAACTCGCCCGATCGGGCCGGGCCAAGGAGCTTATCAAGCCGTTCGCGCATCTCGCGCGCGGCTTTATTCGTAAACGTCACCGCCAGAATCTGGCGCGGCCAGACCTTGCGCACCTCGACCAGATACGCCACGCGATGGGTCAGCACGCGCGTCTTGCCCGAACCGGGTCCGGCCAGTACCAGCACCGGTCCAGCGGGCGCTTCCACCGCGCGCGCCTGTTGGGGATTGAGTCCGTGAAGCAAATCCATTGAATCACCTGAAGAGGGAGTGACGAGATTGTACCACAGGGGAAAATGAAATCAGCGAGTCAGAGGCTAGACTCGCTGACAACGACCACGCGCATCTGGTCTCGAGCTACGAAATCAGCGTGAAACCTAAAATTGAGAAATGATGATCGCCGGTGAACACGTGAGTCAGCTTGAGTTCACGCATTACAGCGAACGAGGTACAGTCGGTGTAGGAGAATTTCTGATCAGAGTACTTTTCAAAGATCGCCCAGGCGTTGGCCTCGTGTTCTTCAGAGATCCGCACCACTTCGATCAGGCCGCCATCGACCATTTGCTGCACCAATTGATGGAAACGCACCGCCGCGACATGATGCAAATGATAACGAATCAGCGTGATCGCTTCCGCCAGCACAAAGTTGGTCGTGATAAAAACATCGCCCTCCGTCAACAGGCGATCATTGATGGCTTGCGCCCCGGCATGATCGGCGTCAGTTGCATCAGCCAGTGCATACCAGGCCCAGGTATCGACAAAGACCTTGTTCATGCTTGGCTGCGCGGATACAGATAATCGTCGTGACGGCGTGCGACATCATTCGCCAGCGACCCCATCCCCAGTCCCTGGCCGAACTCGCGCATTACGGCCCGGGCCTGCTGCAACCGTTCCTCGCCGGCCAGCCATTCTGACAGCGCGGTCTGCACGACTTCAGCGACCGGGCATTGGCGCGCGCGCGCCGCCTCAACCAGGCGTTGATATTCTTGAGGGGGTAGGTCCAAATTGAGGGCAACAGTAGTCATGGCGAACTCCTTGGAACAATGCTTCACTGGGATTATACCATCGTGCGAAAGGCCCGCGCCTGTTGGGGATTGAGTCCATAAAGCAACTCCATTGAATCACCTGAAGAGGGAGTGACGAGATTGTGGCACAGGGAATGGTATAATTTTCGTGGCATTTAAGACTAAGGAGCACAACATGGCTACGACAATTTCTGCCGAGATGACGCCCCAGGGTCTGTTAATTCCCAGGACAGCCATCCAGGAATGGCTGGATCAGGGACTTGAGATCGTCAAGGACAAGCAACACATTGTCATTCAGCCGCGCCCGGTTCCGCGCACTGAACATGAGCGAGTCAAACAGGTCCTGGAACAATCCGGGCGGCTCGTCACGCTGGATTGGCCGCCAACCTCGCCGCCACTGACTGACGCAGAAAGAGCCGAATTGGCTCAGAAGTTCAGTGTGGGCCGCCCCCTGTCCGAGATTATCATCGAAGAGCGCGGCGAGCGATGACGATTTACTATGCGGATTCGAGCGCGCTCGTGAAAAAGTACGTCAACGAGAATGGCAGCGATTGGACACTTCAGGCGTTAGCCGCGCCCGCGGTCGTCATCACGGCTCAGTTAACCCTCATCGAGATCGCCAGTGCGCTTAACCGGCGGGTGCGCGACGGCACCGTTACGGCCTACGACTATGCGCGCCTGGTCAACGATTTTCGTGACGATTGCCGTGATCGATTTCAGATCGTCACATTCGATCAGGCCCTGGTCAACCTGAGCTGGGCTGTACTGGAGCGGCATGCGCTGCGCGCCTATGACGCCATTCATCTGGCCAGTGCGCTGGTGATGGATCGTCAGTTGGTGGAGGCAGGCCTGACTGCGCCCGTCTTCCTGGCCGCGGATGATCGCCTGTTGAAGGCGGCCCAGGCCGAAGGCTTAGCAGTGGATAATCCCAACTTGCATTCGTAGCTTTCCGGCCCGAACCAAAACGGCGAGTCCATTTCAGACTCGCCGTTTTAATTCTCGTTCAGGCGTTTCCACTGCGCGCGCTTACCGGGGATTGAGACCGTGAAGCAAATCCATGGATGTCACCTGAAGGAAAGTGATCGAGATTGTACCACAGGGGATGGTATAATTTCCGTGGCAATCCCATCACACCAGGCGGCCCACTCCGCCACACGCCGTGTCCCTGCTAACGCGGGGCGGCGCGCCAGGCGGGCGGGGGAATGGGCGAAGATGGGGATTATTCCATCGGACTATGACTGTGGCAAGGAGTACCCGATATGTTAGACATGATTACGGCGATTTATGAGAACGGTGTATTGCGCCCGACAACGCCGCTGGCGCTGCCCGAACATAGCCGCGTGCAGATTCAAATCCAGGCGTTACCGGCGGACAGCCCGGCCGAGCATCGTCGGCGCGTGCATGAAGTGCTGGTGGCGGCCGGCTTGAGCTTGCCCCGGCCAACCGTCCCACCCGACGTTAAACCGTTGTCGGCTGAACGGCGTGAAGAGTTGGCGCGGCGCTTCGCGACCGATCAGCCCATGGCCGATCTGATTCGCGAAGAACGCGAGGAAGCAGATGACCGACTATTACGCGGATAGCAGCGCCTTGCTCAAGCGGCACGTTCACGAAGTCGGCTCGACCTGGTTTCAGGACCTGGCGGACCCGCCAGGTGGGAACACCATTATCACCGCCCGTATCAGCATGGCCGAAGTCTACAGCGCCTTGAATCGTCGCTTGCGCGAAACGCATTTTACCGCGACAGATTATGCTGGCATCGTCGCCGATTTTGCCGCGCTGTGCGACGCCGAATATGATCTCATTGAATTATCGCCGGGCATTATCGAACAGGCGCGTTTGCTATTGGAGCGCTATGTCCTGCGGGCGTACGATGCGGTTCAACTCGCTTCGGCTTGGACCGCCCGTAACAGGCTGCTGGCCGCTCGCCTGGCTGCGCCAATCTTTCTGGCTGCGGATGATCGCCTGTTGAAGGCGGCCCAGGCCGAAGGCTTAGCAGTGGATAATCCCAACTTGCATCCGTAGCTTTCCGGCCCGAACCAAAACGGCGAGTCCATTTCAGACTCGCCGTTTTGGTTCGGGCGCTTCCACTGCACGCGCCTGTTGGGGATTGAGTCCGTGCAGCAAATCCATGGAATCACCTGAAGAGGGAGTGCCGAGATTGTACCACAGGGGGAACGCACAACGGCGAGTCGGAAGACTGACTCGCCGCTATGCTGATTGAAGCTATAATGATTTGGGGCAGGCTGGTTAAGCAGGCCATACTCACAAGCGACTTCAGGCGTGTGAGTGAACCTCCCGAAAGACCCACCGAAGTCATGTTGACTTCGGTGGGTTTTGGCGAGTTCAACGGGTCTTCTCGGTTAGCGCATCACTACTGGCAAGTAGATTCGATTCACGCTGATGTATCCCAACCCTGAAGATTGGCACGAACTGTTACCATTCACCGTTAGTTGCACTGGATAAACACCGCTTCCCGCATAAGTGTGAGTCGAGGTGCGTCCCGCAGCGGACATTCCATCACCAAAATTCCACTGCCAGCTATTAGCGTTTGTTTCCCATGCAGTAACAGTAACAACTGATCCAGATTGAGTTACTGTGAATGCAGAAGATGGCCCCCAAATCGCCTGTACAGGATGCACAACCGAACTGACACTTTCTGCATTAGAGACAGTGAGAGTAACGGTATACAAACCTGGGCTGAGATATCCAGTGTAAGGGTAAGGCAGGCTTGGTTCAGGGTTAGAACTTCGATTGCCGTCTCCCAAATCCCAGTTCCACCCACACTGTTCACAGTAAGGCGTAGTCTGGTTAGTAATCTGAGGAACCTGACCGACACAGACCGTAGGTGAAATCTGGAACGCTGCTTGAATTGGCTCGTACACAATTGAGTCAAGCGTGTCCGAATAGACTGCCGAGATGTTACCTGAAGGATCTTGATATTGCACCCAGGCTTCTGGATAGGGCCAGCTAACGGTGTCTGTGAAAGTCTGCCAGGCGGATCCATTTAAGTCAGCCACAGTCGCAGACAACCGCATCTGGATATTGTCTGAGGCATAATCGGCGGCCCATAACCGAAGGGTGTAAGTGGGTTGTGCGGTCATACGGAACTGGACACCTCCCACAGGCGGCTCGGTATCCCCAGCTTGAACAGCGGTTGGAACAACCATATCAAACAACGCCCGATAGTTGTCAGACGTATACCATTGCCAACTTTGAGGAATGCCGCCATTGGAACTGACATCCAAAAACGGGGTTTGGATAGTCTGATATTGCCCTGCATTGTAACGATGAAAATGCAGATGGCTGCCGGTCGAGCAGCCTGTGCTGCCTGATACTCCAATTTGCTGTCCAGTTGCCACCTGAGTGCCGACAGTCACATCGACACGACTCAAATGAACATAGAGCGAGTCCGTGTTATCCGAGTGGCGGATTTTTACAAAATTGGCGCTGTTCAAACAAGCATTACTGCAAATGAAATTCCCTTGTGACCAGTAACCACACGGTGTTCCATCGGTTTTCACGGCAATCACCCGCCCCGCCCGCGATGCAACCACCGCATTATAGGTTATCCCGAAATCAAAAGCGTAGCGTTGTGAGCCGGTATGGGAAAAACCGCTATCATTGCCCTGGGTACACATATAATTCGCGCCACCCGGATAAGGCAGTCGATAACCATCAGCACGCAGAGGCGTCAGGACGGCGCTGTGATAGGTACTGGCATTGGCCTGAACCGACACCTGGCTTTGATAAGCCGCGTAGCCATTGGCGGAGATGTTGATATTGTGCGTGCCGGGTAGAACATTGGCAATGTTGAAATCACCGCTGCCGTTGGTCGTACCCAGTTTGCCACCCGCATTCACAACCGCGCCGGCAATCGGCTGCCCTGTATTTTGCGCGGTGACTTTGCCGTTAACCATGCCGTAAACCGGCGTCGTAGTGAAGTTCTGTGCAATGGCACCCGGCGGCAACAAGAGCGGGCCACGCACCACAGGCGAGAGTGTATACAAAGAGCCAGCCGCGCTACGTATCATGTAAAAGCCAAAGGACAATTCGCTGAAAACGTAATGCCCTGTCCCATCAGTTATGGCGGTTTTAATGACTGTTTGCAGCGGCCAGGTGATGCAGGTCACAGGTACACCGCTTATTCCATTGCCGCCATTATCAGCAACTTGGCCCGAAATAGAATACCGGTTGGTTACGTTGAAATTTTGACCTGTCGCATCGGGCGGAACATTTACCTGGCGGGAAGCCGGAGAAAAGAGGTAGCCATTCTTACTGGGAGTTACGGTATAAGTTCCGGGCGCGATACCGCTCAGAGTATAGTTTCCGTTGACATCAGTATTCGCTGTATGACCCGCCGTGTCAGCGACTGTCACCCCTGAGATGGGGGTACCGGCCCCATCAATAATACGGCCAGAGATGGAGGAGAGATTTGTTCCAGTGAAGTCGTTTCCAGTGGCGTGATAAGGCGGCCCACCACTGGCTGCCCGCGAAGCGGGTGAAAAGGTATACCCGGTTTTGCTGGGCGTTAGGGTGTAAGAACCGTTATCCAGGTTATAAAAGCTAAAATCGCCATTGCCATCGGTGACAGCCGTATGACCAACGCCATCACTGACTGAAACGCCGCCAAGTGGTTGACTATTGCCATCAACGATATGCCCATAAATATTGAATATTTCTACCCCGTTAACGGTGCTGGGGGTGTCTCTCCATACTCGAAAGCAACGATTGTTAGGATGATCATAGAGAATGTCGCCGCTGCCGGGATCGGTATCGCTGACGCCTAGGCAAATTCGATAGGTTTCGCCCATCAGCGCGCCGGTTACCATATAGCGATTTTCCCAACCGTTGATAGCGCCAAACGGCCAGGTGCCAAAATTCTGTTCTGGCAAAGGCAGCAGGCGTCCAGACGTGACCCAGTGATAGTTTCCGGTCACGTCAAAATTCATAACGATGCTGCCGCTGTAGTTAGTGCTCCAGCTAAAATAGATGTTACGGATTGCGTAAGCGAAAACCAAGGGGACCGCTACAAACAAAAAAATCAGAATCACTGTTAAAGTAACGGACAACCTCTTGTGCGAAAGTATCAAGTTTTTCATTTTGGGCTCCTGATAACAAACTTGTTTGCAAGTTTCGATCTGGGCATTCCACGCCTAACGACTTCAATCGACTGATTGACGACGACGATGGTCAATCCATTTCCACCCTTCCACCTCCAACCTCAAATTTCCGAGTTGTCCGTCTCCTAAACCGCAGTTCCGAACTCCTCGCTTGCAGTTCTGAACTCGAATTAAGCAGTTCCCCATCTAAAAAATTACGGCTTGGAACTCGAACTTTGCAGTTCCACGGGCAAATTAACGAGGTGTGTAACTCGTAAACTACGGTCCCGAACTGCATTTAAGCAGTTACTTACCTGAAAAATTACAGTTCGGAACTCGTCGCTTATAGGTTTGACCTTCTCGTCCAGTCCGCTCTCCTGCAAGCGGCAGTTGATGCGCAGGAGAACGGTTGGCAGCGAACTTACGCCTTCGGTTCTTCGGCAGGCGGTGTGGCCGTGTGACTGCTCTTGGCAAAGCGGCGGCTCATCTTCTTCAGGCTGGTATCCAGATCGGTACCCTTACCCAATCGCTTGAGCACGTCATACGCTTCCAACGAGGTGACAAACGCTTCGCTGCCCGCTTCCAAAATGGTGTCGCTGATACCCTCGGCCAGGCGCGTCAAGCGGCTCAGGATAGGCGTCAAGTCTTGCACCAACTGGAAATCTGTTTGCGCACCGGCCACATCAATCGCTGCTGGGATCAGCGTGGGATTTTGCCCGGCAGACATCAGCACATTGCGGACGAAGTCCTGCCCCTGTACGCCCATCTTGGGCAGGGCTTGCCGCTCTTCGGGCGACAAGCCGATCAAGAAAGACAGGTTGGCTTCCAGCGTCGTCACCGCCTGGTCCAACTCGGTCTTCGCCTGCTGGGTCAGCACGACATCAATGCGATTTTGCGCGGTCATGTTGTTGCCTCCTGGCAATACAAAAAATTCTGGCAGAGCGATCTCGCCAGTTACTATATCATGCAGTTTCAAGCCGATTTCTTTCGCCGAGAACCGGGCCATTTCAAAATTCGTCGTAAATGCCCGCTCACGCCGGTTGTGCTATACTTTGCCACACCTCACCCCACTTTGTAAACACCGATCGGACATCTTTCGGACACAAATCGGACTTGGATCACAGACGCTATGTCCATTGATCTCATCACGCCGGAATTCCTCACGCAGACCTTGCAAGTCTATCAACAGTCCCAGTCCCAGCCCCCGTCATCCTCCTAAGAACAAGGTACAATCGGTATTGTCGGGCCGTAATCCGCTAAACATGCGAGGCATATCTATGGAACAGACCATCACAGTGACGATTTCTGACCAATGGCTGCAGGGCCAAGAGTTAGATCAAGACCAGTTGCGCCGCGTCCTGCAACTCGGTCCGGCCCAACTTTCCCGTGAGCAGGCCGCCGAACAGACGCCCGCGCGGGTGATACAGGCCCTGCTCAAAACCGGCCATGTGCGTCATTTGGCACCGCGCGGCGAACTTCAGTCACCCCGCCGCCAGGAACCGCCCACCTTGCCGGGCCAGTCCGTGAGCGAGTTGCTCATCGCGCAACGGCGAGGCGAGTGGTGACCACCTATTACGCCGACAGCAGCGCGTGGGTTGTGCTTGCCTCCGATATGGCAAGCCTCGCTATCATCTTGTCATCCTGTCATCCTTGAGACAGGGTATAATCTCGCTGTAGCCGGTTATTTAGCATTGAGGAGTTGGTGATATGGAATACACGGTCATTCTCACGCAACCCGCCGCCGCCCGCTGGCGTGCCACGGTTCCCGCTTTGCCCGACTGCAGCGCCGAAGCCCCCACCCGTGTCGAGGTGCTGGGGAAAATTCGTGACCGCATCATCAGCGTCGCGCGTCAGGCCGAAGTGCTGCGCCTGCAGGTGCCCGTTGCGCCACAGTTGATGCCCCTCGACGCCGAAACGCCCTGGCGCTGGTTCGGGGCCTTTCAGGATGATGCGACCTGGGACACGCTGTTTGACCAGCTCGAGCAACAGCGAGAAGATCAAGCGCTGGGAGCCTGAACTGTGTACTTGTGGGACACCCACATTCTCCGGCATTTTGCCTCCGGGCATTCGACCTTGCGTGAGCATCTGCAGCGTGTCGCCTGGGCCGAAATCGCTTTACCCTCCGTCGTCGTGGCCGAGGTGGTTCGAGGCCGCGCCGATTATGCGTTGAAGGCCACTCCGCAGCAGTCGCCGCTCGCTCATCGCCTGCTGCTCGATACGCTGCACTTGCTCCACACGTTCACCTGGCTCGCTTTCGATCAGGACAGCGCCGCTGAACTGCTCCGCTTGCAGCGATCGGTTCAAACGCGCAAACGCTATGCCGATGCCCAGATCGCAGCCATGGCACTGGCGGGGCACCACATCGTCGCCACGCGCAATCAAGCCCACTTTGTCGACCTGTTGCCGCCCGCCCAATTAGCCAATTGGATCGATGAACCGCCGCGCTGATCGGAAAACCTCGACGCCTCGCTCTGCCCGCCGACGAGCATTTTCGGCAAGCCGGGTTTCGCGCGCTGCTGCGCGAATGAACGTCACTTGCACCAGATGATGGCATTGCGTTCCAACGTCTAGCCTTGCTTCCACACACAACAGCCATTGCCGCCCTCGTATTGCCAAACATTATAGGGATCATCAGTGTTGCCATTACCATAGGTATGAGTGTCGGTTAATGCAAAGCGGCTTATGCTATACTCTGCCACAACCCACCCCACCCTGTAAACACCGTTCGGACGTCTTTCGGACACGTTTTGGACTTATCTCTATGCCGGTCGACACGATTACCGCTGCCACGCTGGACCAAACTCTGCGCGCCTTCCAACAAGCCGAAGAGCCGCCTTCTGATCTGCTCGACCTTCATTTATTAAGCGATACCGGCTCTGCCATCGAACGCGGCATTCGCCTACATGACTGGCTGCGCCAACAGACGATTGAGCAACTCGATCGGCTGCGCCAGGCCGAAGGGCTGCCGTTGAAGGTCGATGAAAACGCCACCCGCGAAGCGCTGTTGGATAATCTGACCGGCGACTTTCACCGCAGCAATCCCGACCTCAAAGCCTGGAGTGCGTTATACTTCCGTTACTTCACGCCCTTCGTCTTACCTGTCAAAGATCTGGCCCAGTCTGTCGATCTGGTGGAACGCCAGTTCCGACGCTACGTTGACGAGGGCGTGCTACACTTGCTCAACCTGCTGCGCCGCGCCGAGATAGAGGCGCAGCGCCAGGCCCGTACCCGCGGCGCACACCTGCCTCCGCTCGAATTTGCCCGCCTGTATGGTGCGGATGATTTGATCAACCGTATTGCACTGCAGGTCACCACAGGCGAACACATCCCGTTAATGAGCATTGAAGGCTTGGGCGGAATTGGCAAGACGGCGTTAGCGCGCGCGGTGGCCCAGCGTCTGGCCGAGCGCGGCGACTTTATTGATGTCATCTGGATTAGCGCCCGGCACGAATACCTGGATGAAAGCGGCGTTGTTGTCCGTGAACATGATCCGGCCTACTCGCTGCACGACCTGGTGGCGCGCCTGGCACAAGCGCTGGGTCTAGACAAGTCGATCGGCCTGCCTACAGCCGAAAAATTGAACGATCTGTACGCTTTATTGAACAAACGCGCCTATCTCATCATCCTCGATAACTTGGAAGCCATCGCCGATAGCGAATTACTCATTCCCGAGTTACGTCGTCTGGCGGGTCCCACCCGCTTTGTCATCACCAGCCGCGCTTCGCTGCGGCGTTTTCCTTATGTGCAAGTATGCGCCGTGCCGGAATTAAGCCAAGCGCATGCCACGGCTCTCGTCGCCGCTGAATTGAGCCGACGTGATCGGGCAGCGGTATTGTCCCCCACAGAACTGCAGCCAATTTATGACGTAATCGGTGGTCTGCCCCTGGCGCTCAAGCTCGTCGCCGCGCAGCTGGGGCACTTGCCGCTGACGAGCGTGTTGGACAATTTGCGTCAAGCCAAACGCACGCCGGGCAATTTGTATACCTACATTTATCAACGCACCTGGGAATTGCTGGACGATGCCGCCAGAGGATTGCTGCTGGACATGTTGGACATCTCGCCGGACGGCGAAGATGCCGACTGGCTGCGGGGATTGAGCGGGTTATCTCTCTCTGACTTTGAAAACGCGTTGGCGCGATTACTGCACTATTCATTGGTGGAAGTAACCGGGCGACTCGTCGATCCACGTTATCATCTGCACCGCCTGACGGTTACTTTTCTGCGCACCGACCTCATGCAGCAATGGAACGCCGATTAAACTTGACCAAGTTTTTCATGACGACGATCGCCGGTCAGGTCCTTACCCCTTGGCAACACCACCAGCACCGTTGGACAGCCACTTACGAACAGCGTTTGTTCGATCGGATGGCGTGGGCCGTCGAGTACGTTCGTCAGCATGCGCAGCAATCCAACCAGGTGCGTGATCATTTTGAAAGTCTGCTGGCGTTGCTGCGTGCCGCTCATGCCCGATCAGCTTTACACCCGATCGCGCTTGATCTTATTGAGGCGCTGCACTTGTTACCCGCGCGATGGGGTCACTGGAGCGAATGGGAGATCGAACTGCGCTTTGCCGCGCACCTGGCCGAGCAATTAGGGCAGCCCGATCGGCAGGCCGTTTTTCTCGCTAATCTGGCACACGTGCTGATCACACTGGGGCAGCTGGATGAAACAATTACGATCAGTACTCTGGCAATCGACCTGGCTCGTCAACAGCAGTCCATCGAGCCGTGGGCGGTCGCCGGGGCGGCGCTCATCGCCGCCTATCTTTCGCGCGGTGATACCGAGCAGGCTCAACAAGTCTGGGCCACGCTAGATGCAGAACGCCACAGCTTCGTGACCGCCTCCGCTGCGGCGCAGCGCATCGCTCAGTCTCAGTTAGGCTTGCGGCACATCGACTTTTTGAATCGATCCGGGCAAAATGAAACCGCGCTCGAGGAATGTGGCGCACTCATCGCTACTTTGGAAACTCTACCCGCAGCCCCGTTCGATTTGCTGGCAAACATTCACTCGTGGTGCGGGGTATTGTTCTATCACCTCGGTCAGTACGAGGCTGCGCTGACCGCCGTTCAGCGCGCACAGCAGTTGGGTCGGCAGGCCGGCGATGTGGCCTTTGTCGCGGGCGAGCTGGCTAATCTGGGCATGATCTACATGAATTTGGGCGATCTGGATCGTGCTGTCGCCGCTTTTGAGCAAGCAGTGATGGAACTCAAGCACTTCAAAGCGTTGGGACAATATCTCAATGCGGTGGGTACCCTGGGCGCCGTCTATTTGCTGCGTGGTGAACTGGACCAGGCCTTCAGCTGTTTGACTGAGCAGCTGGCCCTGGCGGACGGTCTACACTATGTGCGCGAAACGGCGCGGGCACTGAGTAATCGCGGCGCGGTGCTCATGTATCAAGGCCGTCATGCCGAAGGGTTGTGTGACATTGAGGCTTGCCAGACCTTGCTCCTGGCGCAAGGCCGCCGGGTCGTCTACATTGGCTCGCTGGTCGATCTGGCTTACTGTTGCGCTCAGCTGGGCGAGACCACTCGCGCGCAACGGGCGGCGCAAGACGCGTTACACCAGGCGGATGAACTGGGTTTGCTGAATCTACGTTTGATTGCCTTGCGCTGTTTGGCGCAGATTGATCCGGCCAATCATCAACACGAACGGTTGCGGGAAGCCTTAGCGTTGGCCCGTCAATTGAAGCGCCGTCTGGACGAAGCGGGCTGCCTGCTCTCACTGGCCGGCGCTACAGCAGTCGACACGGAGCGCACCCAGTTGTGGAATGAAGGCGTCAGCCTGCTGCAACAATGTGGCGCGCGCGCGTGGCTGGCCGGGCATTCGCCAGACCATCCGCCATTTATAGCCATGACTCTGTGATTCATTGCCTACAAAATCAGTATAAAACTATCGGTGGCTCACGCTAATCGGCCAGTCGGAAGGCGACCCGCCATCACGTTGGAACATCGTTGAAACCCTTAGCAAAACTGTCTGCTGCAAAAAGGTTGAATAAAGCGATCGTAAAACGGAATCAGCAAGCGCGGCCTTACTCAATGGTATAATCAAAACGCAGAGGAGCGTCGGCGATGAATTTTCCAGTCATCCTCAATGAATTCAAACGTGAACTACGCAGCCTCTACGGCGAACGCCTGAAAGACGTTATCTTGTTTGGGTCGTATGCGCGCGGTGAGGCTCACGCCGGCTCCGACATTGATGTGATGGTCGTCCTGCGCGGCGATGTGGCGCCGGGCCGCGAGATCGACTACATGATTGACGTCATCACCGAACTGAATCTGAAGTACAGCGTCTTATTGTCAGTTGTGCCGGTGGCTGAAGACAAATACCTGCGCCGAAATAGCCCGTTGCTGCTCAACGTGCGGCGTGAAGGAGTTCCGGCATGACAGAGATCGAATCGCTCGCCGCACGCTCCGCGAAGTATCTTCGCAGCGCCGCGTTGCTGTTGGACATTGGCGATTATGAATCCTCTGTCTCACGGTCGTACTACGCCATGTTCTACTGCGTACAGGCGCTTTTACTCACCAAAGGGCTGACAGTCTCTTCACATGCCGGATTGAATACTGTCTTCAGCGAGCAATTCGTCAAGACAGGGCTGCTTCCCAAGCAAATGAGCCGCGAGCTAAACAGAGCCTTTGAAAAACGGCAGTTGGGCGATTATGAATCAGTCTTTGTGTTGTCTGAGGACGAAGCTCGGGAAGTTCTCGAACAAGCGCGCGGTTTCACCACTACCTGCCTCGACTATCTCAGGCAGACGGGCAACCTGTAGCCCGACACAGAGCAGCTCACGTCATTAATCAAGTTGCGATAGTCTTCCATGTGCCCAAGCAAAAATCAACGAAAGGGAACTTCCCCCTTCGCTGACGAAGTACCGCAACGCCCGTATTCGCAGACTTGCCGCTTCGCTGATTCTTACGCGTTCTGATACAACTCCACCAGCACCCCGTTCGCACTGGACGGATGAATGAATGCGATCTTCTTCCCGCCCGCGTCGATGACAGATGGCTAATTGCTCTTCAACAGTAACGGCAGAGAGAGCCGATGCGGCACAATAGTGACCAGCGTCGCCGCCGTTTGAGTGTTGACTGGATTAGAGGCGACGACAGTGGCCGTGAAACTAAACTGCGCGGTGAAGGGATACGTGTGTGTCACCACGCGTCCGATAGCCGACGGCGATCCGTCGCTGAAGTTCCAGGTGAAAGTCACCGGATCACCGGCTTCGATTGTGGCCGTCAAGGTCGTCGGCTTGCCGATGGGAGTCGGGCCGCTGTTGCTGGCGCTTAGGCCTGCAATCGGTCTGGCAGTAATTGTAACAAGTGTCGTCGCCACGACGGTACTGATGCTATTCGTCGCCGTGACGGTCGCCGTATAAGCGCCGATGGCATTGTATTGATGACTCAGAGTTGACCCACTGCTGCCTGTCGTGCCGTCGCCAAAGTCCCAATGATAGGTAACGGCGATGCCGCTGGCTGTGGCCGTGAAGAAGGTCAAACTGCCCAGTTCAGTGGGACTGCTACTTTGCGCGTTGAGGTTGGTGATTGGCATAGCGAAGATCGTCACTGGTGTCGTCGCCACGCCGGTACTGATGCTGTTCGTCGCCGTGACGGTCGCCGTATAATCGCCGGTGGCATTGTATTGATGACTCAGAGTTGATCCACTGCTGCCCGCGGTGCTATCTCCAAAGTCCCAGTGATACGTGATGTTACTACCGCTGGCCGTCGCCGTGAAAAAGGTCAAACTATCCAGTTCAGTCGGACTGCTGTTTTGTGCACTCAAACCAGTGATCGGCACAGGAAGAGAGTATTCGTATGCTCCAATGTCGAATCCGCCATCGGCTGGACGAGGATTACCATCGAGATCGGTCAGCACGCCGACATCAACACCGACATTGATGGCGGCTGAAGGCGGAAGAATGTGGTAATCGTTTACCGTCGGATTGACAAAGCTCGGATTACCAAAGATATCATGAGCGCCACTGCTAACAGTGCCGCTCATGTTAGAGGTATTACCGAAAAACAAGTTGTATACTGCCCACGGGCATAAATT
>PMCF01000394.1 GCA_003154115.1 Anaerolineae bacterium
GGCACAAGGTTAAACGTGCAGGGAATCGGCAGGTCATGATCCAGAAAATAATCCAGCAGGCGCAACCCCAACTGAAACAGACTGAGATCGCAACGCGACCCTCGATGAATGATCGCTTGCCAACCGTCTTGCTGGGCGACGGTGCCCAGGTAGATGACCCACAGGTAGGCCAAGCAGGCGGCCAACATCAAGCGTGCCACGCGGTCCGGGTCGCTCAAGTGACTCTTATCCAACTGGAATCCCCGGCTTTTCTGGTCCGAAAAGAAGGTTTCAATGTGCGCCCGTTTGCGGTACCAATCACACGCCGCCTGCACGCTCGTCAGGTTACTGACCAAGTAAATGGGGGCGGTGTAGGCGGCCCCCCACCACGCCACCACCATCACCGGGCCATAGGCGTCTTTGGTGAACAGGACGCCCTTGCGAAAGGCGCGTTTGCCCCGAACGGCCAAGGCTTCCAGACTCGACCAGACTTCGCCGTCGGCGCTGATTTGGATGTTCTTCGCGGTGCGGCACACATAGTCCCACCCATAGCCGTGGGCTTCGGCCTGCAATTCGGGACTATCGAATTCCCCATCGCCCAGAAAAGTCACCGTGGCCGTCTCGGGCACTCGCGCCTTCACTTCGCGCAGCAGGCGCACATGCGTGTCCGCCGGAAAATGCCCTTTCGCACCCGCGATGACCAGCCAAGTGATGGGGAGCGCGCGGCCAGCATACACCAGGCTGACCATCAAGGTCACGCAGCCCCGCGCCACGGCACTGCCATCCATGATAAACACCAGCGGCCGGATCGCCGCCAAACTTGCCAGCAGCGGCTCCACAAAGGGCAGAAAATACAGGTCAAACGTGATGCCCTCATTCTGGACCCAGCGGCTCATCTGCTTCGTGCGACTATCCGGATGAACCTCGCCGGGTACTTTGCTGGCGATCTTCGGCAGTTGGCAACTCTTGCTCAACACGATCCCGCTGACCATCCCGGCCAAGGTGTCCAAATGGCGCGCCAAGTTGCCCTGAGGGCGTTCGGGATACACTTGCGTGAGCGTCTTCTTTATGGCACGATATACGCGGCGGCTGTCACTCATGGCAATGCTCCTGTTCTTGTGGTGAGAACTAAGCATACCAGACTGTCAGCCGTCACTCAAAAAAGTGTCCGGTAGTGAATCCGTTCCTTGAAGGGAGAGCAACCCCCACCCCGGCCCTCCCCCGTTCTGAAAAAGCGCGAACAGGGGAGGGAGCAGAGCAGCCACTGCCCATCAACAATCGGGTGGTGCTGCATTTGTTGGAGGCGCTGCAAGTGCTGCAGGTGAAGGCCGCAGGGGGCGGCGGGCCAGCCGAGGCACGTCGGTTGAGTTTCCGCGCGCTCGACATCGAGCAGATCGGCACGGTGTATCAGGGCTTGCTCGATCACACCGCCGTGCGCGCCACCGAACCGGTGCTGGGTTTCATCGGCACGAAGGATCGCGAACCGGAGATCGCGCTGTCGGCGTTGGAGGCCAATCGGGCAGCGGGAGGCAACGCGCTGATCGAGTTCTTGATCGAGCAGACGGGCCGATCGGAAGCGGCGTTAAGACGAGGCATGATGCAAGAGGCAGGAGGCAAGATACAGGAGGCAGGCAGTGCATCTCGCACACTTGCCCTGGCGGGCAGTGCCAGGGTCGTGCATCTTGCATCACAACTGCAAGCCGCGTGTGGAAATGATGCCGCACTGCTCGCCCGCGTGCTGCCCTTCGCCAATCTCATCCGCCCCGACGATTTTGAGCAGCCGCTGATCATTCTGCCGGGCAGCGTGTATGTGACGGCCGGGTTGACGCGCCGGCAGACGCAGACCCATTACACGCCGCGCAGTCTGACGGAGCCGATCGTGCAGCGGACGTTGGAGCCGCTGGTGTACATCGGCCCGGCGGAGGGATTGCCGCGTGCTCAGTGGCGGCTGCGCAGGCCGGCCGAAATCCTGGCGCTGAAGATCTGCGACATGGCGGTAGGCTCCGCGTCGTTCCATGTGCAGGCCGATCGGTATCTGGCCGAGCTGCTGGTGGAAGCGTGGGATGCCCTCACCCCCGGCCCCTCTCCCAAACAGAGCGAGGGGAGATTCACCGTCGAAGGCGAACCCGCCAGCCAAAATCCAACCTCAGACGTCGAACAGCAACTCGTGCCCGGCGACGCGAACGATCGGTTGATCCTCGCCCGACGGTTGATCGCCGAACGGTGTCTGTACGGCGTGGACAAGAACCCGATGGCGGTGGAGATCGCCAAGTTGTCGATGTGGCTGGTGACGATGGCGAAAGACCGGCCCTTTACGTTTCTCGATCACGCCTTCAAGTGCGGCGATTCGCTTGTCGGCGCGGACGAGGAGATGTTCCAGCGCTGGGCGCACGGCTTGCAGGACGCGCGAGAGATGACGCTGTTCGACGAGACCCTGCGCGACGAGTTGGACAGGGCGCGCAGCAAACGCCGCGAACTCGAATCGTTTGTGGTGAACGAGCCGCGCGATGCCGAGCGCAAGGCGGCGCTGCTGGCCGAGGCCGAAGCGGCGATGGCACGCGTCAAACTGGGCTGCGATTTGATCATCGGCACGCGGCTGTTGAATGTAAAGCCGAAAGAGAAAGAAGCGCGACTGAATACGCTGTTGATCGAGTTCATGGCGCAGACGGCGTTGACGAGTCCGATGGCGCAAGAAGCGATTGAAACTGCTCGCAAAGTGCGCGCCTTCCACTGGCCGTTTGAGTTCCCGGAAGTTTTTATCCACGAAGAACACGAAGCAGCACGAAGTGGCTTCGATGCGTTTGTTGGCAATCCGCCGTTCTTGGGTGGAAAACGCATTAGCACGATGCATGGTGATGGGTACTTGGAATATGTACGTTGGCATTATCCAACTTCTAAAAATACAGCGGATCTCGTTGCATACTTCTTCTTGCGTGCCTTTGAACTGCTGACAGTGGGGGGAACTTGTGGATTCATTGCGACCAATACTATCTCGCAAGGTGATACACGTGAGACCGGACTTGATCACATTCTAAAAATGGGCGCAACCGTTTTCTTCGCAGCCAGAACAGTGCCGTGGCCCGGGTTGGCCGCTGTTTCAGTGAGTGTGGTTCACCTTATGAAGGGTAGCTATCAAGGGCAGAAGATACTGGACGGAAAGCCAGCTGTGGCGATTTCTGCATTGCTCGATGACGCACTTTCATTGGGCGAGCCAAAGATTCTGAATGCAAATGCGAACAAGAGCTTCATTGGCGAGTTCTTGATGGGTATCGGATTTGTTCTAACACCTCAACAGGCCGACGAGTTGATCGAAAAGAATGCCAGAAATGCAAAGGTCTTGTCGCCATACCTGATTGGTGATGACCTAACCACGCGTCCTGATCAATCACCAAGTCGCTGGGCGATCAATTTCTTCGATTGGTCACTCGAAGAAGCAACAAAATATGAAGATTGTATGAAGATCGTTCGGGAAAAAGTCTATCCACAACGTATGAAACAAAAGGATAAATTTGGCAGAGAGAATTGGTGGCGCTACATGCGATCACGTCCTGACATGCACGACGCGATTTCGGGACTGCCAAGAGTGCTCGTGACCGCAAGAGTAAGCGCGCATCATTTTATGGCGCTGACTCATGTGCAGCAAGTATTTTCGGATCGCTTAGTGGTTATTGCTTTTGCCGACCATTCAATCTTTGCATTGCTCTCATCGACTATCCACGATGCATGGGCACACAGACCCGGTTCAACAACACATGAGACTCGAAATACCTATTTCCCAACAGATGCGTTTGAAACCTTCCCATTCCCACAACCGTTGCTGAGCGACGATGTCACGCACCACGCACCACGCACCACGCTTGACGCCATCGGCGAACAGTACCATGAACATCGCCGCCAAATCATGCTGGCCCGGCAAGAAGGGCTAACGACCACCTACAATCGTTTCCATGATTCCGACGAACGCAGCGCGGACATCGCACGCCTGCGCGCCTTGCACGTGGAGATGGATCGCGCCGTCGCGGCGGCGTATGGGTGGGAAGACCTCGCGTTGGGGCATGGGTTCCATGAGACGCAGCAGGGCGTCCGGTTCACCCTCAGCGAGTCGGCGCGGCGGGAGGTGCTATCGCGGCTGCTGGAGTTGAATCATCGGAGATATGAGGAAGAGCAACTAGCAGACAAGATGACAAGAGGACAAGAGGACAAGATGACGAAGAAGGCAGGAGCAAAGGGCTCGGCGAAGAAGGGCAAGAAGAGTGGCGGGGATGAGGCGTCTTCGGCGGAACAGATCGGATTGTGGTGAGGGTTATTTCAAACGAGCGGCGATGATGTCCAGTATAGCGAAGAGATCGATCGGCTGGCCCGGTGCCGGCATATCTTCAGTGGCAAGGTGAAGGTGATGCGGAAAGCCGGACACTTCGGGATGATGCGGGGTGTTATCCCAGCGTTGAAGCAACTGATTGGCGGCGTCGGCCCAGTGATAGTTGTACGTGACGACGGTGATCTGATCGTCGGCGGTGAGTTGAACGTACTCGGCAAACTCCAACTGACTATTGTCGCTCAGCGTTACTCTGGCGCGCACGTAACCGTCAACACTGGTGCTCCGCTCGCGCCTGACGTGAAACGCGGCCACCACCGGATCGGTCATGAGCCGCGTTTTGAGCGCGTCGAAGTATTCGGCAATCGTCATGGCAGCGGGTCACCGCTCAACAGTCGCAGTCGTTCGCGCAGATTATTTGCCATCTGAATCTGGGCCGCCCATTCCGTATAATCCAGCCGATCATCGGTCTGCCCGGCTTGAAATTGGCGGTAAAATTCATCGGACGACAGGTGATAACGCTGCTCGAATTCGGCCAGATCGACCTGCAATTGGGCTAATTGCTGGCGCGAAACATCGGCTTCATAAGCCAGCACTTTGTCCAGGGCGCGATCCATCAGTGGACTGGCTTGCCCGCGCCGGTAAATCTGAGCCAGCGTTGATAAACGTTGGGCGGTGAGGTTGGAAGCGGCGGTTCCCATGGCATTACTCCTGTTTTCAGTGGGCGGTAACACGTTCGTTTGAACTGCCCTCGCTGGCACAGGCGAACACGGCGTGCAAACTCTCGCGCGACAACGTGGGATAATTGTCCAGCACTTGCTGTTCCGTCCAGCCGGTGGCAAACAGGCCCAGCAGAAACTCAACGGACAGGCGCGTGCCTTTGACGATGGGCTTGCCCACCAGCACTTTCGGATCAGAGTGAATATACGGTTGCCAGTCCATTCGATTGTCCTTTCCAACTTAATCAACTATTCAAGGCTGGTTGTTCTTCCAACAGGCGCAGGGTCTTGATTTCGCCCAGCCATTCGATGAAGTCCAGGCTCTCGTCCAGTTCGCGCGCTGCAAAGCGCTGCTCAAACTGCGCCGAGGTCAGACCAAACCGCTGTTCAAATTCGGCCAGTCGTTCGCGGGTGCGGCGCAGGCCCAACGCCAACACTTTGGCCTCGGCCTGCAGCGCCGACTCGACCAGCGGCCTGAGCGAGACTTTGGAATTGGTGGTAATGGTGATGTTTTGCAGCATGACTGGCTCCTTCGCGCGTCGACTTTATTGCCCTACGCGGCCAGCGGCAATTGGCGCGTCGTGATGACATCGCGGGCGGCCAGACGCCGCACCTGATCGGGCGCGAGGGTTAGCAGGGCACGGGTCGTGCCATCAGGATTGACGAACTCAATCTCGTAAGCCAGATCGGGGTTCGTATAGATTTCGATGACCGTGCCCAGATCGCCCGAGAGAATCTCGTGATCGGGTACGTTCACGGCGGCAATGACGGTATCCAGTAAGTTGAAAGTCTTGTCCATTTCAATGCACCTTTCGGCGTGCAGCAGGTTCAATCGTGATCAGTTCGGCGAAATCGTTGTCTGGCCGGAATATCCAGACCGTCGTCACCTGTCTGGTCGTGCCATTCGGCCCACGCAGCGGGGCGGTAATAGTATACTTGCGGCCATATGGCGAAGACTGGCCGGACTCGGCTGACTGCGTGAGATGCTGATCGCGTATGTCGCGTTCCAATTGTTGCCAATCGTCAGCGGTGTAACCCATTTGAGCAAAGAACGCCGCCTTGTATTGGCCGGCGGCATGCCTGGTGTTGAGCGCGTAATCACGCAGTTTGCGCGGATCGATGCGCGCCTGTTCGGCCTTCGGCACACGACTGGACATGAAAGGATTATAGCATATGCCTTTAGCCGCCGATGTTCCCACGCCCCTTCAACTCCGCGCCGAATTGGAAGCGATGGTCCTCAAAGACCTGCTCGGCCCGGCGGGCGGCCCGACCGAGATCGTCACCGAGCGCAACGTGCGCGGACGCTACGTCCTCGGTCTGCTCGCGCCCAAGGGCCAGACCGCGCTACCCGATGATGACGACGAATTGACCCAGAGCGGCACCGACACCGAAGACGGCAAGGCTGAAGTCGCGCTGGTCAAATCGGCCACCATGCTGCCCTCGTCCATCGGCCTCACCTTCACCGTTGGCAAGGAAGCGCAAGCACTGCGTCTCACCGCTCGCTGGGGGCACTACGATCGTGTGCGCCGCACTGAAGGCGACGAAGATCAGATCGTGTGGCAGCGCACGCCGATCGAGGGCATTAGTGATCCCATTCCGTTGAAAGCGGGGCGCATCAAAGCGTGGTCGCCCAGCCCCGACACTCCCGACGTGGTCGTGCAGGGTCTCATGCGCGAACGCGATCATCAATGGAGCATCACGCTGTTCCTCATCAACGGCCAGACCGAACCCGCGCACAACAAAGACAGCGCGTGGCTGTTCCAGCCGGAGTTGATCATCGAATCGGCCGATGGAGAGGCGATATTTCGCAAGCGCGCCCAGCGGCGCGATCCCGCCAAAGCCGATCTCGAAGATCAGGCCACGCACATGCGCTATCGCCAGCAGGTGGAATTTGCCGTCGGGCATGGTGTGGCCGTTCACGCCGATCTCGTGCCCGATTGCTGGGATTGCGCCGTGCGGCTCAGCACGCGCATCGCGCCCGCCTACGAAGTGCCCAAGGTTACGCCGCCCACCGACGACGAAATCCCCGCCTTCAAGTCGTTGGTCTTGGACATGCAAACGCTGTCGCAATTGCGCGCTGACGACTTCGGCCCGGCGCTGAATCCGCTGATTACGGCTTACGACGAATGGATCGCTGAACAGGCCGCGCGTCTCAACAACCCGACCGATGATCTGGACCCCTTCGATCTGCCCGCGCGCGATGCGCTCGATCACTGCCGCAGCACACTCCATCGCCTGCGCACCGGCATAGATCTGTTGGGGCAGAATCCACAGGCCGCGCAGGCGTTTCGCTTTGCCAATCGGGCCATGTGGCAACAGCGCGTGCATTCGATCTATGCCCGTGAAATCCGGCAGGGCAAGTCGATCACGTTGGACGAAGTCGACACGCCGGCCAATCGGACGTGGTATCCCTTCCAGTTAGCCTTTGTGTTGATCAACCTGCCCGGCTTGACCGATCCTTTACATCCCGATCGCGCGGACTCGCTCGACGCCATCGCCGATGTATTGTGGTTTCCCACGGGCGGCGGCAAGACCGAAGCCTACCTCGGTCTTACGGCATACACGCTGGGCATCCGACGGTTGCAGGGCGAGGTGGCAGGCTATGCCGGTCGCGGCGGCGTGGCCGTGCTGATGCGCTACACGCTGCGCCTGTTGACGCTGCAACAATTCCAACGCGCCACCGCCCTCATTTGCGCCTGCGAACTGATCCGACGTGAAGACCCGGCCACATGGGGCGACGAGCCATTTCGCATCGGCCTGTGGGTCGGCCAGCGCAGCACGCCCAATCGGACGGAAGACGCCGCCGAGATTCTCAAGCAAGATCACGGCTTCGCGCCGACGCTGGGCGGGCGCGGTACACCGTATCAGCTCACCAACTGCCCGTGGTGCGGCACGCCGCTCAAGCCCGATCACTTGAAGGCGATTCCGTGGAAGAAGGGCGCGGGCCGCACGTTCACCTATTGCGGCGATAAATTGGGGCACTGTCCCTTCACCGAGCGGCAAGCGCCCGACGAGGGCTTGCCCGTCATCGTCGTCGACGAAGAGATCTATCGGCGGTTGCCCGCGCTGGTCATCGCCACCGTCGACAAATTCGCGCAGTTGCCGTGGAAGGGCGAAACGCAAATGCTCTTCGGCAAAGTCACCGGCTATTGCCCGCGGCACGGCTATCGCTCGCCGGAGATCGAAGACTCGGACACGCACAACGCGCTGGGCAAATTCGAGAAGACCAAAACCGTTCCGATCGGCCCGCTGCGCCCGCCCGATCTGATCATTCAAGACGAACTGCATTTGATCAACGGGCCACTCGGTACACTGGTCGGCCTGTATGAGACCATCGTCGATCAACTCGCCTCGTGGTCGATCGACTGCCGGATCGTGAGGCCCAAAGTCATCGCCTCCAGCGCGACGATCCGCCAGGCGCCCGATCAGGTGCACGGCCTGTATTTGCGGCGCGCCAGCATCTTCCCGCCGTCGGGTCTCGACGCCGCCGATAATTTCTTTGCGCGTCAACGCCAGCCCGATGAAGCGAATCCGGGCCGCCGCTACCTGGGCATCTGCGCGTCCGGTCAGCGCTTGCGCACCGTCTTGATTCGGGTGTATGTGGCCTACCTGTCGGCGGCGCAAGCTCTATATGAAAAATATGGCAAGGAAGTCGATCCGTATATGACGCTGATCGGCTACTTCAACTCGATGCGCGAACTGGGTGGTATGCGGCGCGCGGTCGAAGACGCGGTCAGCAGCCGCGTCCGCAAAATGCGCGATCGCGGCCTGGCCAATCGCTTTGTCGATAGTGTCGAGGAACTCACGTCGCGCAAGAGCGCGGCGGACATCCCGCTCATTCTCGATCGATTGGAGGCCGTATTCGATCCGGTGCGGGCCGAGGAGCGCAAGCAGAAGCGCAAAGCGGGCGAAGTCACCGATTACGCGCAACACCCGATCGATGTGCTGCTCGCCACTAATATGATTTCCGTTGGCGTGGATGTGCCGCGTCTGGGTCTGATGGCGGTCGCCGGTCAACCCAAGACGACTGCGGAATACATTCAAGCCACCAGCCGCATTGGCCGTCGCTATCCCGGCCTGGTGTGTGTGGTCTACAACTGGGCGCGGCCGCGTGACCTCAGCCATTATGAACGCTTCGAGCACTATCACGCCACGTTCTTCCAGCATGTCGAGGCGCTGTCGGTCACGCCGTTCTCGTCGCGCGCGCTCGATCGGGGCTTGACGGCGCTGCTCGTGGCGGGGGTGCGCTTGCCCGGCGCGGCCTTCAACCAGAATGAAGCCGCCGGCCAGATCACGCGCACTCACCCCTACGTGCAGAACGCGCTGAAGGCCATTAGCCGCCGCGCCGGTCTGGTCACTGGCCGATCGGATGTCGAGGCTCAGGTGCAGCAAGAACTGGTAATGCGGCTGGATGAATGGCTGGCTCGCGCCCAAGCCACGACCGGTGGGGCGCGGCTGGGCTATCAAGAGGAGAAAGACGGTCGGACGCGCGGCCTGCTCAAACATCCGTCACCCACCGGTTGGGATGACTTCACGTGTCTCAATTCTTTGCGCGATGTGGAGCCGGGCATCAATCTCATCTTGAAAGATCACAACATGGATCGCGAACCCGATCAGCCGATCACGGACGAGGCCACGCCCGAAGGACAAGCCTGATGCCGCCGATTAAAGACCCGATCGTCGGGCAACTCAATCCCAGCCAACTCTTATACACCTATGGCATCGGCGCGCTCGTCGATCTGCCGCAGATTTCGGCCATCGTGACCGGCCTCGAAGACTGGCCCACGGACCCTAGCGTGGCCAAAGAGATCGTCGAGCCGCGTTTGCTGCTGGCCGTGCGATCTGAATTGGGCGGGCAGGTCAAGAAGCTGCTGTTCCCGCCCATCGCCGAAGAAGCCAAAGCGTTCCTCAATCCCTTCGATGAAGAAGCGCGGGTGGGCGTGCCGGTGGCGACGTTTCCGCGCTGGCTGGTGTGTCCCGCCTGCCGGCTGCTGGCGCCCATCAAGTCGGGACTGTTTGAGTTAAAGACCTCGCCCTATCATCCCGATCGCACGCACTACGAACACGTCAACTGCAACAAGTCGGCCAAGAGCCCCACCGTTGTTCCAGCGCGCTTCGTCGCTGCCTGCGAGCGCGGCCATCTCGACGACTTTCCGTGGCATGAGTTTGTGCATCAAGGCCCGACGCCGTGTCCCGGCCCGCTGCGCCTCTCTGAATACGGCCCCAGCGGCGAAGCCCGTGATCTTGAAGTGCGGTGCGCTGCCTGTAACGCCAGTCGTCGTCTGGCTGAAGCGTTTGGCCGTGAAAATCGTGACAAGATGCCGCTGTGTCGCGGCCGTCGTCCCCATCTGCGCGATTATGATCCTGACGGCTGCGCCCCTGACATGCACCTGCGGCCACTCGCGCTCGGCGCCTCCAACATCTGGTTCTCGGCGACGTTGTCATCGATTGCTGTGCCCGAAGGCACCAGCAAGCTGGAACTGCTCGTCGAAGAGAATTGGGCGACCCTGCAACATGCCGATTCATTTGACAATCTGCAGCTGCTGCACCGCATCGGACAATTGGGCGCTTTCACCGCCTTTGCCCTGAACGATCTCTGGGCGGCCATTCAACGCAAACGCGCCGCGGACCTGGCGCAAGTTGGCGATCAGTCTGACATCGATTTGCGCGCGCCGGAGTGGCTGGCCTTTTCGCAGCCTGATCCGGCCCTCAAGTCGGCGGATTTTCAATTGCGCGTGGTCGAGCCACCACAGAAATATGCCAGGACCATCCAGCAAGTTGTGCTGGTTGAACGGCTGCGCGCCGTCGAAACATTGATTGGCTTCACGCGTGTTGACTCCCCCGATGAACTGGAAGACCCTAACGTCGAGAACCAACGGATCATCGCACCATTAGCGCGCAAACCCGCAACCTGGGTGCCGGCCGTTGAAGTGCGCGGTGAGGGTATCTTTATTCGCTTTGATGAAGCCCGCCTGCAACCGTGGCTGAAGCAGCCGAAGGTTGTCGAACGCGACGCCGCCATGTTCACCGCGCATCGACATTGGCGGCAGGCCCGGTACCTCGAACCGCCTGACGCGGCCTATCCGGGGATACGCTACGCGTTGTTGCACTCTTTCGCCCACTCCCTCATGCGCCAGTTTGCTTTGGAATGCGGCTACACCGCGGCCAGCCTGCGTGAACGCATCTACTCGCGCGGACCCAATGAGCCGCACGGCCCGATGGCCGGCATTCTGATCTACACCGCCGCGCCGGACAGCGAAGGCACGCTGGGCGGGCTGGTTAGCCTCGGCGAACCGCAAACACTGGAACGGCACATCGAAGCCGCGCTGGAGGCCGCGCACCTATGTGCATCCGATCCAACTTGCGCCGAGCACCATCCCAGCCCGACCGGGATCGCGGTGCATGGCGCGGCCTGTCATGCCTGCCTGTTTGCTTCGGAAACTTCGTGTGAACGCGGTAACCGGTATCTCGATCGATCGCTGCTGGTATCCACCGTTGATCGGGACGATCTGGCCTTCTTCAGCGAGTGACCGATGGATGCGACGCTGACGATCATCGCGCAAGAAGCCCAACGGATTGCCGCTACTCTACCTGGCGAAGTGCTCCACACGATTGCCGAGGCTATCGCGCAGTTGAGCACCACTGGCGATAGTTATGCGCGTGCCAGGATCGCTAATCGCCTGCCGACCGGTGAGTTTCGAGCCAGGGTACAACATCTGTTTCAAGTGTGGGACAAGCAGGCCCCGGCGGTCTCGCCGCAGAGTGTGGCGTTAGCCCTGCTGACGGCCACTATCGCCGAAGAATTTCATCGACAAGATCAAACCGTCGATTTGGTATGGACCGGCCCTGATAGCCGCGTGATTCCACTCCGGCGTACCGATCAGGCTTTGCAGCAATTGATCGAGGAAGCGCGCCAACACCTGACCATCGTCAGTTTTGCCGTGTATAAAGCCGAGAGCATTTTGGAGGCGATCGCGTTGGCAGCCAGCCGGGGTATCTCGATCACCATCTGCCTCGAAACACCCGACACCAGTGAAGGCAAGATTGCCTTTGATACCATCAAAGCGCTTGGGGCAAATATTGCCCAACATGCGCAACTATATGTCTGGCCACACGATCAACGCTCTCATTCACCTGATGGCAAGCACGGCTCGCTGCACGCGAAAGTTGCCGTCGCCGACGGACGCGCCATGCTGATCTCCAGCGCCAACCTAACGGAATATGCAATGACGCTGAACATGGAGATGGGCGTGCTCATTCGCGGCGGAGAATTACCCGGCAAAGTGGACGCACACTTTGCGCGATTGATCGAGCAAGGGACATTGCGCAGGCTATAGGTCCGCGAACATTTTCACCAGGTAATGCGCAAGATCGACCGTTACTTGTAGCCACTCCATGAGTGAAGACGACTTACTCCCATCAACGGACTCTGAAGCGAACAAGCGGACGGAAGCGGACGGTTTCGCAGCACGACATCGAGATAAGTGAGGTAGAGATGACGGACCAACCTCAACCACAACAGCCAGAATCATCAAATTCGGCCACCAATGTCAGCGGCGGCGTGAATGCGAATACCCAGGGCGGCTCGCTGAATGTTGGTGACGATATTGTCGGGCGCGACAAGATTGTTCATATCGAGCATTACCACGCTGGTGGTGAAGTGGCCCCGAGCAAGGCGAAAGTTTATCATAATTTGCCTCATCCGGACTACGGGCATTTCATTGGCCGTGAACAGGAATTGAAGAGAGTGCACGAATTGCTATCGCCAAATAGTCGCCATTTTCTTGTGACAATAGATGGCATTGGTGGCATTGGCAAGAGCACTCTCGCGCTTGAGACAGCATATCACTACTTGGACGGTGCATCTACGCTTTCGGACTCTGAACGCTTTGATGCCATCATTTGGACTTCGGCCAAGCAGACGATGCTCACCAGCGAAGGTATCGTCAAGCGCAAACAAGTTCTACATACGCTGGAGGATATCTACACCTCTATCAGCATCGTGCTGAAGCATGAGGATATCACCCGTGCCAGACCCCAGGAACAACCCGAACTCGTGTGCCAGGCGTTGGCGCAGCAGCGAACCCTGCTCATTGTCGATAACTTGGAAACGATCGATGATGAAACGTTACTAACCTTTCTACGAGAATTGCCGGCGCCAACTAAGGCCATCATAACGACTCGCCACCGAATTGACGTAGCCTATCCGGTGCGATTATCGGGAATGCCGTGGAATGACGCCCAAATGTTTATCGCGCAAGAGTGTGAGAAAAAGAGTGTGGCATTAACCCAGACACAAATCGCCAGGCTCTATGATCGTACAGGCGGGGTGCCACTGGCCTTGGTATGGAGCATTGCCCAGATGGGAGTGGGTTATGGGATAGACACTGTCATACAACGCTTGGGACAGCCTGGCGGCGATATTGCACGGTTCTGCTTCGAAAGCTCAATCGAGCACATTCGTAACACAGAAGCCGATCAGCTGCTGGCAATCATAGCGCTATTTGCGACCAGCGCCAGCCGGGAAGCGTTGAGCTACATTGGAGGATTTGACCAGGATGTCGTAACCCGGGATACGGCGCTGATGACTCTGGAGAAATTATCGTTGGTGAATCGCATGCCCAACGGTCGGTTTGGGATGCTGCCACTTACAAAGCTCTATGTTTTAGCAGCCTCTTCACTTGACGCAACGGCCATTATCGGGTTTCGTAAACGTCAAATTGAGTACTACTTAAAGTACATTCAACGTCCCCAGCCTTTCGCTCTGTATCCAAAGGAACTTGTGGATCGGATAAAGGCTGAACAGGAAAACATCCTTGATCTCTTAGAGTGGTGCAAGGAACAC
This sequence comes from Anaerolineae bacterium, assembly GCA_003154115.1. Taxonomy (GTDB): domain Bacteria; phylum Chloroflexota; class Anaerolineae; order Fen-1058; family Fen-1058; genus Fen-1058. The sequence goes on from PMCF01000394.1 coordinate 13,859, forward strand.
AACGATCAGTTTTCCCTGTTAGAGATCTTTCTCAGGATCCAGGATTTGCTGGGAGTGTTCGGCCGTCTCGATCTGCGCGTCGCCTGGGGAGAATATGCTATTGAGGCAGCCAAAGCAGTGGATTCTCTCGCTGATCTGGGCAGATTGTACGCGGTCACGATGGGTTGGGCTGCCATGAAGAGGGGCGAACTCGATCAGGCATCTAGTTGGATAGACAAAGGATTACAAATCATCAGGCAAAGCGGCGAGCAAGAATTGGAGTGTATCGCCATGCGCTTCCTAGGAAGGCTGAGACAGCTTGAAGGGCGAGAAGAACAGGCTCTACAGATCTTCCTGGATACGTTGGCTATAGCTGAAGAGAAACACTTCCAGGGTTCGATTGCTGGCCTGAACGCGGATATTGCTTACTGGGAAATGCAACACGGATCACTGGACACAGCCGAGAGGTATATGCGCGAGTCTATCCGCGAATTTGAGAGTTTGGGCGACTATGTCCGAGCCGCTGACAGGGTCATCATGTTGGCAGATATTCTCATTCGCCAGGGGAAATTCTCTGACGCAGAAGAGTGTTTGCTGCCGAATCTTGAGCACATGGAGAAAGAACTCGGACAGTTAGAGGCCATTGCGCATGGGTATGCCTGTCTGGCCCATATTCGAGCTCACCAGGGTGACATAGCAGAGGCTAGACGATGTTGCGCTTATGCCAGGGAAGTATACGACAAAATTGGCATGAAAGCGGAATCGTTTCCAATTGGATTACCATCAATACCTGAAGAATGAGGGGAGGCGAGATTCCCGTGGAGTTATTACGTTCAATTACAGGTCGCATCTTGATTGAAGGGCACCGAGGCGCTGAAGGAATTGCTGTTGAAAACACTTGGGAAGCCATTGAAGCCGGATACGCGGCCGGTGCCGACTTATTGGAACTGGATGTGCAACGCGCCGAAGATGGCGAACTCGTGATCTATCACAATTATCAGTTGCCCGACGGACGTTGGGTTCGTGACCTCGGCAGTGCGGAATTACGCGTCGTCAAGCCCAAAGGCCACCCGCTAGTATTCCTTGAACAAGTGCTTGAATGGGTCAAAGTTCAGGACAGGGCAATCGGGTTATCACTAGACATCCAAAACGGTTATGGATTTGATGCCCGATTATTTCTAGATACGCTCACCCGTGTTGAGGCTCATAACCTGGTAGACGGTGTCATGCTCGTAGGCTGGGATCACGGTGGGTTATTGCTGTCAAAAAAGCACAACCCTGCTATAAGGACGCTGGCCTTAATCCGTGGTCGCCCGGTTGATATTGTCCAAATGGCGCGAAATGCTCAGGCCGATGCGGTTAACCTGGATGCTGATATGGTTACTATGGCAGAGATCAATGCGTTGCACAATGCTGGTATTGCTGTAGTGGTTGCGGAGATGGTAAATCCAGATTTTTCGCGCCCGGTGAAACTAGGGGCTGACGTGATTTGCTGCAAGGATCCAGGGGCGGCACGTGCTTTCATGGCGTCATGAGACTTTACGACAAACCAATTTTTGGCGTGTTCGATGATCATTTATTTGGACAAGGGTGCTTATATTGGAGAGGTCAGAGGGGATGCAAGAACATGGCTGTACGGGCTGAGCCGGGATGAACTGCGGTACGTGCTCGATCCGCAGGAAGTGTATGGCGCGGACTTTCCGGGGGAGACGTTCCGCGTGCTGACGAAGTCCCCATCTTTTGGGAGGAGATGAAGTTGTACGGGGAGTTCAGGACGAGGAGACTCGTGTTGGAGAAGTGGGATGCGCTCAACGAACCTTGAAGCGGACAAACGGACGGAAACGGATAGCGGGAGCGGCGCGGGATGAACTGCGCGCCTACGGCGCGTGCTCGATCCGCAGGAGGGTATGGTCCGATTCAGAGACTCAGTACTTCCCGGATTTAAGG
>PMCF01000212.1 GCA_003154115.1 Anaerolineae bacterium
GCCCGATAGAAGCGTTCGGGCATGACGGCTGAGCAGTGATATTAAGCGAGAGACCTTCAGTTGAAGAAAACAATGTGGTTGACTCTGATTGTTGCTGCCATCATCATCATCATCGATCAGACGGGCAAGTATCTCGTCGCGACGAATCTGCCTGTGGGCGGGGCGTGGTCACCGTTCCCCGGCCCGAATCCCTTTTTCCAGATCGTCTACACCTACAACACGGGTGTGGCGTTCGGCCTGTTCAAGGATTTGGGCCCGGTGTTCATCCTCATCGCACTGGTCGTTGTGGGCGTGCTGATTATCTATGCGCGCAAACTGCGCGGCGATCAATGGCTGACCTGCGTGGCGCTTGGCCTCTTGCTCGGCGGCGCGATCGGCAATCTCGTCGATCGCCTGCGCCTGGGTCACGTGATCGATTTCATCGACGTGGGCGTGGGCACTACGCGCTGGTATACGTCCAACCTGGCCGACGTGTCGATTGTGTTGGGCGTGATTTTGCTGGGCGTCGCGATGCTGATTGAAGAGATTCGCAGCAAGAAGACTTCTAAACCCGGAGATACAGCGACCCCCAGCGTGCCGAATTAGAGTAACTGTTCAGCCGTCATCGCGATGTCATTCATCCAGAGGCCCTATGGGTGTGACTCGCTCAAGATCAATCTGGATGCCCGATAGAAGCGTTCGGGCATGACATTGTACCAAGCCTCACTTAATCACTTTGACTGACCACTTGCAGTGGAATCACATCATTCACCGACACCGGCTTGCTGCCACGCCGATCGTACGGCTTCACTTCGGGGCATTCCCACGCATCCGGCTCGGTGCCCATGCGCATCTGTTTGAACTTAGGCAGGATGCCGCACGCAAAGCACTGCTCGCGGCAGTCCACGCGCGTCTTGCCGTCGGCGCTCCACAAGAAATCTTGCAGCAGGAATTTCTTCGTCACGCCGATGTCGATGTGATCCCACGGGAACACTTCGTCGAGAAGGCGCGGGCGACGCGCATACCAGTTGGGATCGAGGCCCTGCTCGTCGAGCGCCTGCTGCCACGCATTCTGATTGTAATGCTCCATCCAGGCGTCGAACTTTGCGCCCAACTGCCACGCCCGATAAATCACCGGCCCTAAACGCCGATCCCCGCGTGACAAAAACGCTTCCAGCAAAGACTCTTCGGGACGCGACCAGCTCACCTTCAAGCCCGGCCCGCGCAGTTCGCGCCGCAGCAACTGCTGCTTCGCCAACGTATTCTCCGCTTCATCCAATGGCACCCACTGAAACGGCGTGTGCGGTTTGGGAATGAACGTACTCGCGCCGATGTTGACCTGCGCCGCGTTGCCGTGCAGTTTGCGTCCTTCGCGCAGCACCGCCTTGGCCAGATCCACAATCGCCTGCACGTCTTCCAAGGTCTCACTGGGATGGCCGATCATGAAGTACAACTTGATCGTCCGCCAACCGCGCGAGAAGACTTCGCGCGTCGTCTCGATTACTTGTGGTGTGGGAATGAACTTGTTGATCACGCGCCGCATGTGTTCAGTCGCCGCTTCGGGCGCAAAAGTGAAACCGCCGCGCCGATTGTCCTTCAGCGCTTCCATGAGATCCGCCGAGGCCGACTCAATCCGCAGCGATGGCAGCGACACCGATAGATGTTGCCCGGCAAATTTTTCGCCGATGGCGCGCGACAATTCCTTCACCCGCGTGTAATCGCTGGACGACAATGACAACAGCGCAATCTCTTCAAAGCCGGTCTCGCGCATGATGTCTTCGACCGCCGCGAGCACTTCATCCACCTTGCGTTCGCGCACGGGGCGCGTCACCATCCCCGCGTGACAGAAGCGGCAGCCGCGCGTGCACCCGCGCATAATCTCGATCGGCGCGCGGTTGTGCGAAATATCGATGTAGGGCACGATGAACTTGGTGATGGGCGGCGGCAGCACCGGCACGATGCGCTTGCTCACCCGGGCGGGCAGTTCCGGCTCGATCGGCTGTACACGCTCGATCGTGCCATCGAGATGATAGGCGACTTCGTACAGACTCGGCACATACACGCCGTCGATGCGGGCCAGGCGGCGCAAGAGGTCCGATCGAGCCTCCTTCGACTCCACGGCGAGCGCATGCTGAGCGGAATGCAATGAAGTCGAAGCACGCCCGCCGCTCCGCTCGGGATGCTCTCGTTTCCACTGCTCGATGCAGCGTGCCACCTCGACGATGACTTCTTCGCCCTCCCCAATCGCAAAGGCGTCGATGAAGTCCGCCATCGGTTCGGGGTTGTAAGTCGCATGGCCGCCCGCCAAAACGATCGGGTGGTTTACATCCCGCTCGGCGGCTCGCACCGGCACGCCGCCCAGATCGAGCAGGTTCAGCACATTGCTGTACAACTGCTCGTAAGGCAGGCTGATGCCGATGAGGTCAAATTCGTGGAGCGGATGGTGCGTTTCGAGCGAATACAACGGCAAACCTTCGCGGCGCATGACCGCTTCCATGTCGCTCCACGGGCAGTAAGTGCGCTCGCACAAAATTCCCGCACGCCGATTGAGGATGTCATACAGCGTGGCCAGTCCCAGATTGGACATGCCCAGTTCGTAGATGTCCGGGAAGGCCAACGCCACGCGAATGCTGGCCGCCTCCCAGTCGTTGACGACTTGATTGTGTTCGCCGCCCGTATAGCGACCCGGCTTCTCGACGGTCAACAAGACCCGATCGAGCACGGCGTCGATCTCGCGCGGCGTCCAGCGTTGAGTGATTATCATTTCCATCGCAGCCCCCGCTAAACAGACTCCCGCAGGTCGACGGCCCCCCTGTTGGGGGACTTCCTGCGGGAGAGATGTGCTTTTATTTTACCACACGCGTCAGCAAAATCGATTGACTTTTAGGGCGCACATGGTAGAATCGCCGCACTTTCCTACAAACAAATGGACAGCAATGAATCGTCTTTCTATTGTTATGGTTGCGCTGAGCGCATTGCTCGCCGCTTGTGGTGGTGGCGGCGGTGCGGGTGCCGTTGCCAATTCTGCGAAAGCCTATTATGAGGCGTATTCTCGGCTAGACTTTGCCAAAATGAAAGAGATGACATGCGAAGCTCAGAAGAGCGGCCTCGATCTAGCACTCGCTTCCATTACCGGAAGCGGTCAAACTGTAGATCAGATCAAGCAGGTGCTCAAAATCGATGTATCTGGACTCAAGTTTGAAGAGAAGTCGATAAGCGGTAATATTGGAACTGTAGTTGTTTCTGGCAAGATGAGGTTGGAAGCCCTGGGACAATCGCAAGATCAAGATGTCAACAACGAAGAACTTCCTATGGTTAACGAAGGCGGTCAATGGAAGGTTTGTACCACTAAGTTGCCAGGTGGTTAAAACTCAAGTGGGTCTTCTGCCCCACGAATTGATGCTACAGGAATCTGATCGGCCATGAAATACCGGTGGGCAGTTCGAGCGACGTTGCTGCTGCTGGCAAGTCTGCTGCTGTTGAGCGCGTGCAGCGCAGGGGGCGGCCCGGCCATTGCAGCCACCCGCGGCTGGCTGCAATCTCTGGCCGATTTGAACTTTAAGCAGGTGATGGATCAGACGTGCGCCAACCCGAAAGTGCGCACTGAAATCGAAGTGAGGCTTGATCCGTTTATTGATATTCAAGCCACCTTGCAAACTTTGAAAGGCCAGTTTGACTTCAGCGGCTTGAAGTTTGAAGAGCTCAGCAACGACGGTCGGACCGCGCAGATTCAGTTGAGCGGGAAAATGGTGTTGAAGGCGCTGGGCCAAAGCCAGGCGCTGGATGTCTACGAAGACCTGACCGTCGTCAAAGAAAATGATGTCTGGAAGGTGTGCGCTAACGCCGCCAACTTGCTGAAGTTCTAGTCAAGCGATCCAAAACCGTGTATAATCCGGGGCGCTGCGGCGCCCCTACTTGGCCCATTCGTCTAGCGGACTAGGACGTCGCCCTCTCAAGGCGAAGATCGCGGGTTCGAACCCCGCATGGGCCACAGGTCAAAAACTTCCCAAGCACGACGGGGAGTTTTTGTTGTTTCCACCATCATTCTCAATAACAACTTTTATCTGACATTAACATGCCTTTCATCTAAGAGTTGCATAGTATTTCGTTAGGACGACCCAACTCCGGATCATATACGTTGTACGCAAAATGACATCTTGACTGATCAGATGTCATTTTGCGTGAGTCACCAGTTGGAGGAACGACTTGATCGATGCAACCCAGTTATCCAAAGCATATGGCGAAGTGCAGGCATTGGCTGAGGTAAGTTTCCAAGTAGCCGCCGGTGAAATCGTTGGCTTGCTAGGCCCGAATGGGGCGGGCAAGACGACGGCGATCAAAATCCTGACAGGCTACCTGCAGCCGGATGAGGGCAGCGTGACGATCGATGGCCTGGATGTGCTCACGCACACACTGGAAGTTCAAAGCCGCATCGGCTACTTGCCCGAAAACGCCCCACTGTACCCCGAGCTCTCCGTGCAAAAATATCTGATGCTGATGGCCGATCTGCGGCAGATGCCACCGGCCGATCGGCTGGCGCGCATTTCTGAAGCGGTTCAGGCGACTGCTCTCACCGATTATCTGACGCGCCCGATCGGCCAGCTCTCGAAAGGGCTTCGTCAACGTGTCGGCCTGGCGCAGGCCATCCTGCATAAACCGCGTTTGTTGATCCTCGACGAGCCGACGGTGGGGCTTGATCCCACACAGATTGTCGAGATTCGCCGCCTGATTAAACGGCTGGCGAAGCACAGCACCATCCTCTTCTCCACCCACATCCTGCCTGAGGTCGAAGCGCTGTGCGATCGAGTCTTGATCTTGATGAACGGCCGGGTGCGAGCGGATGCACACCTGTCTGAACTGGAAGCCACATCTGACGCTATTCTGGTCTTGCAAGACAAAACGAAGAACGTGGATGCGATGCTGCGTCAGATCAAAGGCGTGCGCGGCGTCGAGCGAATGACGATGTCCGACGGGTTTCCAGCTTATCGCATTCAGGGCGCAGCCAAAGCCGATCTTACTCCGTCCGTATATGCCCTGGCGCGCGATAACGCCTGGCCGCTGCGCGAACTACGCCGTGATGTGCGCACGCTCGAAGCCGTCTTCAATCAACTGGCAACCACCGAGGTGGCAACCACTGAAGTGGCAACCACTGAAGTGGCAACGACGAAAGTCGAAGAAGCCTGAACATCTGATCTGCAATCTCTTTGAATGCCTATGAAACAAATACTTGCCCTCACCCGTAAAGAAGTCAACGCCTATTTTGGCTCGCCCATGGCGCTGATCTTTCTCGGCGCTTTTCTGGCCGTGACGCTGTTCGCCTTCTTCTGGGTGGAAACGTTTTTCGCGCGCGGCGTAGCCGACGTACGCCCCTTGTTCCGCTGGATGCCGCTGTTGTTGATCTTCCTCGTCGCAGCGCTGACGATGCGCCAGTGGAGTGAGGAACAGCGCTCAGGTACGCTGGAAATGCTGCTGACCTTGCCGGTGCGCCCGCTCCAGCTCGTCATCGGCAAGTTTCTCGCCGTCATGACGATGGTCGTCGTCGCATTGGTGCTCACCCTGCCCTTAGCCATCACCGTGTCCAGTCTGGGCAACCTCGATTGGGGACCCGTCATCGGCGGTTATCTGGCCGCGTTGTTGTTGGCAGCCGCCTATGCCGCGATCGGCCTCTTCGTCTCAGCGCGCACCGACAATCAAATCGTCGCGCTCATCATCACAGTCTTGATCGGCGCATTATTCTACCTTATCGGGACGGGTGGCGTGACGGATTTCGTCGGCGGCAACGTGGCCGATGTGCTGCGCGCCGTCGGCACTAGCAGCCGCTTTGAAAGCATCGAGCGTGGTGTGGTCGATCTGCGCGACCTGATCTATTACCTGTCGCTGACCGGTATCTTCCTGACACTCAACACGCTCTCGCTCGATCGCAAGCGCTGGAGCAGTGGCGAACAAACCATGACCTATCGACGCGCCAAGACCATCACGGCGTGGCTCGTCAGCGCCAACCTGATCCTGATCAACGTCTGGGTTTATCCGCTGGCCGGGGCGCGGCTCGATCTGACGGCCCAACAGGAGTTCAGTCTGTCGCAGACCACTCACGATCTGCTGGGAAATCTGCAAGAGCCGCTGGTCATGCGCGCGTATATCAGCGAGAAGACGCACCCGCTGCTCGCGCCGTTGATTCCGCAAATTCGCGACATGTTCAAAGAATACGAAATCGCCTCGAACGGCAAAGTCAAGGCCGACGTGGTCGATCCGGCGAATGATCCCGCCGTGGAAGCAGAAGCCACGCAGACGTATGGCATTCAACCGACGCCGCTGCAAGTGGCCGGCCGGTTCGAAGCCTCGGTGATTAATGCCTACTTCGATATTCTGGTGCGCTATGGCGATCAGACGATGGTGCTCAACTTCCGTGACTTGATCGAAGCCACCCCGAATCGGGATGGCACGGTCGACGTGCAGCTGCGCAATCTGGAATACGATCTCACCCGCGCCGTCAAGAAAGTCGTCTACGGGTTCCAGAGTCTCGACAATGTTTTTGCGGCGATGCCAGGCCCGGTGAAGCTTCAATTAGTCACGACGCCCGCGACCTTGCCACAGTCCTTGCAAACAGTGCCCGACACGATCAAGAAAGTCGCCGGCGACATCGCCAAACAAGCGGGCGGCAAATTCGCGTTTGAGATCGTGAATCCCGACGGGCCGAATCCGGCGATCGATCGGCGCACGTTGCAAGACACGTTCAAATTGCAGCCGATCCCGGCGTCACTCTTCTCGAATCAATCGTATTACCTCGATATGCTCCTGACCATCGGCGATAAGACACAGCCCATCTATCCCGCCCAGGATTTCAGCGAGGCGTCCGTGCGCACGGCAATCGAATCGGCCTTGAAGCGATCGTCGTCGGGTTTCGTCAAAGTAATCGGGTTGTGGACGCCACCCGCCACGCCGCAATCTGATCAGTTCGGCCAGCCGCAACAGCCGCTCTCCTCGTGGCAAACCGTACAGCAACAGTTAAGCCAGGACTACAGTGTACGCTCGGTCGATTTGACCAACGGCCAGGTGCCACCCGATGTCGATGTACTGGTCGTCGTCGCGCCCCAGAACATGACGGATAAGGAACGTTACGCGATCGATCAATACTTGATGCGCGGCGGTTCGGTCGTCGTCGCCGCCGGCAATTACGCGATCGACAATTCGCAGCTTGGCAACGGGTTGGGCTTGCGGCCGGTGCAGAACGGCTTGCAGGATATGCTGAACGCCTATGGCATTCAGGTCGAAAATTCTCTCGTAATGGATCAGCAAAACGAGCCGTTCCCGGTGCAAGTGGCGCGCAACGTGGGCGGCGTCCAGGTGCAGGAGATTCAAGCGCTCAACTATCCCTTCTTCCCGGATGTGCGGCCCGCTGCCATGGATCGCAACAGCCCGATCGTAGCGCAGCTGCCCGCCGTAACGATGAACTTTGCCTCGCCGGTCACGCTCGATGAAGCCAAGAATGCCAATCGCCAAACGAATGTGCTGCTGAAGTCGAGCGCGAATTCGTGGCTGAGCACCAACGTGGACATTCAACCGAACTTCCAATTGTATCCGGCCACCGGCTTCGCGCCTGCCGCTGATCACAAGTCGTATCCTTTAGCGGTCGCGGTCCAGGGATCGTTTGATAGTTTTTTCAAGGGCAAACCGTCGCCATTCCAGCAGGCCGATCAACCGAACGTGGCACAGCCAGCCGGCGCGCAGCCCACGCCGACACCTGCTCCGCAGACAGCGAGTCTCATTGAGTCATCACCCGCTACGGCCCGGCTCGTCGTCGTGGGCAGTTCCGAATTTCTGGACGACCTCATCTTGCAGTTGTCGTCGCGCTTGACGCAGAATCGTTACTTGGATAACTTGCAGTTTATGCAGAATGCCGTCGATTGGTCGGTGGAAGATACCGACCTGCTCACGATTCGATCGCGCGGCACGGCCACACACGTACTCAACCCGCTGGATCAGCGCGAGCAATCGACGTGGGAGATCGTGAACTATGCCATCGCACTGGCGGCGCTGATCGGTATTGGCGTGCTGTGGTACACCCGCCGTCGCAACGAACAGCCGATCGAGTTGACGCCGGTTCCAACTGAGAAAGATCCGCAGGATTGAAGGAGACACGAGCGATGAATCGAAGAAATCAAATTCTGGCAGCGCTGCTCGTGGCGCAATTGATCATCGTGGCGATCGTCTGCGTGCCACGCGTGCTGCCCGCGCCGTCAGCAACCGCGCCGCTCTTGGGCGCAGTGAAAGCCGCGGACGTCACGGGCCTGGTCATTCAAGAGCAGAACGGTAACCAGGTCGAGCTAGCCAAGAAAGACACAGCGTGGATCGTGCCGAACAGCGACGACTACGCAGCGAGCAGCGCTAAGATCACGGCGTTCGTCACCAAGCTGATCGGGCTGCAATCCGATCCACTGGTGACGCGCACGGTCAGCAGCCACAAACGCCTGCAAGTAGCCGATGATACTTTTGTACGCAAGATCGATCTGAAGTTGGCGGATGGCAGCACGCGCACTCTATACCTCGGCAGCGGGTCGGGAGGGGGCACGACTTACGTGCGCCTCGGCAGTCAGGATGATGTTTATCTAGCACGTGGCCTTAACAGTTTTGAAGCGGGCGCCGACGTTGCTGCGTGGATCGATCCCACTTACTTGAGTGTGCCGCAGGCCCAGCTGTTGTCGGCGACGATTGAAAATGCTCAGGGCAAGTGGCAGTTTGCGAAGAACGCGCAGAGTCAATGGACACAACCAGGCGCAGCAGACACGAGCAAGTTTGATCCGAATAGCGTGACGACTTTGCTAGGGCGGTTGAGTTCACTCGCAATGGTCAAGCCGTTGGGCAAAACGGACAAACCTGAGTATGGTCTCGATAAGCCGATGGCGACTGTGACGGTCATCGTGTCAGCTACGGCCAGCACCAAAGTCACCACCCTGCGTATCGGCACAAAGGATAAAGACGGCAACTATCCGGTGATCTCATCTGATTCGCAGTATGTCGTGGCAGTAGCCGGAGCCAACCTCGATCCATTCGTAAACGCGAGCCAGGACACATTCCTGATCAAGGCCACGCCTACGCCGAACGCGCTTTCGCTACCAACGCCTGAGGCCGTCTTGCCGACGTTGGAAGCCACGCCCGTGTTGATCCCAACCGTTGTCGTGACATCAACGCCAGTGTCAACATCCACAATAACCATACCCGTCACTTCCACTGGCACGCCGCAACCCAAGTAGAAAAAATTCGCCGCCGCGCCATCCCAATCAATCGATCGGGATGGCGCGGCGGCGAGTAAGAGATCGAACAACTCAAGCCTCTTAGCTAGCACCACGCACCAGGGGCTCGACCCTTCTCAGGTATCATTAGTCGTTGTTATCTTTTACTCTGAGGAGCGCTGCCATGAAACCTCGCCACCTTGCCATCAGTTTGATATTGATCTCGTTCACGTTGTTGGCCTGCACGTTAGCCGGTTCAGCTGCGCCGTCCGAAGGCACCGCGCCTACTCCACCCGGCACATCCACTGAGGCCACACTACCGCCGTTAGCGCCGGGGACGTTGGTGCCCACGCGCATCCCACCCACACCGACTCTAGCGGTCACCACCACGCCGAGCGCCACCCCGACTCTGACGGCGACCCTCACCCCTACCAATACACCCCGCCCTGTCTCAACCGGGCCGCTGGATTTTACCATCAGCATCATCGGGTGTCGCCCCGATGCCGCCCGCGAAGGCGGCGTGATCCTGAAAATGCGCTTTGACGCCACGGGCGGCAACGGCGTCTACACCTATTATCGCGAGAACCAACGCACCACGCGCACCTTTGAACGCCCCGCCACCAAGGGCACGGCCGTCATCGATTCATATCGGGTCGAATCGGGCGATGGGCAAAGCGTCGACAAAAAAGAGCGTTTCACCGGCGCTCAATTCGGCTGTCCTTAACCCGATCGGTCTCAGCCAGTTCAGCGACAAAAACAGCGCGCCCGATTTTCACCGAGCGCGCTGTCGTGTTAGAACGATTACGTCTCAACGCGGTTAAGGCGTCGGCAAAGGAGTAGGCGTAAGCGTGACCGGGCTGACGACCTGCACGATCTGAGTCGCATTGACGGGTCCGTAATCTGAGCCTGCGGTAATAATCAGCGAGTAGACTTTCTGCCCCGGCTCAGTAGGGCAATGCTGTGCCTGGCCTGAAGGCGGCAGATTTGTTTGCAGCGGCTGTCCATTCACCTCCAGCGCGATCGGCGATCGCGCCCCCGAGGTAACCCACGATAAAACCACGCATTGCAGTCCTAGCTGCACCGTGGTGGGTTGCGCGCTGAACGAATCGATCGTGGGCAGCGGCGGCACGGTCGGCGTCGTAGGAATCGGCGTGAAGGTGTTGGTCGGCACGATCACAGGCGTGTTAGTCGGCGTTGGAGTGAAAGTGGCTGTCGGCGGCGCCGGCGTGGGCGTCCCGAAAACGTTGAGCGGCGTCATACTGTAGGCGATCTGCGCCTGCCCGGTATATTCCACATATTCAATGCGGAATTCATGAGTGCCCTGCGCCAGCGTCATTTGCCCCGAGTATTTCGTCGGCGAAGTCTGCTTGACCTCGTTAATCAGCAAAACCCCGTCCACATAGAAGCGCACGCCGTCGTCGACGGTGAAGTCAAAGCGATAATCGCCCTGGGCCACCGTCATGACGCGTGACCAGCGCACCGAGAAGTTATCGACCGGCATCAAGGGGCCAGGTGAACCATCGCCCCAGTTAAAATTGATACTCGGATCGAAGCGTACCAGCGTGGGAATGCCGCTCCATTGATTGTTGGCAAAATAGTTGCCCGTCCAATCTGTTGAAGTGCCCGTCAAGGGTTGGTACGTGAACCAGATCGAAGCCGGACTTGCCGCGCTGAAGTAACGCAGCTCAAACGTGTGCGTGCCGGCGGTTAGCGCCTGATCCTGACTAAAGGTTGCATTGGCGTTCTGGATCCACTGATTGATGATCAAGTTGCCATCGATGAAGAGCGCCACGCCGCCAGTGACGCGCGTCGTAAACCGATAGGTCCCGGCGTCAAAGTTGACGGTCCGCGTCCAGCGCACCGAGAAGTTGCTCAGGGGGATACCCGGCGCGGGCGGATTCTGTCCCCAATCAACTGACACGGCGACATCATTGCGCGTGTAAGCCGGTACGCCGCCCAGGAACTGATTGCTGAAGTATTCACCTTTCCAATCAGGATATGATGTGATCTTGTCGACGTTGAAGTTGATAAAGGAAACGCCCACGCCTTCGTAGTATTCCACGCGGACCACGTGTGAACCCGCGGCCACATTCACATCTTTGCTATACGCGTTGGGGGTCGCCGTATGCCATTCGTCGATAATGAGCTGGCTGTCGAGCCACACGCGCACGCCATCATCGACTTGCGCCGAGAAACGATACATCCCGCCGTCAAAGGTCAACGACCGCGTCCACCGGGCTGAGAAGTAGTCGGCTGGAATGTTGGGAGCGGATGAACCAGTGCCCCAGCTGAAGTTGATCGACGGATCATTGCGCACCAGCGCCGGTGCGCCTTGCAAATTAGGATTGTTATAGTACTCGCCGCGCCACATGTTTGGATCGGGGGTTTGTGTCGCCGTGGGGAAAGGCACTGGCGTGAAAGTCAGCGTCGGCTGAATCACCATCGGCGTCAGGCCGGGCGTAGGTGGTTCGCGTGTGGACACGATCACCGTGGGCGCGTTGGACCCCGGTACAACCGTCAAATTCACCGTCTGATAAGCGCCCGTCGCGGTCGACTGCACGATCACACTCGCGTTGGAGATCGAAGTCCATCGCGGATCGTTCGGATACGTGAACGTCCACACAAACGATCCGGCGGCCGCGGTGTCGGCCGTGCCAATCTGCAAGATCGGATCAGTCGGCTTGGCAGGATCACGCAGGTAAAAGACAATGCGATCATTCGGGCGATAATTCAAACCTTGCAATGTGGCGAGTATGCCGCCCGAAACCACCTGGGGCGTAGCCGCCACAGTCGGTTGAGGCACACCAGAAGTCGCAGTCGGCGTCACCGGCGCGGCGCTACTGCCCTGCCCCAGCAAGATCACCAACAAAACCAGCGCGATCAACAATGCCACGGCCAAGATACCCAGCCCAATCCATACCGCGACTGGCGTGCGCGCAAGTGGTCGCCTGTCGGCGTCATAGGGAGTGGGATAGGGTGCCGCTTCCTCGACCGGCGGTGGCGGAGGAGGCTCAGGCTGCGTGTCAAAGGGGTCGTTTTCGAGTGACATAGCGAGTTCCTTTATTCAATTCGATCGTGCGCGAGTCACGTCAGGCGCAAGACGTTATAGACCTGCATCGCGTCGACAATACCGCGAAAGGCCAGCGGCGCGAGCGATTCCACTTCCACCTGATCCTTGATCAATTCGTAAGTCTGCGGCGAGACCAAAATCTGATCAGAAGCCGCGTATTGTTCCAAACGCGCGGCGACGTTCACCGTATGGCCCAACGCCGTGTATTCGCGCTTGCGCGCCGAACCGAACATGCCGACCACCACTTCACCCGTGTGGATGCCGATCCCGATCGGGAGTTGGTAGAGCGCATCGTGGCGCGCATTGATCTCATTCATCATCGCACGCATCGCCACCGCCGAGCGTACGGCGCGCAGCGCATCATCGGCCCCCGAAATAGGCGCGCCATAGATCGCCATGATGCAATCGCCGATGTGCTTATCGAGCGTGCCGTCGTTCTGAAAAATGATTTCACCCAGCGGGCTAAAATAGTTATCGCTGAGAAACTGCGCCCATTCCTGCGGATCGTGTTTTTCGGTCAAACTGGTGAACCCGCGGATATCGGCAAATAACACCGTCGCCGCCTGTTTGCGCGGCGTCAAATGCGAAGGATCGTTTTGCAGCTGCTGCAGCACCTGCGCCGATACAAACTGCTTCAAGCGCTTACGCACGAAGTACTCACGCACTTTGGCGCGCAGCTCCACGTTATCAAACGGTTTCGTCAAAAAACCGTCGATGCCTTCATTGGTGGCGGCGATGGCGCCTTCCAGCGTGGCATAGCCGGTCAACATGATGCGCGTAATGTCGGGGTTGATACTGCCGATGGCGGCCAGCGTTTGCAAGCCGTCGAGGCCGGGCATCTTATAATCACTGATGACGATGGTGATCTCGCCCGGCTGTTGTTTGACCACCTCGATCGCCTCATGCCCCGTGGTGGCTTGAAAGATGCTGTAGTTTTCGCGGCCCAACGCTTTTTGCAGCGCGCGTCGCACGCCTTCTTCATCGTCCACAATGAGCAACCCGTTCATATCAGCCTCCACGACCATTATAAGCTATTCCTCACTTGAAAGAAAAATAGTTACTACTCAGCCAGAACGTCGGACTGTACAAGGTCATTCCCGCCTTCGCGGGAATGACGGCTGAGTAGTAACGAAAAATAAAGGTTAGCCTGCCTTCTAAATCGAAGGCAGTTCCACCCGGAACAGCGTACCCTGCCCGTTCCCGGTTTCAACGATGATCTCGCCATTGTGTTTCTTCACAATTTCATATGAAATGTAGAGCCCCAAACCGGTGCCCACGCCCACCCCCTTGGTCGTGTAAAACGGATGGAAGATGTTGGACAACACGTGCGCCGGAATGCCAGGGCCGTTGTCTTTCACGTAGAGCCACACCACCCCGCGCGCGGCATCATGCCCCGTGCCCATTTCCAGCTTACCGGTACTCTTCTCCAACGCATCGCCGGCATTTTGAATCAGATTTAAGGCGACCTGCCCCAGGTTAGCAAAGTTGCCCCGCACCTTAGGCAGATCTTCCTCATAGTTCTCGACCACTTCAATCGACAAGTTCTTCAAGCGATTGTGCAAGATGCGCAGTGCATCCTGGCACACGACCGTCAGGCTCACTTCTTCCGTGTAGGACTGCGATTGACGCGATAGATCGAGCAGCGAACTGACGATCCCTTTGGCGCGACGCAGTTCCTTCAAGCTAAACACCAGGTCATCCGCAATCTCGATCAGATCGGCGTCGGCCAGCGGCTTGATGCTGCCGGGCCGAATCACGGGCAAGGCCGCGGCCGAATCGCTGACTGGCGTAT
This sequence comes from Anaerolineae bacterium, assembly GCA_003154115.1. Classification (GTDB taxonomy): domain Bacteria; phylum Chloroflexota; class Anaerolineae; order Fen-1058; family Fen-1058; genus Fen-1058. The sequence continues at coordinate 14,072 of PMCF01000212.1, forward strand.
ACGGCAACCCGATCGTCTCCAACGACGATTGGATCAAGCTGCTGACGCTGGCTAACGGGTTATTCAATTCGTGCGCGACACCCGCCACCAGCTGACCGACCGCGGCTAAGCTCTCGGAGCGGATCAGGGCCTGCTGTGTCCGTTCGCGTTCGGCTAAGGCATCCTGCAATTTCTGGTACGCCAGCGCATTGTCAATCGCGATGGACGCTTGATTCGCCAGCAGATTCAACACCCGCAGTTCATCTTCACCAAAACGATGCGGCACCAGATAAGAGACCGTAAACACCCCCAGCACTTGTCCAGCACGTTTTAAGGGAAACCCGGCGATGGATTTGAGGCCCGTCTTAAGCGCTTCCGGGGTCGCATACAATTCGTGGTGCGGGACATCGTCGATCACCATCGGCCGGCCGCTGCGCCGCACCTGATCGATCAGGCCGCTGTGCTGGGGTTGCGAGGTCGCCGGCGCGCGCAGACCCGATCGCCACAAAGCCACCGACTTGGCAAACGCATCCTGCTCGGCGTCATAGAGATAGATGTGCGTGTCTTCGGCCGCGGTCAGGCTCATCACATTGGCGCAAATCGCATCCAACACCCGATCGAGATCCAGGGTGGACGTCATCTGCAAACTCACATCGCGCAGCGCCGAAAGTTCTGCCAGGCGGCGGCGGCTTTGCTCGATCAACCGCGCGTTGCTCATCGCCATCGCGACCTGATTGGCGAACAGCTCGGCCAGCCAGCGATCTTCCACGCTGAACTGCCGTAAAAAAGCGTTGGCGCAAATTTCCAACACCCCTAGCACCCCGGTTTCCCAACGGAGAGGCACCGCCAGAAGTGCCGTATAATGCGTATCGCCGCCGAAGGGCGCGGTCTTGCCTACCCAATGCTGATAATCATTAACCACCTGGGGCTGACTCGATTGAAACACGCGCCCCGCTAATCCCTCACCAATCTTCACGGCCACACCTTGATAAACCTCCATGAAGCCGTGCGTGATCGCTAAGCGCAGTGAAGTCCGATCGGGATCGGCCAGAAAGATACCGCCGGCTTCGGCCCGCAGCAGATCGACGGCGCGGCGCACCAGGGTTTGCAACAACCGATCGGGGTCCGCTGAATGTCCCAGCACGTCTAGTGAAGCTTCATACAACGCCATCATCGCGTGCAGCCGGTTCTGCGCCTGATCGAGCAAACGCACCTTATCAATCGCTTCGGCCGCCTGGCTGGCAAAGGCAAACACGATGATCCCGTCTCGTTCGGTGAACGCATGGGGCGTGATGCTATGGGCCGCTAACACGCCGATCGATTCACCCTTCACGACCAAGGGCGCACCAATCCAGGCGCGAATCTCTTCCTGCTGCGTGCTGGCCGCGACCCATAATTCACTGTCGCGGGTGTCTGCAATAACGATCGGCTTCTGCGACGTCATCAGCACCCGATTCAACGGATACCGTCCCAAGGGGGCCGGATCCAAAGTGCCTTGCAGCATACCGAGTTCACCACTTGCGCGCACCGTAATGAGCAGCGTGTTTTCATCATCTTCAACGTCAGAGCCCTGCATATCGAGCACGGACGGCAGCAGCAGGATACGCACTTGATCGTAACGCACGACCTGGCCCAGGTCGCGCAAAATCGTATCCAGCACGTCGGCCAATTCCGAGCGCGGATCGATCATGGGGGCGATCATGTCAGAGGCAGCCATGCATGCGTTTCTCCCCTGGAGTTATCTGAGGCTATTCTATCATGCCGTCAAAGCAAGTCAATTGCGCCGCCGCTTGCTGGGCAAACTCGCTTGCCCATGCGTTCGGTGATGATATAATGAAATTCAGTCGAGGCCCGCTTATGCCCACTGCGACGATCTTAGTTGTCGAAGACGATGCCCTTCAGATAGACATGCTGGAGATGATCCTGGCGCGTAACGACTTCGCCGTGATCCGCGCTTATCACGGCGAAATGGCGCTGGAGCTCTACCACCGCCACCCTGAAATCGACCTGATTCTCCTCGACGTGATGCTGCCCGGCGAGTTGGATGGCATTGCCGTGTGTCGCCGGGTGCGCGCCGACCAGACCCGCCTGTATGTGTCCATCATTATGGTCACCGCGTTGGGCAAAACCGAACAGGTGGTACAGGGACTCGATGCCGGCGCCGACGACTACATCACCAAGCCCTTCAGCACGCGGGAGTTGATGGCGCGCTTGCAAGCGGGCTTACGCATTCGCCGCGCCCAGCGTGAGCTAGCCGAGACACAGAGCCGCTATCGCCTGCTGGTGGAGACCGCGCGCGACGTGATCTTTGCACTGGATACCGAGCAACGTTTAGTCTATGTGAGCCCGAGGTGTGAGACGTTGACAGGTTATCCCCCTGAAGCGCTGCTCGCCGATCAAACCTCTCGTGCGGCCTTGCCCTTCGCCCGCTTTGTGCCTCCCGACGAGGCGCAGCGCCTAACTGAGTGGGCGGCGCAGCTCAAGGACAACCCGGAAGGTAGCGAGCTGGAATTTCACATCACGCGCGCCGACGGGGAGCTACGGTGGGGTGCCCTGTCGTGGACCACGGTGTATGATCGCGAAGGCAATTCCACTGGCGTACAAGGCTCCATCCACGACATTACGCATCGCAAAGCCGTTGAGGCTGGCACCTGGCGGCGCTCGCAAGAGCTGGCCGCGCTCAACCTCATCGCGACACGCCTCAACCAATCTTTGGAACTCGAAAACACCCTGGACGATGCGCTGCATGCTTTGCTGGAAGTCGTGGATGCTGAGTTCGGCGCGATTCATGTCGTGCGGGCCGGTGGGCCAGTGTTGTTGGGGGCCGCCCACGGCCTGGATAACGCGGTCGTGCAGCAGCTGCCCCATTTGTTTGATCTGAGCCGCGGCAGCGCCGGCGATCTGGCGATCGTCCGTGAGACGAGCGATGATTCACGCGGGCGGATCGCGCTGCCGCTCAAAGCCATAGGGATCCAGACTATCCTCAGTGTGCCGCTGCATGAACGCGGTACAGCCAACGGTTTACTCACCCTGGCCAGCCGCGCCTACGATAAATTTGAAGCGACCGAGGTCAACCTCATCAGCACAGTCGCAGAACAGATCAGTGCGGCCATCGCGAATGCTCGCTGGTATGAAGAAGTACGTCAGCGGGCCGAAGAATTAGCGATTCTCTATGACGTGGGCCACATGCTCACTTCCACGCTCGATCTAAAAAAAGTATTGCGCGTGATCATGGAAGCCGCGGTCGGCATGCTTCAAGTTGAAGCCGGGTCGGTGCTGTTAGTGGATGAGCAGACAGGTGAGTTGGAATTCATGGCCGCGGTGGGCGCCGGTGCAGAGCAGCTGCCGGGGATGCGCTTGCCCGCGGGGGCCGGTATCGCCGGGCGCGCTCTGCGCGAAGGCCGCTCACTGTTGATTGACGATACCCAGCATGATACCCATTTCTACGGAACCATCGATCGGAAGACGGGGGTCAGCACGCGGCGCTTGATCGCGACTCCCCTGCGCGTGAAAGATCGGTTCATCGGCGTGATGGAAGTGATCAACAAGCGGCGCGGAACTTTCACCGCGGCCGATGTGCATGTGCTCGATCAATTGGCGCCGACGGCGGCCGCGGCGATTGATAATGCCCGGTTATATGCGCGCGAAACACAGCTTACCGAGGAAGTACGCCGCCACAATCTGGAGCTCAGCGCGCTGCATGCCATTTCAGCCGCGCTCAGCCAGTCGTTAGAGATTCAACATGTGCTTGACGCGGCGCTCATGGTGTTGCAGCCACAGTTTGAATATGAGGAAGGCTACATTTACTTGAACGGCGACGAACACTCCGCATCTGCTCGCGCTCACCACGCCCCGTCCGACGGCATGACCCTGAGTATCGATACACCCGTCGCGCAACACTTTGTCGATCGCGCGATTCAGCTGCGAGCGGTGCAAGCCTTGTCGGACACCCACCAACTCGATCGGGGGGAGGCGGCCGCCTGGGACGCGCTTAACATTCGGGCTTTTGCCGCCGTGCCACTGTGGGGACACGATGTCGTGCAAGGCAGCTGGGCCATGGCCTGGCGGCAGCCGCGCCAATTCGATCATGCTACGATGCAACTGTTCGCCGCCATCGGCCAACAAATCGGCGTGGCGGTAGAACGGGCCGCCTTGTATGAAGTGGCCCAACGCCGCGCGATAGAGATCGAACGCTCGTATGCGCAGCTGGTGCAATCGGAAAAGCTGGCTGCCACCGGGCGTTTGGCAATGTCGCTGGCCCACGAGATCAACAATCCCCTGCAAGCCATTCAAAATTGTCTGCACTTGGTGCTTGAATTTCCGTTGGAGGCAGAACGGCGCACCGGTTATCTCAAGATGGCGCGCGAAGAAGTCGAACGGCTCAGCATCCTCGTCCAGAGTATGCTCGACTTTTATCGGCCTCCGCGCAGTGGACGACCGACCGCCGATGTCCGCGCGGTAGCGGAACGGGTCTTAGCCCTGGCCGAACAAAAGCTGCGCTCCAACCGCATTGAAACCGTCTTGTCCTACGCGCCAGGCACGCTGTTGGTACAGGCTCCGGCCGATCAGCTGGGGCAAGTCTTTTTGAATTTGATCATGAATGCGGCCGAAGCGATGGAGAACGGCGGCGCCCTGCGCATCGAGGCGGCGCCGTTGGATGATACGATCGTGATCCGCTTTCACGATACAGGCCCAGGCATGGCACCCGAGGTACTGGCGCATATCTTCGAGCCGTTTTATACCACCAAGACTGAGGGCACTGGGTTGGGGCTCGCGATCAGTTACACGCTCGTCGAACAACAGGATGGTTCGTTGGAAGTAGAAAGTGAAGTCGGCCAGGGTTCGATCTTCACGGTGCGCTTGCCCAGTGCGGACCCAGAGAGCGCCACGGATCAAGGATCAGTCAGCTAAGGATCAGAGACGCAGCTGTTACCTCAAGCGACCTGACTGGGTCCAAGGGAAACAGGCGCAGCGTGGGCTGCACCGGCGGGGCCTAACACTCCCACCAAAAGATGGGGATTATTTCAAGAGCGGAGAGAAAGAGTTACCTATGTTGCAAAATGCGCGGCTATTGATTGTCGATGATGAACGCACGACCCGCTTGTCGTTGTCCGAGATCTTTACACTGCGCGGGGCGACCACCGCGACCGCCGCCGACGGCTCTGAGGCTGTGGAGTTGCTTCAGCACAGCGATTTTGATCTCATCGTTCTCGATATCAAAATGCCAGGGATCAGCGGCCTGCAAGTCTTGGAGTACGTGCAAGAACACTCGCCGGGCACGGTCTGCGTGCTGCTCACCGCGCATGCCACCATCGATTCGGCCATTCATGCGTTGCGCCGCGGCGCCTTCGATTACATCCTCAAACCGGCTCAACCCAAAACCATCATTGAGGTGGTAGAACGCGGCCTAGCTAAGCGCCAGGAATTTATGCGGCGGCAAAATCTGGTCGATTTGATGGAGCAGACGGTGGAAGCGTTCAAGGCCGGTGGCCCGACTCCTACCGCCACGACGGCCCCTGCGCCCCTTGGCAGCGCCACGTCACAGACGGGCAATCTGTCTGTCGATTTACAGCGCCGTGAGGCCAGAATGAATGATCAAGAATTGGAACTCACACCCACCGAATTCGACACGCTGGCGCATTTGATTAAAAATGCAGAACGCGTGGTGAGTTGTCGCGATTTAGTCAAAGCCGTACATGGCTATGACACAACCGAAAACACTGCACGGCCCATCATGCGGGTACACATTCATCGGCTGCGCCAGAAGATTGAAAGAGATGCCGCCGATCCCCAACGGCTCCTCACCATCCGCTCAGCTGGTTATATGCTCACCAGCCAGCCTAGACCCAAGTAACATCACAGGCAAGGGTTTCGCAATACATTTGCAACGAAACAGAAAGTCTTTCTTTGAGACTTTATGGTACTCTACCAGTGTTGTTCTCAGGTCACTTGGCTCCCGTGTGCCAACCCCGCCTGAAGCTAGAGGAGTACAGTTATGAGCGCCGCCCGAATTCTTGTCGTTGACGATGACCCGCATACTCGCACTTTTATCTGTGATGGCCTGAGTGCCTTAGGCATTGTTGATGATGCCCTGGGAGTTGCGACAGCCGATGAGGCCCTGGTTGAAATCTCGCGCCAAGTACCCGAATTAGTGATTACCGATGTGCGCATGCCAGGACTGAATGGTCTGGATTTGGCTCGTTACTTGCGCCAAACTTACCCTGACACCAAAGTTATCGTCGTCACCGGTTACAGCACCCGCGATATCGAGAAGACGGCGCAGGCCCTCTCCGTCACGGCCTTGTTGAAGAAGCCGTTCGGGTTGGATATGTTGGGCGAAATGGTGCGCAAAGCGCTCAACCATGACGGCCCAACCCAGCCTCTCGGCAAGAGTGTGCCGTTATCCGTAGAGCCGCTGGAACGACAAATCAGTATTCTCAAGCGCGACACGGGGGCGTTATGGGTGGGCCTGTTCAATGCTGAAGGTCAGCTGCTCACCCACACCGGGTTGGACGAACATCTCGACCGTACGCTCGACGAGATCGTGTGCCGAACGTGGCCCAGTCAGATCGCCCAGATTGCCGAGCACGGCGGGCCGTGTTTTTTGTTTATCGATCGAGCACCGCACGATATCTATCTTAGCAGCGTCGACAGCGATCACTGTATTGCACTGGTTTATGATCGGCGCTGGCAAACCAACCGCATGGGCGCAGTATGGCTGACCACGCGCCAGGCAGCTCAGGAGCTGGCACGCTTGCTGGCGCAACCGTCACGCAGTTAGCCCCACCCCGCCACACGTCGTGTCCCCGCTAAAGCGGGGCGGCGCGCCAGGCGGGCGGGGAAATGGGCACAGATGGGGATTATTCCATAACTTGATCGGGGTTGGGGTCCCGGCAGAAAAGAGGTGCTATGAGTAAACGTATTCTCTACATCGAAGACAATCCTGAAAATCGCATGTTGATGCGCCGCGTGTTGATGGCCGAAGGCTACATCATGGAAGAAGCCGTTGACGGCCAGACCGGCCTGCAAAAGGCCGCCGAAAGTCCGCCCGATTTGATCTTGATGGACATCAATCTGCCGGAAATCGACGGCTATGAAGTGACGGCGCGCCTAAAGCAGCTGCCTAACATGCTGGGCGTGCCGATTATTGCCGTGACCGCCAACGTGATGAAAGGCGATCGGGAAAAGACCCTGGCCGCCGGCTGCGACGGCTACATCCAGAAACCGATCGATATTGACCTGCTGCCCAGCCAGATTGAAAGCTTCTTGAAAAAGGAATAAGTCATGACGGACAATGCTACTCCTGCCACCGCTGCCGCCCGCAACCATACCCCCATCGATCCGGCCAATGCCTATGTGTTGGTCGTAGAAGACAACATTCAGAACTTCGTGCTGATTGCCCGATTGATGGCTTTCCTCGGCGTTAAGCAATGTCAATGGAAAGCCTCGGGCTGGCAAGTGTTGGAATTTGCCGACAGCATGCCGCGCGTCGATTTGATTTTGATGGACATTCACTTGCCCTATGAAGACGGATTTGAAGCTCTGGCGCGCTTGCGCAACGAGCCCCGTTTTAAGGACACGATGATTGTAGCCGTCACCGCCGATGCCAACGAAGGCACGTTCAAGCGCGCCAAGCAATCGGGGTTTGATGGCTTCATCGGCAAGCCGATCGATCCCGATCGCTTCCCCGATCAAGTCAAGTCCATCCTGCGCGGCGAGGCCGTGTGGCATATGCGCTAGGCGTATCAGTCGCCGGATGGGGCGAAGGGAATTTCAGCGTGAGCGAGTTACCAGCCGTAAGTGTTACGCCTTTCAAGATTGCCATCGGCAGCCAGAAGGGCGGCGTGTCGAAGACGACGACGACGCTGTCGTTGGGCGCGTGCCTGGCCGAAAGCAACGGCACGCCAGCGCGCCACGTCTTGCTGATCGATCTTGATCCGCAGGCCAATCTCACCCTGGCGCTGGGCGTGAATCCTGGCACGCTGCGCCGCATGATCGGCGACGCGTTGTTGGAGCAAACCTCGCTGCTCGCCATCAGCCGGGAAAGCGCGATTCCCAACCTTGATCTGGTTCCGGCGAATCAGGGCCTGTTGGTGTTGGACAAAGTCCTGTTTGGCCGTCCGGGGTTTGAATATCGGCTCAAGCAGCAGCTCGGCGGTCCGATCGCGCAGCACTATGACATCGCCCTATTCGACTGTCCGCCCGCCTTCGGCACGTTGACGATGAATGCCCTGACGGCCGCTGACTTGTTGGTGATTCCCGTGCCCTGCGATTATTTTTCGGCCCGCTCATTGCCACAGTTCCTGGAGCTGGTGACCCTGGTCCAGCACAATACCAACCCGGCGCTGCGCTATCGCATTTTGATCACCATGTACGACAAGCGCAATCGCATCAGCCATATTATCCAGGATCAGCTGCGCCGCAAATACGGCCACGCCATGCTGAACACCATCATCTCGATCGATACCAAACTGCGAGAAAGCCCGGTGGTCGGCCAGCCGATTACGCAGTATGCGCCAAACTCACGGAGTGCGCAGGAATATCAGGCACTCGCCACGGAGTTGATGCAAGATGAGCAAACGCGAACGACATCTCAAGCAGCGGCTTGACGAACTCTTTTCGACGGCCGAGGAATCTGAAGCGGTGGCGGCTGGCGCATCAGCCGCGTCAGCCGTTCAGTCGCCCACCCCGATCGAGCCGGCAACCCGTCCCCCGCAGGGTGATCTGGTACGCCTGCTCACGGTTATTGAGCAGCTGCCCCTGCCCGCCTACCTCAAAGATCACGAGCACACCTGGGTTGCCGTCAACGCGGCTTACGGCGAGCTGATCGGTCATGCACCGGCCAAGCTCATCGGCCACACCGACAAAGAACAAGCCGACGAAGCCTGGCAGCTGGACGATCGGGTGTTAGACACCGGCCAGCCCGAAGAGACCCAGGAGACCACCACCCTATCCGATGGATCGATCCGCACCCGACGCATCAAGCGCACTGCGCTATTCAACGATCAGCACGAGGTGCAATATGTGCTGGGGTTGGTGCAAGAGCAAGATGTGGCGCCGCACCAACGCGTCGAAGAAGATTTGTCGAAATTCAAATTGGGCATTGATCGGACCAACGCCGCGGTGACGATTACCGATGCACGGGGCACCATTGTGTATGTTAATCCGGCCCATGAAAAAATCTACGGCTACTCACGTGAAGAAGTTATCGGGCAAAATCCGCGCCTCTTGAAGTCAGGACGTGTTTCGCCCGAACAGTATCAGCGTTTTTGGGCACGGCTGCTCGCCGGCGAGCCAGTGACGGGCGAGATTATCAATAAGGCCAAAGATGGGCGGCTGGTTCCGGTTGAAACGAACAACACGCCCATTCTGGACGCGAATGGAAAAATCACCGGCTTCCTCTCGATTCAATATGACATCAGCGAGCGCAAGCAGGCTGAAGCCGATTTGCGCAAATTCAAGTTGGGGCTGGATCGGTCATCCGCGGCAATCTTCATCACTACGCGCGAGGGCGAGATTACTTACGTGAATCCCGCCTTTGAGAAGACCTATGGTTATCTGCCAGAAGAGGCGATTGGCCGGACGCCGCGCATCTTGAAATCGGGCGTGATTCCGCAGGAGCAATACACGCACTTCTGGCAAACGCTGCTGGCGGGCCAGACGGTGGCGGGCGAGATCATTAACAGAACCAAAGACGGGCGGCTGATCCCGATTGAAGGCAGTAACAGCCCCATTCTGGACGACGACGGCAACATCATCGGCTTTCTGTCCATACACACCGACATCACGGAACGCAAGCAGGCCGAGGCCGAGCGCGAACAACTCCTGAAGAGTGAAGCGAAACGCGCTGTGCAACTGCAAACCGCCGCCGAGATCTCCAGCGCGGCCAGTACCGTGCTCGACGTGGATGAGCTGCTGCCCTTTGTGGTGAATCTCATTCAACAACGGTTTAGCCTGTACTACGTAGGCTTGTTTTTCGTCAACGCGACTTACCAGTCGGCGGTGCTGCGCGCCGCCACAGGTGAAGCCGGGCGCAACATGCTGGAACACGGTCATCAGTTACCCATTGACGACCGGTCAATGATTGGCTGGTGCATCGGCCATGAGACGGCCCGCATTGCTTCGGATGTGGGTGAGGATGCCGTCCGCTTTAGCAACCCCGATCTACCCGAAACCCATTCAGAGCTGGCCCTGCCGCTCATCTCGCGTGGTCAAGTCCTCGGAGCGATGAGTGTACAAAGCGCTGAGGTCGCCGCCTTCAGCCCGCAAGATATTTCCGTGCTGCAGACCATGGCCAACCAGGTCGCCACCGCCATTGCCAATGCGCAATTATTGGAACAGTCCCGCGCGGCAAGTCGGCAGGCCGAAGCCCGCCTGCGCGAGACACAATTCTTGCAGCGTGTGGGCCAGGCTTCTTCAGCTTACCTGGATCCGGAGCGCGTCTATGATGTGGCGTTTGACGCGCTGGAAAACGAAATGAACTTCACCCACATCGCTTTGAATATTTTCAACGAGAAAGAAGACCGCGCGGTGGTCATTCGGGCTTCAGGCACGGCCAAGGAGCAGCAGGGACTTGATCGGCGTATGTCGGCCCTGCAAAACGACATCATTATGATCGTAGCGCGCCACGGCAAGATCGAAGTCATCGACGGGTGGGACGACCGTTTCGATCGGGACATCTATGAGGCGTATGGCCATGCGACTTTGGTGCGCGCCTTTGTGCCGCTGCGGCTGCGCGGCCAAAGCATCGGCCTGCTGGAAGCGGGTTATCAGCACGCCGAGCGCCCTCTGCTCACCGCCAACGAAGTGCGTTTGCTGGGCAGCCTGGCCGACTTGATTGCCGTCGCCGTCAGCAATGCCCGGCTCTTTGAAGAGACGCAGCGCCGCATCACCGAACTGGCCGTCGTCAACGAAATCAGCCGCACCCTGACCTCAACCCAAGACGTCAATCAGCTCTTCGTGACGATCCATCAACAAGTCGGGCGACTCTTTGAAGCATCCAACTTCTATATTGCCACCTATGACGGCGGCGATGAATGGTCGCTTGATTATCAATTTGAGCGTGATCAACTCTTGCCGCCGGCTAAACACAAGCTGGGGCGCGGTTTTACCAGCTACATCTTGCAGACCAGGCAACCGCTCTTGATCCGCTCTGCCCAAGAGAACACTGCCTTCCACGAGAAGCATGATCTGCCCAAGATTGGTGAAACCGCAAAATCCTGGATGGGGGTGCCCCTGATTGTAACGGGCAACATCACCGGCGTGATGGGGATTCAGAGCTACGAGCGTGAAGGACTCTACGACGAGCACAATGTCGCCCTGTTTTCGACAATCGGCACCCAGGCGGCCACGGCCATTCAAAACACGCGGCTGCTACAAGAGGCGCGCCTTCGGGCCAATGAGTTAGCCGCCTTGAACGAGTTGAGCCGGACACTCGCTTCGCAATTAAGTGTTAATCAAGTCTTGGAAGAAGTGTGGCAGGGCGTGTCACACCTGCTGGATACGACTAACTTTTATATCGCGCTCTACGATCCCGAGCGCCAAGAAATCTCGTTCCCCGTCAATGCTTCTGAATCCGTGCTGGACAAAGAGATCACCGTCATGCCAGCCAGTCAAGGCTTGACAGGCTATATTATCCGCACCGGGCAGCCTTTGCTCATCAAAGAAGATGTCCAAAGCACGGTCGACCGGCTGGGACTAGAAAATGTCGGCGCGAGATCACAATCTTATCTAGGTGTGCCGATTGCGGTTGGAGATCAGATCCTTGGCGCGGTCGCCCTTCAAAGCTATACCAAGGCCCGCGTGTATAACGAACACGATCAAGATCTACTCATGGCGATTGCGGGTCAAACGGCGATTGCTCTGCAAAACGCGCGCCTGTTCGAGCAGATTCAGCGCACTGCCAAGCGCGAACAAACCCTGCGCGAACTGGCCGCACAAGTCCGCAGCTCAAGCGATCCCGACACGATCGTGCGCACGGCGGTGCGGGAATTGGGCATGGCTTTGGGTCGGCAGACTTTCATTCGTTTGGGGGATGCCGCGCAGCTGATCAAACCACCTGCGCCACCCAAGGCGGTCCCGGTGTCCGACAACGGGTCTGGCCCTGGATCGGAAGGAGGCCAGTAAGATGTATCCACAACTCGCCGCACAAATCCGAAAGCAACTTCCTGCGTTCGTCGATCAATATGATGCGCAGCTGCGCCATGTCCCCGGCTACGCCGGCGTACCAGAGCCTGCGCGCCGTGACCTGGAACAGCAGGTACTCCAGATTATGGCCGACTGCCTTGAGGGCGGCGACGATAGCGCGTTGATTCAATACATTCACGAACGTGCCGAGCAGGTACTGGCCCGCGGCTTTCAACCCGAATGGTTTCAACAAGCCGTGACTCTGGCCGAAGAGATCATCACGCCGCTGATCAAGAAAGTGGATGAAGGCAACTTCGTATGGCGCGCCATGAATCACGCGCAGACTACCGCCTGGCAAATCGTCGCCCGCGAACGCACGCAAGTGGAAGAAGCGTTACGCCACAGCACCGAACAGCAACAGCACACCGCCCGGCAATTACGCGCTGCCCTCGAAGCGACCAACGAACTCATCCAGGTGCAAGACCTCGACACACTCTATCGCCGCACGGTGGAATTGGTCCGTGAGAAATTTGGCATAGAGCGGTGCGGGCTGTACTTGACTGATGAGTCCCATCAATACCTGCTGGGCACCTATGGAACCGATGATCACCGGCATACGACGGACGAGCGCGGCGCCCAGCGCACTACCGCCGAATTTGAAGTCATTCTGACCACCAGCCCAGAGCAGCTATGGGTGGTGCGTGAAACGCCCCACGTTTTCTTCGAAAACGGTGTCGAGCATACCCTGGGGGCGGGCTGGGTGGTTGGCACCGTTCTGCGCGGCGCGGCCGGGCCGATCGGCATTCTGTTCAACGACAACGCCCTCAGCGGCCAACCGGTCGACGAAGCGCAACAAGAAGCGCTGGCGGTTTATTGTTCTGCGGTCGGTTCGATCATTGAGCGCAAGCGGACAGAGCAAGAACTGAAAAGCAATTTTCAGATGCAGCAGTTACTGAGTACACTGCTCACGATCTCACTGGAGAACCTTCCTCTGCTGGAGCAACTCGAACGTGCTTTGGACACCATCACGACATCGCCCTTCCTGCCGATCAAGCCCCAGAGTGGAATCTTTTTGGTCGAGCAGAACAATGTGTTGACGCTCAAAGTGAGCCATAACCTGGCCCCGCAACTGCTATCCTTGTGTGCCCTGGTGCCGTTCGGCCGCTGCTTGTGCGGCCGGGCCGCCGCAACGGGGCAGATCCAATTCGCAGATTGCGTGGATGAGCGCCACGAAAATCAATTTGAAGGGATGCGTCCGCATGGGCACTATAACGTTCCCATCCTATCCCAAGGCAAACTGCTGGGCGTGATGGTACTCTATGTGCAAGAGGGCCATCGCCCGGAGAAACGCGAAGAAGAATATCTGCGTGCAGTCGCCAATACCCTGGCCGGCATAATCGAGCGCAAGCAGTTGGAGCAGCGCATTCGAGAATCGCTGGAGCGGCGTAGTCGTCAGGTACAGACCTCCACCGAGGTCGCGCAAGAGATCGCTTCTGCCACCGATCTGAAGGAACTATTCCAGCGCGTGGTAACGCTGATCAAAGAACGCTTCGACTACTACCACGCGCAGCTCTTCCGCTACGAACCCGCCCAGGGCGCCGTAGTCTTGATCACGGGCTACGGCGAGATCGGCCAGAAGATGCTGGCGTCCGGGCACAAGTTACCCATGGGCCGAGGCGTGGCGGGCACCGCCGCAGCCACGGGCGAATCGATTTTGGTCGCCGATGTCCACCAAGATAAAGATTGGCAGCCCAATCCCAACCTGCCCGAGACGCGTGGCGAGCTCGCCGTCCCGATCAAGCTGCGCGATCAAGTGCTGGGCATTCTCGACGTGCAAAGCGATCGAGCCGGGGCTTTGACTGATGACGATCGTTTACTACTGGAGGGCCTCTGCGGTCAAATCGCCGTGGCGCTGGAAAGCACGCGCCTGCTGGAAGAATTGCGTCGCGGTGAAGCCCAGTTGTCTGAGGCGTTGAAGATCGCCAAACTCGCTTACTGGGAATACGACGTTGAAAAAGACTTGTTCCTCTTCAACGATCAATTCTACGCCCTCTTTCACACGACGGCGGAGCAGGAAGGCGGCTATCAGCTCTCGTCGGCGCAGTATGCCGGGAAGTTCGTCTATCCTGACGATCTGCCCGTCGTGGGCGTCGAGATCGAACGTGCGCTCAATTCCACCGATCGGCATTACAGCCGCGATCTCGTCCATCGCATTCAGTACGCCGACGGCGGCGTCGGTTACATCTCCGTCAGCATCAATATCGACCGCGACGAGCAGGGTCGCATCCTGCGCTACTACGGCGCCAATCAGGACATCACCGAAAGCAGGTTAGCCGAACAGACGATCAAAGAAGAACAGCAGCGCACGCAGACCATCCTGGAGACGGTCACGGTGCCCATGATCATCTCGCGCCTATCCGATAGCAAGATTTTATATGCGAACCAGGCGTTGGCCCAGTTCCGCCACCTGGCCGTGGAGGAGATGATTGGCAGCCGCACGGCGGACTATTTCGTCAATCCCGACGACCGGCGCAAGATCGTCGAGGCGCTCCAACAGCAAGGCTATGTCATCGATTTTGAAACCCAACTCTTGGGCAGTGACGGGGCGCCATCCTGGGTGTTGCTCTCGGCCCGAATCGTCAAGTATCAGAACGACACCTCCGTCCTAACGACCTACATCGATATCACCGATCGCAAGCTGGCCGAAGAGGTGTTGCGCCGCAGTGAAGCCCAATTGTCCGAGGCGTTGAAGATCGCCAAACTCGCCTACTGGGAATACGACGTCGAAAAGGATCTGTTCCTCTTCAACGAGCAGTTCTACTCGATCTTCCATACCACCGTCGAACAAGAAGGTGGCTATCAGCTCTCGTCGGCGCAGTATGCCGGGAAGTTCGTCTATCCTGACGATCTGCCCGTGGTCGGCAGTGAAATCGAGCGGGCGCTCAACTCCACCGATCAGCACTACAGCCGCGATCTCGTCCATCGCATTCAGTACGCCGACGGCGGCGTCGGTTACATCTCCGTCAGCATCAACATCGACCGCGATGAGCAGGGCCGCATCCTGCGCTACTACGGCGCCAATCAGGACATCACTCAAAACAAGCAGGCCGAAATCGAATTAGCCAAGTTCAAGCTGGGACTCGATCGCTCAACAGCGGCAATCTTTATAACCGATCCTGAAGGGATCATCACCTACATCAATCCCGCCTTCGAGAAGATTTACGGGTTCACCCGTGTAGAGGCCCTCGGTCATACGCCGCGCATCTTGAAATCCGGATTGATTCCACAGGAACAATATCAGCAATTCTGGCAAGCGTTGCTGGCCGGCCAGACCGTAGCCGGGGAGATCGTCAACAAGGCCAAAGATGGGCGGTTGGTTCCCGTCGAAGGCAGTAACAGTTCGATTCTGGATGAAAAGGGCAACCTGATCGGTTTTCTGGCGCTGCACACCGACATTACCCGGCGCAAAGAAGTGGAACAAGAGCTAGCCCACTCGGCGCAGCTGCTAAACACGATCGCCAACACCAGTCGTGACTTGATCTACGTCAAGAACACGAAAGGCGAGTTCCAGATCGCCAGTCAAGCGGTAGCCCGGTTGGTCGGGGCCAAGACCGGCGATGAATTGATCGGTAAGTCCGATTTCGATTTCTTTCCCTACGAATTGGCCAACAAATATTATACCGACGAGCAAAATATTATCCAGGCCGGGGAGCCGCTGATTGACATCGAAGAAGCCAGCGTGTATCCCGATGGGACCCCGGTGTGGTTGCTCACGACGAAGATTCCCTATCGCGCAGCCGATGGCACTTTGCTGGGCCTCGTGGGTATTGGCCGTGATATCACCGAACGCAAACGGGCCGAACAACAAATGGAAGAAACTCTGCGCGAGACGGAGCGCCTGTATGCCGCCGTGAGCGCCGAGGGGTGGAAAACCTTCCGTCAGTCTGGCCGTTTGCCGGAAGGCTATCTCTACGATCGCGCCCTGCTTCAGCCGGCGGAACAACTCTGGGAACCGGAGATCGAACAAGCGGTGACACAAGACAAGACCGTTGCCACCCAAAGCAAAGAACGGGCCGTAGCCGTTACACCCTTAGCGGTGCGCGGCGAAATCATCGGCGCGCTGGGAATCTATGGCAGCCCGGACAAACCGCTGAGTCCCGACGATCTGTCATTGGTGGAAGCGGCTTCCGAGCAAGTGGCGCTGGCTTTGGAAAGCGCCCGCTTGTTCGGGCAAATGCAGGCCGCTCGCCAGCAAGCCGAATCGCATCTGCGCGAGGTGCAAATTTTGCAACACCTCACGCAGGAAATCTCCGGAACGCTCGACCTGGAGCGTGTTTTGGATGCGCTAGTCAGCACGCTGGTGAATCAAATGCACTTTGGCTTCGTCGCGTTCATCCTGATTGACGAGCCAGCCAACGAAATGCGGACCGTGCGTGTCGCCGGCCTGGCACAAAGCATGAACGGTCTCGTCCAGCCGCTAGACAAGATGCAAAACGACATCGATATGGATGTAGCGCGCAAAGGCAAAATTGAGGTCATTGATGGGTGGGATGACCGGTTCGACCGCGAGATATTTGAACGTGAAGGGCACGCTGCTCTGGTGCGCGCCTTTGTGCCGCTGCGCTTGCGCGAGCAAACGGTCGGTGTTCTGGAAGCCGGCTATCGGCGCGGGGAACGTTCTGCCATCACACCCGAAGAAATCCGCTTGCTGGGCAGTCTGGCCGACCAGGTCGCCGTGGTCATTCAAAACACGCGCCTGTTCGAACAGACCCAGACCCGCGCCCGCCACGAGAAAACCCTGCGTGAAGTTACCGCTCGTGTACGTAGTTCCACCGATCCGGATACGGTGATGCGCACCTTAGCCCGCGAATTAGGCGCCGTGCTGGACCGATCAACCTTTGTCCGGTTGACAACTGAACAACCGGTGCTTACCTCGGCCAATGGCGGTAACGGCAATCAGCCGACGACCGAAGGAGGCAGGTAACGTGAGTACAGTGGCAGCCACGATCCAGGATCAATTTGACGTCCTGCTGGACGAATACGACCGCCGACTGCAGAAGCACCCCGCTTATGCGGCGATGCCGGCGCTGTTCAGGCGAGAGGCGGCCCGGCGCACTTTGGGGTTTACGGCAGACTGGTTGCACTCTGGCAATGACGCGCAACTGATTCAGTTCATCCAATCTACCGCGCAACAACGAGCCACACAAGGTCTTGACATCAAAATCATGCAGCACGCGGTTAATGAGCTCGAAAGCATTCTCGAACCATTGATCACAGATGTCGAAACGGCTAAGCTCATCTGGCACACGCTTTCCAAAGCGCAGGACGCGATCACGCAGCAGGCTACCGAGAGGCTCATCGCCGAGGGAAACCGGCTGCGTCAAATGGTGGATCGTTCGCCCGTGGGAATCTATCACACCACACCCGAGGGCCGCGTGATAGACGCCAATGAGGCGTTCCTCAAAATTGTCGGCTACGCTTCACTTGACGCCATCAACCAGGTTGGCGTGCCCGCGTTATACGAAAATCCCGCCGACCGCCAGCGGCTGATCGCAATGCTCCAGCAAGGCCCGGTCACTAATTTTGAGACCCGCTTCCGCCGCGCCGACGGACAGATCGTCAACATCTCGATCAGCGTGCGCCTGGTGCAAGAAGCAGGGGTAGTGTCATACCTGGAAGGCATTCTGGAAGACATCACCGAGCGTAAGCGTATCGAACAGAGACTGAATGAGAGCGAAGAAAGATACCGTCGCTTATCTGATGCCACCGTGGAAGGAATTGTGATCCACGATAAAGGCATCCTGTTAGATGCGAATGAAGTCTTTGCCAAAATGTTTGGGTATAAGCTGTCGGAAGTGATCGGAATGGCAGCGACTGAATTCCTCACTCCGGAAACACGCGAGATTACCGCGCAAAATATCCGTTCGGGATATGAAAAGCCCTACGAGGTGATGGGATTAAGAAAAGACGGATCGACGTTTCTAGTTGAAATTACCGGCAATGCCATTCCCTACGAAGGCCGAACCGTTCGCGTCACCGCATTGCGTGACATCACCGAACGTCAACGCAGCAGGGAGCAGATTGAGCGGATCTTACAAGAAACCCGTGTGCGCTTCGAGGTCAGCCAGGCTTTGGCCGGCCAGAAGACGGAGGATGAGGTCCTAGCGTCACTGATCCAACAGGCCCGCATCTATCCCCAGGCGCTCGTGACCACCGCCACATTTGACAAGACAGGAGACGACATCGTGGCCGTCGCGCGCTATGCCGAATCCTTTGAAAGCGGCCTGACCCTCAACCTGCCCATGGGAACGCGCTTTCCGTTTTCGCAGTTCCCTTTGTTCAGGCTGCTGTCGGCGGACCGGCCATTTGTTTCCCAGGATACCTTTGCCGATGACCGCATGGATGCGGCAAGTATCGAGATTACGCGCGAGACAGGAGCGGCGGGATTTGCTGTCTTTCCACTTACCGCCGACAACGAGTGGTTAGGCTTTATGATGGTCTTTGCCAGGTCCATCGGCTTCTTTGACGAGGGGAAGGAACACCTCTATCAGACGCTGGTGGAACAGGGCGCGAAGGCGCTGCAAACCGCCCGACTGCGCGACCAAATTCAAACCTCGCTTGAACGACGTGGACGCCAGGTACAGCTCAGCACTGAGGTGGCGCAGGAAATCGCCGCCGCGCCCAAACTGGAAGAACTATTCCAGCGCGTGGTCACACTCATCAAGGAACGCTTCGGCTACTATCATGCCCAAATCTTTCGCTACGACCCGGCCCAGGACGCCGTCGTGCTCGTCACGGGCTATGGTGAAGCCGGGCAAAAGATGTTGGCGGCTGGGCATAAATTGGCGATGGGGCGAGGCGTTGTCGGCACGGCGGCGGCGGCGAGCAGATCCATTTTGGCAAGCGATGTTGCGCAAGACAAAAACTGGCTGCCTAACCGCAACCTGCCGGATACGAAAGGCGAGTTGGCCGCGCCCATCAAACTGCGTGATCAGGTCCTGGGTATCCTGGATGTTCAAAGCAGTCAGACCGGGGCGTTGACCGCCGACGACCAACTCTTGCTCGAAGGCTTGTGCGGCCAGATCGCCATCGCGATTGAACATAGGCGAGCCGAAGACAGGTTAGCCGAAGAACGCAACCTGATGCGCACCCTGATGGATGCCTTGCCGGATTACATCTATGCTAAAGACCTTGCGGGCCGGTTCATCTTAACCAATGCCGCTCTGGCACGACTGATGGGCGCCGCCGCTCCCGAAGATCTCATTGGCAAAAGCGACTGGGACTTTTACCCGCGCGAACTGGCAGAACAGTACTTTGCCTCCGAGCAGACTATCTTCCACGAGGGTCAAGTCCTACTCAACCACGAAGAGCCTAACGTGGACGCGCTGGGCCATCAAAAGTGGAATACAACGACCAAAGTGCCGCTGCGCAATAGCCAGGGGCAGATCATTGGTCTGGTCGGCGCGACCCGCGACATCACCGAGCGCAAGCAAGCGGAAACCAAGATGCAGGAAACCCTGCATGAGCTGGAACGGCTCTATCGCGCCACCGCCCGCGAAGGCTGGCAGGCTTACCGTGAAGCGGCTCAGACGACGCCGGGGTATCTGTTTGACCGCTTTAGCTTAACGCCGCAAGCTAGCTGGAGAGCACCAATCGAGCAGGGCATTCAGCAAAACACACTCGTGCTTTCGACCGGCGAGCAGGCCGTGACGGTTACACCGCTCGCGGTACGCGGCGAGGTGATCGGCGCTGTCGGCGTGTATGATGATCCCAATCGCCCGCTCTCGCCAGACGAGCTGGCCTTGCTGCAAGAAATCGCCGAGCAGGGCGCGCTGGCCCTGGAAAGTGCGCGCTTGTTCGAGCAGACGCAGCGCGATGCCGAGCGCGAAAGCAAGATCAACCGCATCACCAGTCGCATCCGCAACGCCCGCTCGGTCGACGAAGTGCTGACGGTCGCCACGCAAGAACTGCGGTTGGCGACACAGGCGTCACGCAGCATCGCGGAAATCGCGCCCATGTCCACTCGCACATTGGCCTCCAATGAGCAGCCGCACAGCGGCAATGGTCACACCCCGTAAGGAGGGAAGGATAACTATGGGTTTTCTTCCGAAAGCGGCGCTCATAAGACTTCGCTATCCGCAGAAGTTTGTTTTGATCGGCTTGCTGTTTGCCTTACCGCTGGCAATCGTGTTGTTCCTACTAGCGAGTGAAACGAGCGCACGCATCGATAACTACGGCTATCAAGAAAAGTACGGCGTCGAATACTTACGAGCGACACGGCGGTTGATGCAAGATATTCAGCAGCATCAGCAGCTAACCGACAGCGATCTGCGCACCGGCGCGTCCGGCTTAGCTACTCAGATTTCTCAACAACGCACGACCATCACCCAGGACTTTGCCGCGCTTGAGCAAGTCAACAACCAGTACGGTCCCGCGTTCAAGTCGAACGAGGCCATACACACCCTGGAACAAGATTGGCAGGCCCTAATGAGCAGCGCGCAGCCGCTGAGCCTCACTGTGAGCGACGAGCAACATGCCGGCGTCCTGGCCGACCTCCGATCGCTCATTTCGCTCGTGGGGAATACCTCGTACCTCATCCTTGATCCGGACCTGGATACTTATTATATGATGGACACCGTGCTCCTGAAGCTGCCGGAAACTCAGGACTTGCTGGCGCAGACATTAGCGATCGGCCAGAATGCTGGCAAGCAGCCCTTGACTTTAGATGAAAGATCTCAAGTGCTGATTCATATCGGCTTGTTGCGATCGAATCTTGACGCACTGAAGACGAACGTGCAAGTAGCCTTCGATAACAATCCGGCCCAGACCCTGAGGCCGCTCGTTGCGGAGCCGCTCCAGGCCCATATCGACGCCCTGGAGCAATTCCTGACGGTCGCAGTGCAAAGCGCGACCGGCGCATCGGGGCAGGTGATCGACCCGTCAGAGTTTGTCGCTGCGGGACAGCGTGCGCTTAATCAGAGTTACCAATTCTATGATGCGGCTTCACCCGCGCTGGAAATAGCGCTCCAGGCCCGCATCGATCGTCTGTTGAGCCGCCAGATCGCGACTGTGCTGATTTCGCTGATCGGCCTGTTGCTCGGGTTTGGGATTGGCTTATCCGTGATGCGCAACATTAGCCGCCCGTTGGGTCTGTTGACCGCTGCCACCCAACGTCTGGCGAGTGGCGATTTAGCAACGCGCGTGGAGGTAGCAGGCGGAGTCGAAGTTGCGGCGGTTGGTGCTGCGTTCAATGAGATGGCGCAGCGACTGCAAGTGACACTCAAATCGCTGGAAGATCGCACAGCGCAATTACGCACCAGTGCTGATGTAGGCCGCGCGGCTGCCTCCATCCTTGATCCAGGCCAGCTCTTGCGTGACGTGGTCGACTTGATCACCGATCGCTTCGGGTTTTACTATGCGGCCGTGTTCACACCGGATGATACCGGGAAATGGCTGGTGCTGCGTGAAGCGACCGGCGAAGCGGGCCGCATCCTCAAAGAACGCGGCCACAAACTGGAAATAAATGAGCATTCCATGGTCGGGTACGCGGCCGTCCAGCGCAAACCACGCATCGCGCTTGACGTGGGTCAAGAGGCCGTGCGATTTGCCAATCCGCTGCTGCCCGACACTCGATCGGAAATTGCGCTGCCGCTGATCACGGGTGGTCGCGTGCTCGGCGCGCTCGACGTGCAATCGACGCAGGCCAGCGCGTTCGATCAGACCAGCGCCATCGCGCTGCAGTCCATGGCCGATCAAATCGCCATCGCGCTCAGCAATACCCTGCAATTCCAGCAGACCCAGGCGGGCTTGCAGCGCACGCAGCAGTTGTATGAAGCAAGCACGGCTATCTCCAATGCGGAAGATGCGCCCAGTATTCTACGGGAGTTGACGACGAAGGGCGTACCCGCTGCCGATGCCGCTCAGATTCTGACCTATGGGCCGCGTGATGAAACAGGTCACCCTGTCTACTTTGAAGTGGCGGCCTCCTGGGCACCTGCCAACGACGAACTATTTCTGCCGGTAGGCACGCGCGTCAGACCAGATCAAGTACCGCCGGTGCCTGCTTTGGCGAGCGAACCCTATCTGATCCGCGATTCCGCCGATCCAGCGACCTCGCCTGAACAACAACAAATCATGCAGGCCATGCGCATGCGCGCCATGCTGGGTTACGCCTTGGTGGCTGGTTCCCAACCGGTGGGCGTGTTGCTGATCGTTTATCGTGAACCGCGCCCGTTTACGACGGCTGAGACCCAGCCTTTGCAGGCCCTGATCGGACAAGTGGCCGTGACGTTGCGCAACCAGCAATTGGTGCGTGACGAAGCCGCCGCGGTGCAGCAGCTGGATGAAATCAATCGCCGCTTAACCGGTCAAGCGTGGGATGAATATGCCCGCACCATTGGCGCGGTGACCTATAAAGAAGACGTAGGGCCAACCGCTAACGCGAGTTCTGAAACAGCGCCGGCGGTACTCGCTGCGCCGATTACGATTCACGGCGAAGAAGTGGGCGTTTTGCGCCTGGAAGATACCACTCCCGATCGGAAGTGGACACCTGGCGAGTTAACCTTAGCTCGCGTCGTAGCAGGTGAAGTGGCGATTGCCCTTGAAAATGCCCGCTTGCTCGAAGAAACCGAACGGCGCGCCCAGCACGAACGCCTGGTGGCCGAGATTAGCAGTCGCATGTTCGCGTCAAACGATATGGAAACGATCATTCAGATTGCGGGTCAAGAGCTGGGGCGCGTGCTGCGAGTTGATCGAACTGAGGTCAGGATTAGCAACACTTTCAGCGAACCTGCTGCAGATGCAATCACATCACCCCAACCCAATTAAGGAGTAAAACATGCCAGGCAATCCTCATTCTCACAACCGGACGCACCGCATCTGGGCCTTGCTGGCAGGGAGCATCATCGCGGTCTGGCTGTTGAGCGGCTGCGCACAACCGCCCAAAGTGTATCGCGTCGGCTTGCAAGCGTTTCCCCAATCGGCTGATAACAGAATCGATGCGATCTTCCTGATCGTCGAGCCGTTGGCGGTAACGTCCGATCCCTTTATCGTGATGGGGAAGTTTGCGGCAGAACACAAGATCCCCATCGGCGGTGCTTTGATGTCGGCAGGCGGCTATGACTCCATTTTTGGGGTGAATGTGGAGAACATTGCCGTTGGTAAGCAGGCGGCCCCGCTGCTCGACAAGATCTTCAAAGGCATCCCGGCCGGCACCATTCCCGTCGTGTCTGCCGAGAATTACATCCAGATCAATTACAAGGCGGCTCAAGCCCCAGGGGCATTACCGTGCCCGAGGGCAGGTTGAATCAGGCGAATAAAGTTATCCGTTAGGGTGATCGATGTGTTGCTGTTCCAGGACCAACCGCCAGCAGGTGGAGAGAAATCGGGACAGGGACAAACTGAGCTCTCTGTGCACAGCCTCGGGATGAGGTAAGAGGAACGTATGAAGACCAGAACGAAGAAACCGCGGACTGCGCGAAGCTTGACCACTACGCTGGCTATTGCGTTTTTGGTCTTGAGTGCGACTAGCCTCATGATTTCTGGCGTACTGCAGACGCTTTCAAACCTTGCCACCCAGCAAGAGGCCGTCGCCGGCAAACTGGAACTCATTGCACAAAACGCCAGCCAGCCGGTCAACAGTTTCATCCAGGCCAAGTTCAGCATCCTAGAAACCGCCGCTCGGCTGACCAATCTTATGAAAATAACGCCCGACGAGCAGCAGCAGGTACTGGACAATCTGCTGGGCCGCGATGCGGCCTTTCGCCAAGTGGTAGTGCTGAACGTCCAAGATCAGGAAACCGCCCAAGCCGCGCGTTTATCGCAACAGGCCGCCGGCTCGCTGGCCGGTCAACTGCAGGGAGAAATGCTCTCCCAAGTGCACCAGGGCCAGCATACGATGAGTGCCGTGCGCGTGGACCTCAATACCAGTGAGCCGTTGGTGCTGTTGGCTTTGCCCGTGACAAACGCTTTGGGCGATTTCCAGGGCACCCTGGCAGCCGAGGTCAACTTGAAGTTCATGTGGGACCTGGTCGATCAACTCCAGGTGGGCGAGACCGGTGTGGCTTATGTGGTGGATAAGCAGGGCAATCTGCTGGCGTTCAGCGATACCGCTCGCGTGCTGCGCGGCGACAATGTGGCAAATTTACCCAAGGTCCGCGAGTTCATCACCGGCGTCAAGGAGGTCCCGTTCCTGGACTTGACGATCGGGATTCAGGGTATCTCGACTGTCGGAGGGTATGCGCCCTTAGGCACGCCCGATTGGGCCGTCATCACCGAAATGCCTTGGGATGAAGCCTATCGTAACGCCATTCAGAATGTCATCGCGTCGGTCGTGATCTTAGTGGTCTTGGCCGCCCTGGCTGGCTTACTGGGGCTCTATCTAGCTCGTCGCCTGGCTGTGCCGCTGATCAGTCTGACTGACACCGCGTCCCGGATTAGCGCTGGCGAGATGGAGCTGCAGGCCACAACTACCGGGACCCGCGAAGTCGGTGCTTTGGCACAAGCTTTCAATAGTATGACCACGCGCCTGCGCGATTTGATTGATTCGCTTGAAACACGCGTGGAAATGCGCACCGCACAAGTCCAGGCCAGTGCCGATGTTGGCCGTGTGGTGACTTCGATCCTCGATCCCGATCAGCTGCTGAAGCGCGTCGTGGAGCTCATCACCGAGCGCTTTGGTCTTTATTACGTGGCTGCCTTCACGTTGGACCCAACCGGTCAATGGGCCGTGCTGCGGGAAGCCTCGGGACCGCGCGACGCGGCCTGGCTGCTCAAGCAAGCGGGGCACCGCCTGGAAATAACTAGCAACTCGATGGTCGCCGCCAGCATCCGCGAGCGCCAGGCTCGCATCGCTTTGGATGTGGGTAACGAAGCCGTACACTTCTCCAATCCACTGCTCCCGGAAACCCGATCGGAAGTGGCCCTCCCGCTCATCGTCGGCGATCAAGTTTTGGGGGCGCTGGATGTGCAATCGGTGCAGGCGGTCGCCTTCGACGAAACCAGTACCGCCGTGCTGCAGAACATGGCCGACCAGATCGCCGTCGCCCTCAACAATGCCGCGCAATATCAACTGGAACAACACCACGCCCAGCAGACGACGCAGCTGTTGGAGGCCAGCGTTGAGTTGAGTTCACAGACCGAGGCGACCCGCTTATACAATCGCACCGTCGAGGTCGCGGCCAATCTGCTTCATGCCGATAGTGCCGCCCTATGGCAGCCGGTAGAAGAGAGCGAGCTCGAGCTCTTGTATGCCGTCGGTCCTCTCAAGGCTCTGATCGGCCAACGCGCCCCGATCGGTGAAGGCATTGCCGGACGTGTGTATGCCACCAGCCTGGCCTTGCGCCTAAATGAGACCCGCAGCTGGCGTGATGCCGCCGTCGATTTTGGCGAGGTTCCCGTACGAGCCGTCGTCGCGGTCCCCATGGTCTGGCAGGGCGAACCGGTCGGTGTGTTAGTCATTGCCCATACCTATCCCGATAGTATCTTTACCGCGGATGATGCCAATGTCGCACAGTTGTATGCAGCCCAAACAGCTTCCACGTTGGCTAATATGCGTCTGCTGGAACAGCTCCAGAATACCCTGGATAATCTGAGCGCAGCCAACCGGCGCTTGACGGGGGAAGCCTGGCAGGCTCGTCTGCGCGGCAGCGAGATTTCTTACGAATATCGCCGCACCACAGCCGCTAGCCCGACACGCTCCGCGCAACCTGCGTTGTCGCTGGCCTGGCCGATCGAGCTGCGCGGCCAACCGATTGGCCAGATCATCCTGGACTTACGCGATCGGCCGCAACGTGAACTCACCAAAGACGAGCGCAGCATCGTGCAGGAAGTCGCACAGCGGATGTCGCTGGCACTGGAAAGCGCACGGTTATTTGAGCAGACTCAAGCGGCGCTAAGCGAAGCGCACCGCCTGGCCCACCGCGAGCAGATGATCAATCGCATCACCAGCCAGCTGCGCGCGGCCACTACGGTGGACGAAGTGCTGCACATCGCTACTGACGAAATGCGCCGCGCCGTACAGGCCAGCTGGGCCGCCGCCGAATTGGTACCGCCTGCTCACACCAGAGATGGACGAGGTGATGACCATGACAGCCAAAAATAAAGCGGTCCAGCCCAGTTGGCGACAGCGCGTAGCGGGACCGCCGACACTAAGCGCTGAAGACCGGGCACAAACGGCCAGGTATCTCAACATCCTGCTGCCGGTCGCCATGGTGCTGCTCGGTGTACGTGTGGCATTTGCCTTCGTGGAGCAGGGCTTCAGTTTGAGTACCGGCGATTTTCTGCTCCTGGTGCTGATAGCGCTCCTGGGCGGTTTATGGGCGCTGACACGGCGCGGGTATGTGTTGGCCGCGGCCAGTGCGTTGTTGTTTATTACATTTTTCGGCATGGTCTATCTTGCCTCCCAAGCCAACGGCCTCTTCGACGGCGCCTTTGCCGCGTTAGCCATCGTGATTCTGATGGCCGGCCTGCTCATTGACTGGAAAGCCGTGATCGTCATGGGTGGACTGAGCATCGCTGCCGCCTGGTGGCTGGCCAGCCGTAATGCCGGAACCCCGATTATGCTGGAGGCAAATGCGGCGTTTGAATATGCACGCGATGTCACGATCGTATTCTTGTTGCTGACGGTGGTGACCTATCTGCTCATCAGCAGCTTGCGGCGCACGTTGGATCAGTCGCACCTGAGTGAACAAGCTCTGCGCGAGCAAAACGTCGAGCTAAATCAGACGCGCGGTTTGCTGGAAACCCGCGTCGAGATGCGCACCGCCCAACTGCAAGCCAGCGCCGAGGTAGGCCAGGCGGCGGCCTTGGTACTTGACCCCGATCAGCTGCTGCATGAAGTCGTCAACTTGATCGCTAATCGGTTTGATTTCTATTACGCCGCCATCTTCACGCTCGATCGCACCGGAGCCTATTTGCTGCTGCGCGAGGCTACCGGCGAGGCCGGCCGCACCTTGAAAGAACGCGGCCACCGCTTGCGCGTCAGCCTGGACTCCATGGTGGGTTACGCGGCCTTGCGGCACGAACCCCGCGTCGCCATGAACGTCAGCGAAGATACCGTGCGTTTTGCTAACCCGCTGCTGCCCGACGCGCAATCGGAAGTCGCGCTGCCGTTGATCGTAGGACAGGAAGTCATCGGCGTCCTGGACGTACAGTCGACGCACCTCAACGCTTTCGATGAGAGCATGCTCACGGCCCTGCAGGCCATGGCTTCACAAGTCGCTGTCGCATTGCAAAATGCACAATCGTTTCAGAGTCTGCAAAAGACGCTGGAGTACACCACTCGGCAATATGAACTAAGCCGCAACATCTTCCTGGCGCAGACCCCCAACGAAGCGTATCTCACCCTGGGGCAAGCTTTCGCCATGTTTGCCGAGGTCGATCGCATTCAGCTGCTGCGCATCGTAGAGCGAGATGCCAACGACCAGCCCGCGGTTTACGAACTGGCCATCGAGTGGGACATTCTGGGCGGAGCGCAAATGGATACCGGCACGAGTTACACCGCCGCAGAGACGCCGCTCGCCGCATTAGTGGCTGAAGACGAACCCGTCGTCATTCGTGACGCTAGCGATGCGCGGTTGCCCGCGACGACCCGCGAGCAATTGGCACAAGTAAACGCCCAGGCGATTATCTTAGCGCCGCTCCTGATCGGCGCGAAGTACAGTGGCTTTGTGGCGGCCATTTCGGAACAGCCGCGCGAGTTCACTGATAGCGAAGTACGTCTGTTGAAATCAACCGCGGAACAATTGGGCGTGGTGTTGGCTAATCTGCAATTGACCGCTGAAATGCGTACTACTGTCGAGCGAGTGGCGTTGCTCAATCGCCGGTTGAGCGGCGAGGCCTGGGACAGGTATCGGGCAGGGCGCGCCCAGCTGCGTGTCGAAAGCGGCCATGTTGAATTTCCCGCAGGGACGCCAGAGCATCAACTGCAAGTGCCCATCGTCGTGCGCGGTGAAACGATCGGAGCCTTCAACGTTGCCGACAATAATCTCGAACGCAGCTGGAATGAAGATGAGCTGAGCATGCTGCAGACCATCGCCGGAGAAGTGGCGCTGGCCATTGACAATGCGCGTCTCATCGAACAGACCCAGCGCACCGCCCAGCGTGAGAAGGACATCGCCGATGCGGCCGATCAGATCCACCATTCGATGAATCTGGAGACCATTCTCAACACGGCGCTAGGCGAGATCGTGCGTATCACCGGGGTTGAAGATGTGGCTATTCAATTCGGCTCACTGACCAGCCTGCCCGGCAATGGCCAGCACGCTGCGCAGCTATGAAGGGCGGCATTCGTGGTGAGGTCGGCCCTAGTGGCGATTTAGGCCCAGGGTTTCTTAACTGTGGTGAGTTTGAAGACGAAAAAGCCGCACTAGTAGGTGGAGGCAGTTATGCCCGAAGAGACTAGAGTAACGATGCAGCCCTCAGCGCCGTCCAGCGTGGATGCTCAGCGCTTGCGGGCGCTTGACCGCGCCCTGCTCGCTAGTTTGATTATTATCGTGCTCACCAGCATGTTTTATTTCTTCCTATACCTTCAGATGCAAGCCTGGCAAATCCTCGCCGTGGCGGCGGGCGTGGCGTTGGGTGCCGTGGGTCTATTACTCGCGCGGCGATGTCTTCAGAGAAGCGATCTGGATGGCACCGGCTACTGGTCACTCGCCGCGATTGTAGTGGCTTTTGGCGTTAGCGAAGTGTTTTGGATCAACAACACACTTTTCGCTACGGCGGGTGCTCTGCTGCTGTTTCTGATAGTGGGCAGCCTCCTGCGGCCACGCCGCCGGGGCATCTGGGCAGCCGTCGCCGTCGGATATGGTGGCTTCATCATCGCGGTCAATCAAATCCAGCCGCTGCCCCGTTACGATATTGCGCAGGTTCAGTTGCTGAACGTATTCGTTCCGATCGCCATTGGCGTGTTAGTCGTGGCCGCGTTGTGGCTGATTACGCGATCGTACCTCAATTACTCCTTGCGCACTAAGCTGATCGTCGCCTTCCTCGCCGTCAGTCTTGGCTCGGTCGGCGTGATCACCTTGTACGCCGATCGCACCATTCGCCTCGCTCTGCAAGAGCGAGCCTCAGCTGAGTTGACGAATGTCGCACAATTACGGAGCACCGCCATCGGCGATTTTCTGGCTGAAGAAGTCAAATTACTGCAAACGCTGGCCCTCAGTGAAAGGATTCGATCGGAGGCGGAGACTTCCAATGCCAGTTATCAAGGCAGTGAAGCGGATACGCAAGCGGCGTTGTTAAAGCTGGATCAAGCATGGCGTGTTGCGGTTGACGCCAATGATGACAATGACCCCTTAGTTCAGGCGAAGTTGAACAACTCCATCGCCAGCTATCTGCGCGAGTATCGCACGCTCTATCCTGAAAACGTCGAGGTCGTCGTGACCGATCGTCATGGCGCTTTGCTTGGTGCGACCAACCGCACCTCTGGCTACTATCAGGCCAATGAAGATTGGTGGCAGGCCGCTGACAGCAAAGGCGTGGGCGTCATTTATTACTCGCAGCCGACCTATGATACAGATAGCGGCGCATTCCGTATCAACATCGCCCTGCCCGTATATGACAAAAGCGGGTCGAATATGCTGGGCATCCTACGAACGACGGTCGATTTGGCTGCCAAGACAGCGATCATGACCAACTTACAGCTCGGTAAAGAAAGTTTGCTACTTCCCGATAACTCGCTAGTGACTGGGCAAAGCCTATGGCCCGTGTCAGGCGACTTGCTGGCGCAACTTCCGGTGGATATCGGCAGCGTCGCAGAAATTGAGTGGGAGGGTCAGCCCAGTTTCGTTGCGGTAGCGCCTGTTCGTTCCAGTGACCCCAAATTGGGGATTTCAGTCGGTCAACTCCGCTGGAAGGTTATTGCCCATCAACCTCGTGCAGAAGTTCTGGCCCCGGTCGAGGCACAGACGACGACCGTGTTGCTCGTTATCGCACTGGTGGCCGTCATTGCAGTTGGAGCTTCGGTGGGCCTGAGCCAGATCCTCGTTCGGCCCATCGCTCACTTGACCGCTGTCGCCCGGAAGGTATCCCAAGGCGACCTGACGGCCCAGGTGCCGATCGAAACCAAAGATGAAATCGGTGATCTGGCCGTCGCGTTCAACAGTATGACGGCCCAGCTGTATGGCGTCGTGAGCACTCTGGAGGAACGAATTCAAGCCCGCACGGAACAACTCCGCGCCAGCGCCGACGTGGGCCGCACGGCCGCCTCGGTGTTAGATCCCGACGATTTGCTGCGCAGCGTCGTGAATCTGATCACGGAACGCTTCGGATTCTATTATGCCGCCGTGTTTACCAGTGACAGTCAGGGCCAGTACGCGATCCTGCGCGAAGCCACGGGCGAGGCTGGCCGCGTGTTGAAAGCACAAGGTCACCAGCTGGAAATCGGCGGCCAATCGATGGTGGGCAATGCCATCGCGCGCCGCCACCTGCGCATCGCCCTGGATGTGGGTGTGGAAGCCGCGCGCTTCGCCAATCCGCTGCTCCCCAATACCCGATCGGAAATCGCCCTGCCGCTCGTGGTTGGCGATCAAGTCTTGGGCGCGTTGGATGTGCAATCCACGGAAGAAGCCGCCTTCGACGAATCGAATGCGGCTGTGCTGCAATCCATGGCCGACCAGATCGCGATTGCCTTGAGCAACGCCCTCTCGTACACGGAAATGCAGGCGGTCGCACGCCGGTCGCGCGCCCTGTTTGCGGCCAGCCGTGAAGTGGGACGCGTGCAGGCCGATGTCGCCGATACCATTCGCACGATGATGCAAGCGGCCGCGGGCACGCTCGAATACGATCGCTGGTGTGTCCTGACTTTCGATGAAATGCGCACGGCGTTAGTAACAATTGCGGCGCACGATTGGCCTAACAGCACAGACGCGCTGGATGTGCAGGAGCAAGCGAACCATCCGCTGGTGCACAGCGCCTTACACAATGAAGCCTTGCAGATCAACGATCCTCGCGATGCACGCTGGCAGGAGCTCGCGGCCGCTCACTTGCGCAATCTGCTGAGCGTGCCGATTATGGCGCGCGGCACTCTCATTGGAGTGGTGGGGGTGAGCCGCTCGAGCGGGGCTGCACTGACCGACGACGATTTGGAAGTGGGTCGTTCACTGGCGACGCTGGCCGCCATCGCGATCGAAAATTATCACTTGCTGGAAAGCAGCCAGCGCACGCTGCGCGAGCTGGACGAGGTCAATCGCCAACTGACAGGTGAAGGTTGGGAAAAGTTTGTACGCCGACGCGGGCCGCGCGACTTCATCTGGGTCAGCCGTTCCGATCAATTGCAGCCGCAGCAGTTATTGGAAGTTACCGAAGCACTCACACTCGGCCATGTCGCCACGCGCCTGTTAGACGATGGCCGCGACGACCAGTCATCCCGCCGCTCTGCGGACACGGGAGCGCAGCTCGGCGTAGCCGTGCCGATCAAACTGCGCGATGTGCCCATCGGCGCTTTGCGGATGATCGTTCCGCTGCGCGCCTGGACGGCCGAAATGGCCGCCTCGCTGGAATCCATTGCCGGGCACGTGGCCCAGGCCGCGGAAAATGCGCGCCTCATCGCCGAGTCCGAAGAGCGACTGACGCGCGAGCGGGCCTTGACCGAAGCCACCGAGAAGGTCCGACAACGCAACGAAATCGACTCGATTCTGGAAACGGCGGCGCAGGAATTGGCTCACTACCTGCAAGCCTCGGCGGTGAAGGTGCGGCTGGGCACAGATTCCGCAGCACCTAATGGTCATGGCAACTAGCTGTAATGGAGGATTCGTGACAACTAATCCTATTTTACGCTCTCAAGGGCTTATCGCCCAACAAGTCCGCAGCGCACGCCGAGTGGCGATCCTGCTGCTCGTGGCGGTGGTGCCGTCGATCGGGTTGCTCGGCTTCCTGGCTTATCAGTCCCGCGCCTGGCAGCTCGTCGTCGAGACGGCGAACATGACGGCTTACGGTGTCGCGCTCCTCGTCAGTTTCAGATTGATCCGGCGCAATCGCGTTCTGTTAGGGATGCAGATCCTCCTGATCGGCATGGGATTGGGCTTGCTCGCGCTCAACCTCCTCATAGGGGGGCTGGGTATTTTGCTGGGCATTGCCGTCAGCTTGCTGATCACGGCCATCGCCACTCTGACGTTGCCGGAGCGGGTGGTTACTCCTGCGATTATCATCTCGTTTGGGCTGGGATTGTTTATCGTTTTGCTGGACACACTCCTGCCTGCGTATCGCCTGCTCGTACCGGCCTTGAATGTTTATGTGCCGGGAGTTGTTGTTGTCCTAGCTGTCGTGTGTATTTACTTGATCGTGCGGCAATTTGGTTCTTTTTCAATGCGCGGCAAGCTAAGTTTGACGCTGCTGCTAGTGGCGATCGTGCCCGTCATTCTGCAAGCGGTTGCCTTTACGCTCCTGGCGCAGTCTCGTCTTACCAGTATCAGTCAACAAGATTTGTTGTCATCCGCCAAACAAACCGCGGGCCGCATCAATCGCTTCATCGACGATGGCCTGCTTGATGTCCGGTCGAGCACCCTATTACTGGATGTGATTGACCTACTCTCTGCACCGGCCGATAAACGCGATACCACTAAGGTGGCGGCCATCTTCGATGCGTTGAGCGGCCGGAGTCGATATATTCAATCCTATGCCGTGTTTGATACGACCGGGATCGATGTATTCGACACGAGCCGGTCGAACATCGGCACTAACCAGCTGAATCGGCCTTATATTCAGAATCCGCTGCAGACGAGCAAGCCCTATGTCTCAGACGTACTGTTTGATCAAGTGACTGGCGAGGGGTTACTCCACTTTAGCGCGCCCGTGCGCGCGGCCAACGGTGACTTAATCGGGATTGCAGAGGTGGCTTATAGCGTCACGGCCTTGCAGGACCTGGTCGCGCAATCTTCAGATCTAAAAAATACCGGGCAATTCGGCCTGCTATTTGACGAGAATCACTTCCGCCTAGCTGATGGCTCAAATACCACCGACCAGCTACCTTTCAAGCTAACTATGCCGTTAACCCCGGAGCAGCTGACTACCTTACGCGCAGCTCAGCGCCTGCCAGCGGGTGACATCACCAAACTCACAGCGAATTTGCCCGATCTCGACAAGGGGCTTCAGCAGGCCACCCAACAGTCGTTCTTTGTCGCCGAAGCAGGTGAAACCGTCAACCAAGGCGAAAGCAGTGAAGCACCCGATCAAATGGCGGTGTTCAAGCTCGGCTCGCGCCCCTGGTTGGTCGTCTTCGGCGAAACGCAAAGCGCTCTGCTGTCTCCCGTAACTGATCTGGCGCGCAGCTCACTGTTCCTCGTCTTGGCGATCAGCGCGGTTACCATCTTCATCGCCGCTCGCGTCTCGCGCGCGCTGGCTCGCCCTATTTTGAGTCTGAATGAGGCTGCTGGTAAAGTGGCTCAGGGCGATCTGTCGGTGCGGGCGATCGTTAACACGGCCGACGAGACCGGCCTGCTGGCCGCGACCTTCAACAGTATGACCGAACAGCTCGGCAGTATGGTAACCACCCTGGAAGATCGGGTGCAAGCCCGCACCGAGCAGCTGCGGGCCAGCGCCGAAGTAGGCCATGCCGCCACTTCGATCTTGAATCCCGATCAGCTGCTGAAGCAAGTCGTCGATCTGATCACCGCGCGTTTCGGATTTTACTATACCGCCGTCTTTGTGGTGGACGAAGAGAACCAGCAGGCAGTTTTGCGCGCCGCCACGGGCGAAGCCGGCCATGTCCTGTTGGAGCGCGGCCATCGCCTGCCACTGAATGGGGAATCGATGGTGGGTACCGTGATAGCCACGAGCCTCCCCAAAATTGCGCTGGATATGGGTGAAGACGCCGTGCGCTTTGTCAATCCGTTGCTGCCCAAGACCCGATCGGAAATTGCCCTGCCCTTGCGGGTGGGCGATCGCAACCTGGGCGCGCTGGACGTCCAGTCCGAACAGGCGGACGCGTTCGATGAATCTAATGCGGAAGCGTTGCAAGCCATGGCCGATCAGATTGCGGTGGCTTTATTCAACGCCGAAACCTTCAATCGTTCAGAACAGCAAGCGCGCTCGCTAGCCAAACTCAATCAACTCAGCCGCGAATTGGCGCAAGCCGCCACCCGCGAGAGCGTGGCCTTCGCCGTCGCCCAGGCCGTCGTTGAGCTGATGGGGCCTAACCGCCTGGCGTTGGTCGAAACGACCCCTAACCCGCAGCTGCTATCGGCGCGCACTCTCTGGCCCGACGCCAACCGCCCACTGGGCGAACCCCAGCCCATCCCGGCCAGCAGCTCGCTCAGTGGTGAATGCCTGAAACTCGGTGAGCGCATCTATATTCCCGACTCAAACACCGTGCTGGACAAGTATGAAGATGTGGCCCTAACCCACGCGCTCGGGGTGCGATCCAATGTTGCAATCCCTCTGCGCATTGGCGAGCGTGTCATCGGCACGTTCAACGTAGCAAGTGATCGTCTGAATGCCTATACGCCTGAGCAGCTCAGCCAGCTGGAACAAGTCGCCGCGCAAGTGGCGGTCACTCTGGATAGTTTGAATCTGACTAAACAAACCCAACAGGCCCTAACAGAACTGGACGCCGCCAATCGCCGCCTGATGGGACAAGTCTGGTCGACCTATACCCAGTCGGACAGATTGGTCGCTGCCGAATGGCGGAATGGAGAATGGATCACAACGCACAGACAAGGACTCTCTGCAAAAGCCGCGCAGAGCCAAGCGCTGGTGTCCGCAGCTAGTGCAGCCTTTTCGCCCCAAGCCATTAAGCTACCGATCAAAGTGCGCGGTGCCACTATCGGCGAATTTAGTGTTGCGCCGGATCAGGGGCAGGCCGACTGGAACTCGGAAGAGGTGGCTTTTGCACAGGCCTTGATCGATCAGGTCGGACAAGTGCTTGAGAATGCTCGCCTGTTGGAAGACACTGAACGATCGGCTCAGCGCGAGAAAGCTGTGGCTGGTGCGGCCGACAAGATTCACCGCGCGACTGATATTGAAACGGTGTTGCAGTCTGCCATCACCGAGTTGAACCGGATTACGGGCCGAAGTGGCATCAGCATTCAGCTGGGATTCGGCCACGCTGACGTGCAGCGCAACCTGTCAGCTGGCAGCGGTCAGCGCACGGGCCAACCACGCCACGAGGGACCGGAAGGAGATCGGTAATATGCAGCACCTAGCGACGATCATTCGAGAACAGATTGATACGCTGGTCGATCAGTATGATGCGCGGCTGCACAGCCTGCCCGGCTACAGCAGCTTACCGGAAGCAATGCGGCGTGACTTGGAACGCCACTTTCTCAATCTGATCGCCGAGTCTTTGGAAGCCGGTGATTACAACCTGCTGGTGCAATACGCCCAACAGCGCGCCAGGCAATGGGCTGCACAGGGGTTGAATCTGGTGTGGTTTCAACAAGTGCTCACCGTGCCCGAAGAACTCTTGGTGCCGTTAGTCCAATCGGTTGAGACCAGCAACTTCGTGTGGCAGGCGCTCAATCGCAGCCAGAGTGTGGTCTGGCAAATGCTGGCCGAGCGTACGCACCAGACCGAAGAGCGCTTCCGCTCGATCGTGGAAACCGCTCACAGCGGCATCATGATTGTCGATGACCAGTTCCACCTCATCTACGCCAACGAACAGCTCACTCACATCTCCGGCTACAGTCAGGCCGAATTGATCGGCGCCGACTTCCGCCAATTGCTCGACGAAGACAGCCGCCGGCTTGTCGCCGATCACTACGTGCGCGGCCAACAGGGCGAAGAGGTATCGGCAGATTACGAGATTGCCTTCATCCACAAAGACGGCCAAAAACGCTACGTGGAAATGAGCGCCGTGCTGCTCCGGGAGGCGAGCGGTAGGCAACAAACGGTTGCCCAGGTGCTGGATGTGAGCGATCACAAACAGTCCGAACAAGCGCTGCGCGACAGTCAACAACTCCTGCAGTCGGTCATGGACAATATTCCACAAGCAGTCTTTTGGAAGGATCGCCAGCTCAGATACCTGGGCTGCAACCAGGCCTTTGCCGAGGACACCGGGCTGAACTTGCCACAGATCATCGTCGGCAAGACCGATTACGATATGCCCTGGCGAACGCAGGCCGAGCTCTATCGCGCCGACGATCAACACGTCATGGACTCGGGTGCAGCCAAGGTCAATTACGAAGAACAGCAGACCACACCGTCCGGCGAGACAACCTGGCGGCGCACCAGCAAGATTCCGATGCATGACGCCGACAGCAACGTGATCGCTGTCCTGGGCATGTATGAAGACATCACCGAACACAAGCGTGTGGAAACGGCGCTGCGCGAAAACGAGTCGAGGCTGCGGGCCATCTACGAAGGCTCAAACGATGCGATTATGCTGCTCAATGCGCGGGGCTTCTTTGACTGTAACTCCTACACACTCAAGCTCTTTGGAGTGGCGAGTAAAGAAGAGTTTATCCGCTTCCATCCTGCCGATCTATCGCCGGCCCAGCAACCGGACGGACAAGATTCGCAGACTGCATCGCAACAAAAAATTCAAATCGCCTATCAACAAGGGCACATTCGTTTTGAATGGGTTCATCGACGCGTGACTGGCGAAAATTTCCCGGCTGAAGTATTGCTCTCAGCCTTCGAGTATGGCGGCGAGCAAGTGCTGCAAGCCACCGTGCACGACATCACTGAACGCAAGCAGTTGGAGCAACGCATGCGAAAATCGCTTGAACTGCGGGAACAGCAAGTTCGATCCAGCACGGAAGTATCGCAAGAAATTGCCGCTGCCCCGGATCTGAACGAACTCTTCAAGCGAGTCGTCACGCTCATCAAGGAACGCTTCAACTACTACCATGCGCAGATCTTCCGCTACGATCCAGTGTGCGACGCCGTCGTGTTGGTAACCGGCTATGGGGAGGTCGGTCAACGCCTGCTCGCCGATAAGCACCAGCTGTCCATGGGCCGCGGGGTGGTTGGCACGGCGGCGGCGAATGGTCAATCGATTCTGGCCACCGATGTGACCCAAGCTGAAGACTGGCGCCCCAATCCCCATCTGCCTGACACCAAAGGCGAGTTGGCGGTGCCCATCAAACTGCGTGACGAGGTGTTGGGCATCCTCGACGTGCAAAGCGATCGGGCCGGGACACTCAGCGATGACGATCGGTTGCTGCTGGAAGGTCTGTGCGGCCAGATCGCCATCGCCATCAACAGCAAGGAGGCCGAAGAGGCATTGGCACGTGAGCAGTACCTCATGCACGCCCTGATGGATAGCGTTCCTGACTATATCTACTTCAAGGATCGGGAAAGCCGCTTCATCAGAATCAGTAAGGCGCACGCCCAAGCGTTCGGCCTGAACGACCCTGCCCAGACGGTGGGCAAGACAGACTTTGACTTTTTCACCGAGGAACACGCCCGGCCAGCGTACGAGGATGAGCAAGAGATTATTCGTACCGGCCAATCGATCTCCAAAGAGGAAAAGGAGACACGACCTGATCAGCCCGATAGATGGGTGTTGACGACCAAGCTACCGTTGCGGGATGAGGCCGACAACATTGTCGGCACGTTTGGCATGTCCAGAGACATCACCGACCGCAAGCAATCCGAACTAAGACTCCAAGAGCTGCTGGAAAAGGTGCAGCAGTCTGAGCAGCTGATGCGCACCTTGATCGATGCCATGCCGGACGAAATTTATGCCAAAGATACTCAGGGCCGGCTTATTCTGGCCAATACGGCAGAAGCGCACCAGCGCGGTGTGGCCTCACCTGAGATGCTCATCAGTCAAAGCGACTTTGACTTTTACCCCCGCGAGCTGGCCGAGCAATATTTCGCCGCCGAACAGCCCATCTATCAGGAAGGCCAGTCACTGCTAAACTTCGAAGAGCAAAGCCTGAATGCAGAAGGCCGCTTAACCTGGCATGCCTCTACCAAAGTTCCACTGCGCGACAATCAGGGACAGATCATCGGATTGGTGGGCAGGACCACCGACATCACCGAACGTAAACTGGCCGAAGCAGCGTTGGCTGAGGAGCGCAACCGGCTGCGCACCCTCATCGACAACTTGCCCGTCTCGGTGTTCATCAAAGATCGGGACAGCCGGTTCATGGTCAACAACGCCGTGCACTTGCGCATTCTAGGCGCAGCAGCGCAAGAAGAAGTAAGTGGCAAATGGGACTTTGATTACTTCCCGCAGGAATTGGCGGCGCAATACTATGCGGACGAACAGGAACTCATGCGCATCGGTCAGCCGCTGTTCAACCGAGAGGAGTTCGTCGTCGACCAATCCACGGGCAAGCGACAATGGGCACTTAGCACTAAGGTTCCGTTACGAGACAGTCACAGCCAGGTCACCGGATTCCTGGGCTTCACACAAGACATCACAGAACGCAAACTGGCCGAACAGGCCCTGCAGCGCAATGAAGCGGAGCTGTCAGAAGCGCTGCGCATCGCCCACCTTGCCGACTGGTCCTACGACGTCCCGACCGACACGTTCACCTTCAACGATCAGTTCTATGCGTTGATGCGCACCACCGCCGAACGTGAAGGCGGGTATACCATGTCGTCGGCGCAGTACGCCCAACGGTTTGTCCATCCCGAAGATGCACCGATCGTTGGCGCTGAAATCGTCAAGGCGCTGGAAACCACTAATCCCGACTATCGCGCCCAGGTCGATCATCGCGTCTACTTCGGCGACGGCGAACTGGGTTACGTCACCATCCGCTTCTCCATCGAGAAGGATGAACAAGGCCGTACCGTGCGGACGCACGGCGCGAACCAGGACATCACCGACCGCAAGACCGCCGAAGCAGAATTGCAGCGCTCTGAGCAGCTGATGCGCACTTTGATCGATGCCCTACCGGATCACATCTATGCTAAAGATCCAGAGGGACGACTGACCTTGGTCAACTTGGCCGAGGCGCGATTGCACGGCGTCGATACACCCGAAATGCTTGTCGGAAAAAGCGATTTCGATTTCTACCCGCGCGAACTGGCCGAACAGTATCGCGCTTCCGAATTGCCCATTCTGCGTGACGGCGTGCCGTTGGTGAATCATGAAGAACCCAACATGGATGCAACAGGTCAAGCGCGCTGGAATTCCACGACCAAGGTGCCACTGCGCGACAATGGGGGACAAATCATCGGGTTGGTGGGGATTACGCGCGACGTCACCGAACGTAAACTGGCCGAAGCCGAACGCGAACAAATATTGACCGATCAGCAAAGGCGCGCTGTGCAACTTCAGACGGCGGCCGAGGTTGGCCGGGTCGCCACCTCGATCCTGAATCCCGAACAATTGCTGGATGAGATCGTCACACTCGTCGCCGCGCGCTTTGGCTTCTACCATGTGGCGGCTTTCACCGTGGATGAATCCGGCCGTTGGGCCCAGCTCCGTGCCGCCACCGGCGAAGTGGGACAGCAGCTGCTAGACCGCGGCCAGGCGCTGGGAATTCGTGGAAAATCGCTCGTGGGCAACGCGATTCGACAACGCCAACCGCGGATTGCGCTCGATGTCGGCCCTGAAGCGGTGCACTTTGATGATCCGCTGTTGCCCGTCACTCGTTCGGAGATCGCCTTGCCGCTGATCGCCGGCGATCAGGTACTGGGTGCCCTCGACCTGCACTCCACCTTGCCGGCGGCCTTCGATGAGAACTCCGCCATCTTGTTGCAGAGCATGGCCGATCAAATCGCGGTCGCACTCAACACGGCCGAGCAATATCAGCGCGAGCAAGCTCATGTCGAGCAAACCAATCGACTCATGCAGATTGTGATTGACTTGTCCGAGCGAACCGATCGGGCCGGGCTGCAAAATCGGCTGGTTCGGTCCGCTCTCTCGCTGCTCGACACGGATCGTGCTCAATTCTGGCTGAAGGGCGCCAGCGGCCTCGAACTGAAAGCCGCCCAGAGTGTCCGGCCCGGGGCGGACCAGAGCTTGGCGATCAGCCAGGAACTCGCCGATCGGGTCTACCGCACCGGCCTCCCCCTGCGCCTGGACAGTCCCCCGGTTCAAACCGGTTATGCGAGCCGCATCACCGATGTGCCGTTCAACGCCGCGCTCATGGCGCCCATCAGTTGGCAGGGCCATACCACCGGCGTGTTGAGCGTCATGCGCTCGCAGCCGGGCCGCCCATTCACCCAGGACGACGAGAACTCCGTTCAACTGTTAGCTGCGCAGGCGGCCGCTGCGCTTGAGAACATTACGCTGGCCGAGCAACAGCAGCACCGCGCCGTGCAATTGCAGACCGCCGCCGAAGTCTCGCAGGTCGCCTCGTCAATCCTGAATCTTGACGCCCTGTTGCCGCAAGCCGCCGAACTGGTTCGCTCCCGTTTTGACCTCTACTACGTCGGCATCTTCCTCATCGACGAAGCAGAGCGGTGGGCAGTACTCCGGGCCGGCACGGGCGACGCCGGACAACAGATGCTGGCCAACGGGCACAAATTGAAGATCGGCGAAGCTTCGATGATCAGCCAGTGCATTGTCAAACAACAGGCGCGGATCGCGCTCGACGTCGGCGCAGAAGCCATTCGCTTCGATAACCCGCGGCTGCCGTTAACCCGCTCAGAGTTGGCGCTGCCGCTCGTCAGTCGCCGGCGTGTCATTGGCGCGGTGACCATCCAATCCGATCAGCCGGCCGCCTTCACGTCGGATGATATTACCGGGTTGCAAACCATGGCCGATCAAATCGGCAACGCCGTGGAGAATGCCCGGCTGTACGAGCAATCCAATGCGGCCCTCCAAGAAGTGGATGCGCTCAATCGCCGCCTAACCGGCGAGGCCTGGGAATCGTATTTGCACCGCCAGAGCGGGCAACAAGTCATCAGCGTTACCGATAACAGCCAGACAGCGCCGGACCTGCTGCCCCAGCTCGACGGCCTGCTAGCTGCAGGCGAGATCGTTGTCGAACCCGCCGAAGATGATCAATCGGAAGCGACGGTCACCGCGCCCATCCTGCTGCGCGGCCAACCGATCGGCGCGCTGCGCATGCGGACACCGCTCGACACCTGGGACAAGGACACCGAAGCCGTCTTGACCGGCATTGCGGGCCACATCGCACAGGCCGTAGAAAACGCCCGATTGATCGAGCAGACCCAACGCACGGCCTCACGCGAACGCGCCATCAACGAGATCAATGCCCGGGTGCGCCAGACTATCGACCTGGATGCCATCCTGCGCACCGCCGTCAACGAACTGGGGCAGTCGCTCAAAGCCGCGCGGGTGACAGCGCATATCAACGTGGCCGACAGCGACCAGTCGTCCCGCCGCTACGCGGATATGGGAAGCCAGCCTGACGCAGCCGGCAGCCCACGAGGGAACGATCATGACTAGCTCAATCGATCAGAAACCCAATTGGTTCAGACGTTTTATCATGCCACCGGTTTACGCGGATGCCGACCAGGCGCGCGCCGCTCGCCTGCTGCACACCGTCTTGCTTGTGATGTGGGCCATCTTGATCCTGACTTTGGCGGCCACACCCCTCATTGGCGAAGCTTTAACGGTGATCTTACCCGTGCTGGGAGGCGTGGCGATCTTTCAAGTCGTCATCACGTACTTGAACCGCCATGGACAAGTACGATTGGCGAGCGGAATCTACATCGTTTTTCTATGGCTGCCTACCGCCGCCGCAACAGCATTTTTAGGCGGGTTGTCCAATCCCACGGCCAACCTTATGCTGTTGCCAATCATTATTGGCAGTCTGTTACTAGGGGTGAGGGGCATTGCCTTCACCAGTGTTATCACCTTAATCTCGACGACTCTGATACTCATCGCCAGCCAGGCAGGCATTCTGCCCCCTTCACCGCTCGAGCCGACACCCATTCAATACTGGATCGATATCGTCATAGGCGTCATGCTGGCGAGCGGGCTGCTGGTCCTGGCTGCCAACAACATCCAGGATGCCCTGAACGTAGCCCGCCGCAATGCTGCCGCGCAGGCGCAAAGCAACCGCGAGCTCACCGCGATTCGCGCTTCCTTGGAGGAGCGTATCACCGAACGCACCGATCAGTTGAGTGTCAGCGCCGAAGTGGCCCGCGCCATTTCATCAATTCTTGATCCGGACGAACTGCTCCGGCGCGTCACGCTGCTGATCGTCGAGCGCTTCAATCTCTACTATGCCGCCGCCTTCCTGGTGGACGACGACGCAGAATTCGCCGTGATGCAAGAAGCGACGGGCGAAGCCGGGCGGGTGCTCAAAGAACGGGGGCATAAGCTCGAGATCACCGGGCCATCGATGGTCGGCCTGGCCATCGCCACGCGCCGGCCCCGCATCGTGCAAGACGTCGACAAAGAAACCATGCGCTTTGCCAATCCGTTGTTAACCGAAACCCAATCGGAAGTAGCGCTGCCTTTGATTATTGGCGACCAAGCGATTGGCGCCTTGGACGTTCAATCCACCCGCGCGGCCGCCTTCGACGAGAGTACCGTCCTCTTACTGCAGGGCTTAGCCGACCAGATCGCCATTTCCATCAACAATGCGCGACAGTATCAACAAGCGCAGTTAGACGCACGACAAGCCGGTTTGTTGTTTGAGGCGAGCCAGGCCGCCGGCTTCATGGGGCAAGGGTTGGACTTCACAGTCAATCGGCTATTCGGCGTGGTGGCACAGCGCTCCGACTTTGACAACTGGATGATAGCGACCTATAACCACGACAGTCAAGCCTACACCGTAGTTCAAGCATTTGACGCTAACGAACCAGCGCCACCCGAAGAGGTCGGCCAGGTGATCTCGCTGGACCGGGAGCAAGACACACCCACGGCCTTAGTGATTCGCTCCAACCGGATGATCGTGATCAATGATCCGCTTGGCGATCCGTTGCTGGCGCACATGTCCGAGAAAATGCGAGAAACGATCGGCAAACTGATCGCGGCGCCGATCCTACTGGGCGACCACCTGCTGGGCGTGATCACGCTGGGCCGCACGGTGGACAAGCCCAACATCGGGCCACGCGACATTCAGTTGACGCAGGCGCTGGCCAGCCAGATGGCGGTCGCCATCGAGAACGGCCGCTTGCTGGAACAGTCGCAGAAGTCGATGGAAGAAATGAACCGGCTGATGCGGCTGTATATGCACGAAGGCTGGTCGAATTTCAGCCAGAGCCGCGGCACCGATCGGCTGCGACAAGAATACACGCGGCCTGACACCCCGGCGCTTAACCCGGAGGTGCTGGCCCAGATCGACGAGGCCGTTAACCAGGCGACGACGACCGGCGAAGTGAAGCCAATTAGCTTCGATGGGCAATCGGTGGTCAGTGTGCCGATCGAGCTGCGCGGCGAGGTCTTCGGCGCGCTCACCATACAAGACGCCACCGATCGACAGTGGACGGAAGATGAGTTGGCGACGCTGCAAGCCGTGGCCGCGCAGGTGGCCCAGTCGTTGGAATCCGCCCGCTTGTTGCAAGAAAGCGAAGTCAGCCTGCAAGAGACCATGGGCCTGTATCAAGCCAGCCGCAGCATCGCCGCCGCGCAAACACCGGCCGAAGTGCTGCAGTCGATCAACGATAGCATCATCACCCCGGGGATTGATCGGATCGTTCTGGCGCTGATCATCCCCGATAGTCCTAAAGACAATCTAACGACCGAAGTAGCGGCGGCCTGGGAACGTGGCGTGGAAACACCCACCGTCATTGGCAATCGCTGGACCGCAGCACAGATTCCGTTAATCGGGCCGCAGCTGGTCGAACCGCTCGTCGCCAACGATGTGGCCACGGCGTCCAACCTTGACCCAGTCTCGCGTCACATCTTTGCCAATGTCATCAAAGTCAAGTCGATGGCTATCTTGCCGATGCAGGCCGGCAGTGAACTGTTAGGCTGGCTGATGGTCGAGACGTTGCACCGGCCGTACAACTTTGGCGAAACAGAAATCCGGCGCTACCGCACGCTGGCCGGACAAGCAGCTGTGG
The DNA here is from genome assembly GCA_003154115.1 of Anaerolineae bacterium. Classification (GTDB taxonomy): domain Bacteria; phylum Chloroflexota; class Anaerolineae; order Fen-1058; family Fen-1058; genus Fen-1058. The sequence continues at coordinate 57,998 of PMCF01000212.1, forward strand.
CTCTGGAAAACCATCGCCTCTTCCAAGAAACACAACAGCGTGCTCAACGTGAGCAGCTGACCCGCGAGATTGGTACGACGATCGGCAAATCCCTTGACCTGGACACGGTGCTCAAGACCACGGCACGTGAGATCAGCCACGCCCTGGGCGCAACTCATGTTGTGATTCGTGCAGGTACCCTGAGAACTCAGGATACCTCGGCGAGTGAAGCGTCGAGTGCCAATCGTCCAGTCACTTCGTAACAGTAAACATCATGGAAAGGAACCCACATGTCACAAGAAAACATTGCGAACAGCGCCAAACCCAACCCGGGACGAATGTATGACTATCTGTTAGGTGGCCATCACAATTTCGAAGTTGATCGTGTGGCGGCTGAACAATTAAAGGCCCTGGCGCCTTTTGCCGCGAAGGCGCCCAAACTGCAACGCTGGTGTCTGCAAGACCTGGCAGTGGAATTAACGGAGAAGCGCGGTTACGACATCATCATCGACTTCGCTTCGGGTTTACCGACACAAGATCATATTCACGAAGCCGTGCCGGATGGCACAACCGTCATCTACTCGGATTATGATCCGGTAACGGTCGAGTATGCGTGCGAAATCTTGCAAGGGACACCCAACGTCTATTTCTTCCAGGGCGATGCACGCCACCCTGAGGCATTGCTCAATCGGCCTGAAGTGCAAGACATCCTTAAGGATCGCCGCGACGTGGCTTTGGTCTACTGGGGAGTCACTGCGTTTTTCACCGACGCCGAGCTCGTCTCGGTTGCTCAGTATTTGCACCAGTGGGCCGATCCGAAGAGTTGTTGGGCCTTTAACGCGCAATTGGCCGATGTCGGCTTGACAGACCCGGGCGTCGTGCGCGCGACCAAATTGTATGAGCAAATGGGTTCACCGCTGCGGCTGCGCACCCTGGAAGAATATCAAACGCTGACGCAGCCGTGGCGGCCGGACGAGAAAGGGTTTATTCCCTTTATGGACTGGCACGGGATCGATCGCAGTGAAATGGGCGAAGAAGACCTACGCGCCTTTGGGGTAGCCGGCGGCGGATACGGCGCTTACCTGACCAAATAGCAAACGGCCAAGCACGACAGCAGCAGGAGGAGTATCGCGGTGAACACGATTGATCTCCAATCATCCCAACCAACTAACGCGCAGCTGGCCACCGCCTTTAATCAGGCTGACTTACAGCAGCGCTTTGCCGGCGTCTTGCGCCAGCATCTTTTTACCAATCGTACCGAGGTCCGGCCTGCTACGGTCAAGCGCCTGGCTGCCCAGGAAGCCGACACGATCATTAAATTCATCCAGGATCCCGATCGCGGCCGGGCGCAGCAACACGGCGTGCAATTGTGCGACGCCGGCCTCAGCGAACAATCGGTGCTCAGCCTGGGACAAGCCGCTCGGCAGTATTGCGCCATCACCCTGCCCGATGAGCTGCGCGTGCCAGCTTTAGAGATCCTTGAATCTTTCTACAACGCATCCATGCAAGGGTTCTTTGAAGCGCATACGGCGCTGATGCTCAAAGAGCAAGAGCGCATGCGGACGGCCTTAGAGAAATCGCTGAACCGCTATACCATGGAAATGGGCCTGGCCGCGGAAGTGGCCAAAGTCGCCGCCTCCACGCTCAACCTGGATGAGCTCCTGCGCATCACGGTCGATACGATCTTGACCCGGTACAGCTTCTACTATGTCGGCATCTTCCTGGCGGACGAGCATCATGAATGGGCCATCTTGCGCGCTGGAACAGGCCCGGCCGGAGAAGAGATGCTGCGCCGCGGTCATAAATTCCAAATCAACGATCACTCTTCGATGGTTGGCTGGTGTATGTTTGTGCGCCAGCCGCGGATCGCTCAGGACATTGGTCAGGACACCGTGCGCTTTGTCAATCCCTTCCTGCCCGACACCCGTTCTGAAATGGCTTTACCCCTTATCACGCAAGGGAACGCCATCGGCGCGCTGACCATTCAAAGTCGAAAAATGGCGGCCTTCTCCGAGCAGGATATTATGGTTCTGCAGATCGTGGCCGATCAAGTGGCCACGGCGATTGAGAATGCCAAGCTCTTCGCCCGTGCGCAAGCCAGTCTCACGGAGGCTGAATCGGCACAGCGCGGCTATGTTCAAAAAGCTTGGGCAGAAAACACCGAGACTGAAGGGTTCGCTTACCTGTACGAACAGAGTTCAGACTCGGCCACCGCTCTTCGCATTTCACAACCAATCCAGGACTTAGCTAATCAGCCACCGTTGTCCATTCCGATTGTTTTACGCGGTGAAACGATCGGTGTGATCGAGATTTACGATCATTCCGTGCCCCGCACGTGGACACCAGACGAAATCGCGCTGGCTCAAACCATTGCCGGGCAGTCAGCTTTGTCGCTGGAAAACGCCCGTCTTTACCAGGAGACTCAGCATCGCATCAACGAGCTGGTGGTGCTAACCCGCATCGTCCGCCGCTTAGCCTCGACCCTGGACTTGGACGAAATCCTGTCCTCCGTGATCGAAGAATCGTTCAATGCCACCAAGGCCACGCAGGGTGGAATTTTCCTGTACAACGAGCGCGAAAACGCCCTGGAAATGCGGGTCATGCGCGGCTTTGGGGCAGAGATGGAAGGCCGCTATGCCGGCTACATCATTCGGACGGGCGAGGGCTTGATTGGCCGCGTGTTGAACACCGGCGAATCACTGCTCATTAATGATGTCACGCGCGAATCCGACTATCAAATGATCGATGCCCGCACGCGCGCCGAATTGATCATGCCGATCCGGCAAGGCAATTTGCTATTGGGCGTCCTCAACCTGGAAAGCTCGCAGTTGAATGCGTTCAGCGAATCGGACCAGCGCTTGCTGGAAGCCATGGCCGACCAGGCCGCCGTCGCCATCACCAATGCCCACGCCTACGAAGCCGAACGACAAGCCGTGGAGCGCATGCGTGAAGTCGATCGCTTGAAGACGCAATTCCTGGCAAACATGAGCCATGAGCTGCGCACGCCGCTCAACTCGATCATCGGCTTCAGCCGCGTGATGCTGCGCGGCATTGACGGCCCGCTGAGCGAGATGCAATCCACCGACCTCACGTCGATTTACAACTCCGGTCAGCACTTGCTGGGCCTGATCAACAACATACTCGATCTATCCAAGATCGAAGCCGGCAAGATGGAACTCTCGATCGAGTCGGTGAACCTGAACGATGTCGCCAAGACCGTCATGTCTACGGCCATCGCGCTGGTGAAAGACAAGGCGGTCAAATTGGAGCAGGATGTGCCGCCCGATCTGCCCACCGTCATGGCCGATCAAACCCGCGTGCGGCAGATTATTCTCAACCTGGTGTCCAACGCCGCCAAGTTCACCGAGAAAGGCTTCGTTCGCCTGCGGATGGTCTCCACGCCGAAAGAAGTGTTGATCTCGGTTACGGACAGCGGCATCGGCATCCCGTCCGATAAGTTGGAGCACGTCTTCGAGGAATTCACGCAGGTCGATGCCAGCACCACGCGCAAGTACGGCGGCACGGGCCTGGGCCTGGCGATTTCACGCAAGTTCGTCGACATGCACAAGGGCCGCATCTGGGTCGAATCCGAAATGGGCGTCGGCTCCACGTTCACCTTCACGCTGCCGCGCGAACAGGCCGAGCCGGAACCTCCCGTGTCACGGCCCACCGATCTGGAAGCGCGCGGCGAAGGCAAGAAGCTGATCATGTGCATCGACGATGATCCCGGTGTGATTACGCTGTACAAGCGCTATCTGGAGAAACAGGACTATCGAGTGATCGGCGTCACGGATCCCACCAAGGCGGTGGAAGAAGCGCGACGCGTACTGCCCTACGCCATTACCCTGGACGTGATGATGCCGCGTAAGGACGGCTGGGACGTGCTGGCCGATCTCAAGAAGACGCCGGAGATCAGCAACACGCCCATCCTGGTGTGCAGCATCGTGCAGGATAAGACCCGCGGCTTCTCACTGGGCGCCGCCGATTATTTGGTCAAGCCCATCACGGAAGACGAGCTGCGCCGGGCGCTGGCGCGAATTAGCCGTGACAAGACCATCAACAAAATCCTGGTCGTGGACGATGAACCATCGGCTTTGCAGCTGCTCAAGCGCATCCTTGAATCCCAACCGCAGTACAAAGTGCTGGATGCGACCGGCGGCGCGCAGGCGTTGATGATCATACAGAACGAAAAACCCGATCTCGTCCTCTTGGATCTGATGATGCCCGAGGTGGACGGCTTCGCCGTGCTGGACAACATCAAGTCGAATTCCGACACGCACGACATCCCGGTGATTATCGTCACCGCCAAAGAGATCACCGCCGAGGATCGGGAGCGCTTGAATGGCAACATGACCGCTCTGTACAATAAGGGCATGTTCACCGCCGAACAACTGTTGGACGACATCGGCCAGGCCCTGGCGACCATGAACACCGAAATGGCCCGCGAGGGTAAGAAGGTAGAAGTCTTCCACAAGACGCTGACCTAGTGAAACCAGCTCAATCAACCGGATAAATACGATGCATGAACCCTATCTGCTCTGTCTTAAATGCGGCGAACACATCTCATTCGCGCGCATGTTGAATAACTGCCCCACGTGCGGCCATGATATGCTCGATGTCCGCTACGATTACGCGGCCATCGCTCAAGAGCTGCTGGCGGAGTGGGCCCGGCGTCCTTTCAATATGTGGCGCTACCGCGAATTGCTGCCGTTGCGCAACCCGGCCAACATCGTGTCGATGGGCGAAGGCGGCACACCCCTGGTGCCGTCGGTGAACATGGGCACCATGCTGGGCCACGATCACATCTTCATCAAAGACGAACGGCAAGGCCCCACCGGCTCGTTCAAAGATCGGCAAGCGTCGTTGGCCATCAGCGCCATGAAAGAAGCGGGCGTCATGGAGGCCGTGGTCGCTTCCACGGGCAACGTGGCCATTTCCTATTCGGCTTACTGCGCGCGCGCCGGCATCAAGCTGTGGGGCTTCCTCACCAGCCTGGTGCCCGCCGACAAAATGCGCGAGGTCGCCTTGTACGGCACGGAAGTCGTCAAGATCACGGGCACCTACGATCAATGTAAGGAAGTCGCAGCTTCGTTCGCACAGCATCGCGGTCTGTTCCTGGACAAAGGTCTGCGCTCGATCGCCGCGCGGCAAAGCATGAAGACGCTGGCCTTTGAGGTGTGTGAGCAACTGGGGTTGCTGAAGGATGGCTACGGCAAGTGGCGTGCACCCGATTGGTACATTCAAGCCGTCAGCGGTGGCATGGGGCCGATCGGCACCTTTCGCGGCTTTGAAGAGCTGTACGAGATGGGCCTGATCGATCGGATACCCAAGGTGGCCGTCATTCAGGTGGATGGCTGCGCGCCGATGGTTACCGCTTTCAAAGCGGGCAAAGAAACGCCCGATATCGTCAACGCGCCCAACACGCACATCGCCACCTTGGCCACCGGCAACCCCGGCATCGCTTACTCGCAGCTGCGCCAGATCATTCTGAAGCACGGCGGCAGCATGGAATCGGTCAGCGATCAAGAGTCGTTCCGCGCCATGCACGTCATGGCCAAGATGGACGGTATCTCCGTGGAGTCGGCCACAGGGGCCGCCTTCGCCGGGCTGTTCAAACTCGTCGGCCAGCAGGTGATCAAGCGCGATGAGATCGTCGTGGTCAACTGCTCCGGCCACACCTTCCCGGTGGAGCAAGAATTGCTGGGCGACGAATGGACGCATGATGTGGAAGTGCCCGAAGCAACGCTCACCGCCAGCGTGCCGCAGGAAGGTCTGCTCTCCGCGCTCGAGTTGTTGGACGATCGGATGCGCGACATTCTGATCATGGACGACACGCCGGAGGCATCGCGCTTGTTGCGCCGCATCCTGCAGGCCTACGGCACCTTCATCGTGCGCGAAGCCGAGAATGGACGCATCGGGCTGGACATGGTGTACCAGCGCCCGCCCGATCTGATCCTGCTGGATTTGATGATGCCGGAGATGGACGGCTTTGCCGTGCTCGACACCTTAAAGACCGACAAGGAACTGAGCAAGATTCCCGTCATCGTCGTCACGGCCAAAGAACTGACCAACCTTGAAAAGCAGCGCCTGTCCGGCAAAGTGCAGTCGTTGATGCAAAAAGGCGCGTTTTCCGATCAAGACATCGTCGACAAGATGGTGGAGATGTTAAACTAACTCACGAGGCGCTACGATGCCCACCCAACCCCTTAGCCCGCTTAAGATTCTATACATCGAAGACGACTCCAACAGCCGCCGCCTGGTGCAGCGTATCCTGCAAGCGGAAGGTTACGAGGTACACGTCGCCGAAGACGGCCTGGCCGGTCTGGAACTGGCCCGGCAAATTCGCCCGGCGCTGGTGCTGACCGACGTCAATATGGGCGGCATGACGGGTCACGAAGTGGCCACGCGTTTGAAAGAAATGCCGGAAACCAAGCACACGCCCGTGATCGCCATGACGGCGAACATGCTGCAGACCGATCGCGAAATTGCGCTGGTCGCCGGCTGCGACGGGTACATTACCAAACCGATCGACATTGATGCGCTGCCCGGCCAGATCGAGCAATTCCTGGCGGGGGCGCGGGAACAGGTCGACGCCGGGGTGAAAGTTCAGCGGCTGGAAGAATATCGCAACACGCTCGGCGTACGGTTGGAAGCGACGGTGGCCGAGTTGCAGCACGCCAATAATGAGCTGCGCCGCATGGACAAGATGAAGAAGGACTTTGTGGTCATCACGTCGCATGAGCTGCGCACGCCCGCCACGCTGATCTACGGCTACATCAAGCTGCTCAAGATGGAGACCGATCAGTTGAACATAGGCGAGCACTTCGATATGATCGTCGAGAAGATTCTCACCGCGACGCAGCGCATGAACGACGCCGTCGATGCCATCATCAACGTTTCACTCATTGACTCCGAGCAGCTGGAACTCACCGCCAAGCCGGTCGATCTACAGGATGTCGTCCAGTCAATCGTGCAGCAGATGCAGCCCGTGGCCTTGCAGCGCAGCCAGAAATTATACATGAGCGATATGGCGGCGCTGCCGCCGGTACCGGGCGATGCCAACTATCTGCGCAAAGCCCTCTCCAACCTGGTGGATAACGCCGTCAAATATACGCCCGATGGCGGCAGCATCGGCATTGAGGCCGCAGTCGAATTTGACACCATGCACATCATCGTCAGCGATACGGGCATTGGCATCAACCGCGCCGATCAGGAGCACATCTTCGAAAAATTCTACGTCCTGGAAGACAGCGCCTATCATTCCACCAACAAGAGCACCTTCATGGGCGGCGGCATGGGCTTGGGCTTGACCGTGACCCACGGCATTATCCGCGCACATGGCGGCCGCATCTGGGTCGACAGTGAAGGGCAGGACACGGAGCGCTTGCCAGGCAGCCGCTTCCACATCATGCTGCCCATGACGGCGCCCATTAAGCGCGAAGCCACGCTCGCGGAAAAGTAGGGGGGCAGCCTTGCAGCAAGCCAAACGTAACGGGATTCGAGCGGCCTTGTTGTCTGCGCTCGTCCTGGGCACCACGCCGATTTTAGGCAAGGTCGCCTATGCATCTGGCATGAATCCCTACAGCCTCACGGCCGTGCGCACGCTCATCGCGGCCGGCGCGCTGTGGCTGTTTTATCTTTCCATTAAGAAAAACCGCAAGTTCATCTACATCTATCCGGCCGGTATCTTGATCTCCGCGGCGGCCGGCGCGCTGAACGGCCTCAGTTCTCTGCTGTATTACAACGGCCTCACCCTGATCGATGCGGGTGTCGGGCAGATGCTCTACAGTCTGTATCCTTTGTTCGTCGTGATCATTCGCCGCTTGGATGGGCAGCGTGTCTCCAACTGGACGAAAGTGCGGCTGGTGATGGCTCTGACTGCCGTGGTCTTAATCGTCTCGCCGAAAGGGGGCAACATCGATTGGCTCGGCGCGGCTTTGATGCTGGGCGCCGGGCTGACGTATGCCATGCACCTTGCGGTCAGTCAACGCGTGCTATATGAAATGCCGGCGCCGACGGTAGCGTTGTATGTCCTCACGTCGATGACGGTCGTCGTGTGCACAGCCTACGTGCTCCACGGCCCCAGCGCCATACCGCTGACCGGCCTGCCGCCGACCCTGATGCTGGCCGGCATCACGGTGGCGTCGCGTCTGTTGATGTTCCTGGGGGTCAAACAACTGGGGAGTGTTCAAACCGCGCTGCTGGGCGTAACTGAAATTCTGGTGACGCTCATTCTCTCAATCATCATCTTGAACGAGCAGATGGTGGCGCGCCAGTGGATCGGCGCCGCCATCCTCATCAGCAGCTTGCTGCTCATCCTCTTTGAGCCAGGCATGGGCATCTCGTTTCCGCATTCCAAGAAAAAGGAACCGGATTTTTCCGAAAAGCCGAGCTTCTAAAACAACCGCGTGATCTCGTCCCGCTCAAACGCCCGCAGCGGCTCGCTTCTATCTTCAAATCTGGCGATCACGATCGGCCGAACGCTCTTGTCGATCACGTGGCCGATCACCGTCGCTTCAATCTGATCTCTCTGGAGAGCGGCTACCACCCGATCGGCTTCCGCCGCCTCGACGGCCACTAGCAGCGATCCCGAGGCAATCACGCCCCACGGATCAAGATTGAAGTGCGCGCATAACTGCTGCGTTTCAGCATAGATCGGCACCGCCTCAACTTCGATTTCCAGATCGGCTTGACCGGCCAGCGCCATTTCATGCAACGCGGTCGCCACGCCGCCCTCCGTCGGATCATGCATCGCGTGGATGTGCCCAACGCTCAGCGCCAACTGCGCATCTCGCAGCACTGAAATACCGGGCGCATGCAAAAACTGACGGCAGTGCTGCAAGAATGCTGCATCAAATACGCCCGCCACTTCGGCGGCTTTTTCACGCGCGATGATCGAGGTGGCTTCGACCGCCAGCCGCTTGGTTAAGATCAACGCATCGCCGGGGCAGAGTCCATCGGGCCGCACCAACCGATCGGTCTGCACCGTCCCTAAAAGCATGCCACTCACGATCGGGCGGGTGAGATCATAGGTCACTTCCGTATGCCCGCCGACGATCGTCACACCGAGCTCGGCACAAGCGGTACGCATCTGTTGAAAAATATGATCGACTGCAGCAGATTCGATTTGTTGCGGCAGCAACACCGTGGCGAGAAACCAGCGCGGCGTCGCGCCCGTTGTGGCGAGATCGTTCGCGTTGACGTGCACGGCATACCAGCCGATTTCGTCGGTCGCAAACGTAATCGGATCGGATTTCGCTACCAGGAGTTGATCGCCGCCCAGAGCGATCACGGCGCAGTCACGCCCTACACCCGGCCCAAGCACGACCGAGGGATCGGTGGAGGCGATCAGGCTGAGCAGCTGAGAAAGCCGATCGGGGGGCAGCTTGCCGAGGGGAAGGTTCATGCTGTGATTATAGCAAAAATTGGCATGGCTCAAAACACGCTCAGA
>PMCF01000370.1 GCA_003154115.1 Anaerolineae bacterium
GCACTTGAAAACGGCGCAGAAACGTCTGTTCTGGTGTTCAAGATGTTAGCGAACACTACATATTTCGCCTGTTACCGGAAAAAGCAATAAATGATTAGCATCAAGCCAGCGATAAGGGCCGTCGTCACAGTATCTGGAAGGACGCCAGCCATACGACCAGCCAGTCACGCGTTGACCTGTAGAGCTATTCACCCTTACGCTGGTTTCCAGGCGAATTGATTCACTGATCTGTTTGGATACGCCAATTGGATCGAGGGTGGGAAGCATGGTCGGTAATGGTTTTGCGGTGGGACGCAAGGTTGGCACCGGCGTGATCGTTGAGACCGCGATTCCGATTGCTTTCAACGGTGATGTTGCTGGAGTCATAGTTGCAGTCGCCGCCGGTTGTGGCGTACCGCAGGCGCTTAACACCAACTCGGCAAACAACAGCATCAATCCAGTCTTCGAGAAACGTACAAACTGACGCATCATTTTTTCCACGTGATCGAACCCCGCACCACGATGATGACTTTATTATATTCGTGAACATGCGGCGCGTAAGTGTCACCGGGGGCGTTCGACCAGTCGTAGGGGAACAGGCCCTCTTTGAAGAACTGCTCGTGAAGTTCAGAGTCGGTGGGCGGAGCGGGCTGTTCCCAGCGAATGATCTTGAATTTCACGCTTGGCCTCACCTTAGCCAAGCGGCAATATCATCCCAGAGTTCCGGCATATCCAAAGCCTCGGCAAATTCACTCACCCAACGGCGAATCCGGCGCTGGTCCAGATCAGAGTGGTTTTCTATTAGCATTTGAATATCAAGTAGATCCTTCGCGCGATGTGCGACGGCCTTCAGGATGATAAGATCCTCAATGGTCGGCAAACGGACTTCGAGCGCACCAACGTGATGAATTGTACTACGTTCAACCGTCTCTGCTTCAAATGGAAGTATTCCCAGTGAAATATCTACGTCGATCCGGCTGGCTTCATGACGCAACAATACGACGCGATGACGACGCGCAAAGTCTGCGACATCTGAGAAGCGCGGTACCAATCCTTCTTGTCGCGCGGCCTCAAGCAGATGCGGAATATCTTCAACGGATAATAGCATGACGGCGTCAACATCGGCTGTTAAACGCGGCTTGCCCAACAAACTGGCAGCCACACCTCCAATAATCACACCTTTCCCCTGAAAGCGAGTCAGCAGACGTTGAACAGCCGCTAACGGTTCGACCAAGGGGGATAGACTCTCAGGTACGCTCATACTGCTCCTTCAGTTTCACCCACCGCTGGCGCACCGTAGCGACATCGTCGTCCGAGGGGCCGTTAATACCCAATCCAACTGCCAGATTCCATAGCGCGTTGAGTTGTTGCCAGCGCTCTGCTATGGTCGCCGCTTGTTGTTCCTGCTGCTCCAATTCAGCGACGATGCGATAGCGCTCGCGATAGTCGCGCAGGAGTTGCTTGTCCATACTCGCTATGCCCCCCAAAAGAAGCGCGCCATGATCTGCTGCCCATAGAGCATCGTCAAGAAACCGCCCACACAGATGAACGGCCCATAGGGAATGCCACTGCGCAGATTGACGATGCGCGTCAACAGCAGAACGAAGCTGATGACACCTCCGGCGATGATGGTCAGCACCAACGCCGTGACGATGCCTGGAAAGCCGGTGATCAGGCCCACAAAGGCGGCCAGTTTCACATCGCCCAAGCCCATCGCCCCGCGCCCGATAACGCGATCACCGATCTGCACGGCCAGCCAGAAGAAGCCGTAACCGATCGCGCCGCCGACCAACGCCAGATACCAGCCCGGCCCGAACCACAACGGCGACACCAGCGCGGCGACGATCATCGCCGGAAAGATGGCGCGGTTGGGAATCAGGCGATGCTCCAAATCGGTGATCGTCACGAGCACCAACACCGCCGTGAAGAAACTCGCCAGCACCAACTTCGCCAGATCGATGTAGGTGGAATACAACAGCGCAAACAACGCCGCCGTGCCCAGTTCCACAACCACGTTGCGAATGGCAATCGGCCGCCCGCACGATGGACAGGCACGCTGACGCGTGAGGTAAGCCACCACCGCCAGGGATTGGATCACCGATCGGGGTTGGCCGCAAGCCGGACACGCGGCGCGAGGCATGGTGATCTTTTTGGTGCGAGACGGCAAGACATCGGCGAGCAGGTTAATCACGCCGCCGACGACAAGACCGATGAGAGCGTAAAGAACGATCAAGGTCAGACTCCCTTGTTTAAGATTGAGGGATGGAGAGATTGAGCGACAGAGAGAATGAAGACAATCTTCTCTCGTTCACTCCTTCCCTCTTTCCCTCTATCACCTACCAGTATACTCCGCGGTTCCGGCTTTGACAAAAGCCTCTCAAAAGGCTAGAATCGCGCCGCAATGAATGAAACCCTCTCCATCAATCGCGGCCGGCTCAGCGTGCTGGTCGCGCTCGTCATTCTCAGCTTCGGCTTGCTGCCGCTCATCGAAGCGCCGTCAGCCGGCAGCGTCGGCACGTCCTTCTTAGGCACGCCGCTGCGCCTCGATATCACGTCTGGCACGATCGTGCTGCTGCTGGTCACCATCCTGACCTGTGCGGGCGTCGATCAACTGGTGCGCGAACACCCTCGCGTGCGGCGCGGCGAAGTGTCCCGCACGTTTTCGTTCTGGCTCATTCCCGCCGTCACCGTCATCGTCGCTTCGCAGATGCTGGTCGCAGAGCGTGTCACCGATGTGCCGCTGTGGATTTTGAGTCTGGTGGTCACCGCTTCGCTCTTGTGGTTGACGATTTTGGCCGAATACGCCACGGTCGATCCCGACGGGCCGCTGGCCGGTCGCGCCCGCTTGTTTCTCACGGCGATGGCCTACATTCTGGCGGTCTTGTTGTTTGGCCTCATCTGGAACACACGCGCACGCAGTTCGATTAGCGCCACGCTCACCTTTCTGGCCGTCGGCGCCCTCGTCTTCGATTTGCTGTATGCCGCGCACCCGCGCTTCAGCCGCGTGGCCATCTACGCCGTTGCGATCGCGCTGGTGTTGGCCGAAGCAAACTGGGCCATCAACTACTGGCGCAGCAATGTGTTTACGGCGGCGGTGGCGCAGCTGCTGGCGTTTTACGCGCTGGTCGGGTTGGCCGGACAACATCTCATCGATCGCATCAACCGGCGGGTGTTGATCGAGTTCGGCGTAGTGATGATAATTGCGCTGCTCTTACTATTGTGGGGACGACTATAAAACGAAACCTCCCGGAGATTCAACAGTTCCGAGAGGTTTTCTGTTACGGCGCAGGGGTGATCAGGATGACAGTCGGCTGTGGTCGCGGCTGGGTGCTCGTGGCCGAGGGAGTCGACGGCGCAGAGAAACTCCACACGGCGCTCGCCAACATGCTTAGCACCACCAAGATCGCAAACACCGCCATCACAATTTGCATTCTGCGCTGCGAACGCTGCCTTGCTCGATTTGCCATTTTTGTTGCCTCCTACTTTATTTCGGGCGCGATTATACCATAGTGGAAATTAGAGACAGTGACCAACTACCAGCAACTCGTCACGGCAACGATAACACGCGCTGCGCGGCCGCTCCGATCGGCCCGGTGGGATCGAGCATGACAGCGCGCTCGTACGCCGCTCGACCGGCCTCGGTATCCCGACCGTACAACCGCCCCTGATAAAAATGTGCCAGCGCGGCCTGCGGATTCAACTGCACCGCTTCGTTCAACTCCAACTCAGCGCCAGTGCGATCGCCGCTGCGTAAATAGGCGCGGCCCAACCACAGATGCGCCTCGGCATCGGCGGGCGCCAGCGCGACGATTTGCTGCGCCGTCGTAACAGCCTGATCGACTGTGCCAAACGATCGACCCACGTACAACTCCGCCAGCGATTTCCAGATGGCGACGTCCTGCGCTTTCAGATCGCGCGCTTTGTTCAGCCATTTCTCGGCGTTGGGAAAATCGCTGCGCTGGGTGTACACCCGACCGAGCTCCGCGGCAATCAAGGCATTCGCCGGATCGCGCTCGATCGCATAGTTGAGATCGGCGAGCGCGCCGTCCAAGTCCGCGTGCGTCCAACGATGCCGCGCGCGGAAGTAACGCGCCACGATCAACGCCGGATCGAGTTCCACCGCCCGATCGAGCCACGCGCCCCCCTCGGCCCCGCGTTGATCGCGCACGAAGCCCGCGAAGGCCTGCGCCTCGGCATAGGCGGGATTGAGCGTGATCGCTTCATCAAATGCGCGCTGCGCCAGCGTGAGATCGTCTTCGGCCAGATAGGCGCGGCCCAACAACAGCGCGCGTAAAGCCGGATCGGTTTCCTGCAACGCCGACACAAACGGCTGAACGGCATAACCCACAGCCTGCTGAAATTGATCTTGCGCGGTGGCTGGATCGTCGATGGCGCTGACTTTGGCCCAAGCAAAATGGGCCGCAGACGAATGCGTGTGCGTCACCCATTGTTCCGCCGCCAACCGGGCCGTAGTCCACTGCTCCGCACGCAGCGCCGACTCGACGACGCCGGCGTAAGCCGCGTTATCCAACGGACGCAGCGCGCTGACCGTCTGCCAGTGCTGCACCGCTTCATCCAATTGATCATTCTTCTCGGCTAACTGCGCCCGCCGCTGTTCCACCTCCGCGCGATCGGCCCCCCAGCGTTCGGCTTCATTCAGAGCCTGCTCGGCTTCACCGTAGCGACGCTGCGCCGCCAACACGTCGGCCAGTTTCAACCGCACGCCCACATTCCACGGCTGGCGCATCAACGCCACCTGCAAATAATCGGCTGCGGGTTGATAGTCGAGGGACGCGCTAAATTGATCGGCGCGCTGCACAAACGTCGGCGCGATCGTATCGTCGGGCTGTATCAGCAACAGCGTGGCAAGAAGTATCAACAGGAATAAAACCCAGCGCAGGACCTTCATTGTTGTAGTATTATAGCATTCGTAAAACGTAAAACACCCCTTACGCATTACGTTTTACGTATCACCTCAAGGAGCCTCAACATGGATTTCACCCTATCACCCGAACATCACCTGGTCGCCAAGATGGTGCGTGATTTCGTGCAGAAAGAAGTGCAGCCCACGATCAAAGAATGGGATCGCATGCAGCAAATGACTCCGGAGACGCTGCCGCGCATGGCCGATCTGGGCCTGCTGGGTATTTGCCTCCCGGTGAAATATGGCGGACAGGGCTTCGATTACATTTCGCTGGGGCTAGTGTGCGAAGAGCTGGAAGCCGTCGATACGTCGCTGCGTGTGGTGATGTCGGTGCATATGGGCTTGAACAGCCTCGCCGTATTGCAGTGGGGCACGGAAGATCAGAAGCAGCGCTTCCTCATCCCGCAAGCCAAAGGCGAGAAGGTTGCGATGTTCGGCCTGACCGAACCCGGCGTCGGCAGCGATGTGGCGAACATGGCTTCCACTGCGCGCAAGGATGGCAGCGATTACGTCATCAACGGCGAGAAGATGTGGATCAGCTTGGCGACCAAGGCGCAGCACATCCTGTGGTTCGCCAAGACCGATCCGCACGCGAAAGATCCACACGAAGGGATCACCGCGTTCATGATCGATACGAGCACGAAGGGTGTCACGCGCGGCGACATTCACGGCAAGCTGGGCGTGCGCGCCGGCTCGACGGGCTGGGTCAATTGCAGCGAGGTGCGCGTGCCGCAGGAGAATCGCCTCGGCGCAGAGGGCGAAGGGTTCAAGATCGCGATGTCGGCGCTGGATAATGGCCGCTACACCGTCGGGGCGGGAGCGACCGGGTTGATTCGGGCGTCGCTCGACGCGAGCGTGAAGTATGCCAAAGAACGCAAGGCTTTCGGCAAAGAGATCGGCAAGCATCAGCTGGTACAGCAGAAGATCGCTTACATGGTGCAGAAGTATGAAGCGGCGCGGCTGCTGTATCTGCGCGCGGGGTGGATGAAGAACAGGGGGCAGCGCAACACGCGTGAAACGTCGCTGATGAAGTGGTACGCCACCGATGCCTCGTTCGAAGCCGCCAACGACGCGATCCAGATTCACGGCGCGTATGGCTACAGCGACGAGTACGACGTGGAACGCTACCTGCGGAATTCGCGCGGGGCCATCATCTACGAAGGGACGAGCGAGATTCATCAACTGATGCAAGCGGGTTATGCGCTGGGCTATCGCGCAGACGGCGAACTGCGCTGCGAATTGCCCGCTTACGATCCGAAGGTGTGGCAGGAAGAATAACGCCCACTGTCATTCCGAGGCGCATCCTGAGTGAAAGCGAAGCGGGAGTCGAAGGATGTGTCGAGGAATCTCTTGCCCTGAAAGGCGACTTTGTTGATCGTCGTAGAGATTCCTCGCCGCAACACGGCTCGGAATGACACATCGTAATGCATTACTACACTGAGAGGCATGATCATGGAAAACCCGAAGATCGATCCCGCCCGCTTGCCCGAACTATACGAAGCCGTCTGCCAACTGCATGCCTCGCTGGAATTGGAAGAGGTGATCGATCGCACCTTGCAGGCGGCAATCAAACTCACCGGCGCAGAACGGGCCTTTATCCAGTTTTCCGATCGCTATTCGTCATATGCGCTTCCAAAGTTGGCGACAGAAACCGAGCAGCTCATTAGAACGGCGCTGGAAGAATTGGCACACGATGTCGCGCAGAACCGTCAAGGCATCTTGATTACCGACACGCAAATCGATCCACGCTTTGCTACCGAACCATTATCGGCGTTGTTCGCCTCGCGCACACTGTTGATCGAACCGCTGCAAGTATCAGACGAATTTCTCGGTGTTCTGGTTGTAGATGGTATTGCCTCCGCCAGTCCATTTACAGAGAATGAGGCCGCAATATTGAAGTCCTTATCAGCACAAGCCGCTATTGCAGTCCACCACGCTCAATTATATCGATCACGCGCTTCGTTTATATCAGACCTCGCTAGTGAAATGAGGATGCCATTAATCTCTGTCAGAGGTTGGACAGATATTTTGCTAAAAAAGATGGCAGGGCCGCTAACGGAAATGCAAATCAAAGCCTTGGAAATAGTCTCTTACAACGCTGAACGAATCGAAACGCTCTGGTCAAACATGATAGATATAACTCGAATTGAGAACCAGCGGGTGCTCATTGAGACCAAGCCAACCAACTTGCACGAGTGCATTGAGAGTGTTCTCGGTAACCTAAACCAAGAACTTCAAGGCAAACGACATGTTGTGACCCTTCACCCGTCGGATACCTCAGTGATTCATGCTGATCCGAAACGCCTTTCTCAAGTCCTGACTATCCTGCTCGACAATGCGATCAAATACACGCCCGCCGAAGGGAAGATTGACGTTAGCGCAGTTGTTCAAGGTTCGCTGGCAAAGGTTTTAGTTCGAGATACCGGCATTGGCATCGAGCCACAAGATCAGGCCCGTGTCTTTCAAAAATGGTTCCGCGGCGCTGATCCTCTAGTCCGTGAACACCCCGGCAATGGTCTCAGCCTCTACACTGCCAAAAACCTGATCGAACTGATGGGCGGCGCCATCGGCTTCGAAAGCGAACCGGGCAAAGGCAGCACCTTCTGGTTCACGCTGCCCATCGCTGAGCCAGAGATACCGGCCAATCCTTAAAATCATCCGCGTGCATCGGTGTGAATCCGCGTCCCATTTGAAAGTGCTATACTTTCCAGCAGGAGAGCGCCATGAAGAACGAATCACCAGTCAAAACCAAGGCCCCTCGCAATCGGACCATGACTTTGTCCGAAAGTGACATTGTTCAGTATCGGCGGCGCTTACTCAAGCTCAACGGGCCGGCGACGGCGTACCCGTTGGAAAATCGAACTATCAATCAAGATCTGTTTGAAGTCTTAGACTGGCTGCCCCCGTCTTTTGTCGATTTGCTGTTCATCGATCCGCCTTACAATCTGACCAAGTCCTTCAATACGCATACCTTTCGTGAACGCTCGTCCGAAGAGTATCAGACGTGGCTGGAAATGTGGCTGCCTCAACTCTTGAAAACGCTCAAGTCAACGGCCTCGGTTTACATCTGTGGCGATTGGCGCTCAGCCGTAGCGATCCAGTCCGTCGCCGAAAAATATCTCATCGTTCGCAACCGCATTACGTGGGAGCGCGAAAAAGGACGCGGCGCTAAAGCCAACTGGAAAAATTGCGCGGAAGACATCTGGTACTGCACGGTCTCCAACACTTATACCTTCAACGTTGACGCCGTAAAACTTAAACGTCGGGTCGTTGCTCCTTACACCGATGAGAACGGTCAGCCTAAGGATTGGGACAAGACTCACAACGGCAATTATCGGCTCACGCACCCCTCTAACCTATGGACTGACTTGACGGTTCCTTTTTGGTCGATGCCTGAAAATACCGATCATCCTACCCAGAAGCCGGAAAAGTTATTGGCGAAGATTATCCTGGCCAGCTCGAATCCTGGCGATATGGTACTTGATCCATTTTTGGGATCAGGCACGACTTCGGTCGTCGCCAAGAAATTGAGGCGGCGTTATGTGGGGGTCGAGATCGACTCAATGTATTGCTGCCTGGCGGAGAAACGGTTAGCGCAGGCCAAAGACAATCAGGCCATTCAAGGTTATGCGGATGGAGTCTTTTGGGAGCGCAATGCACTATCTGAACAAAACGGATCGGCCAAGCGCCACGAAGCGCAAAGTGAACTGCCGCTATTTCCCAGCACGGAGGAAGCATGAGCCGTCAACAGATTTTCTACACCAAGCGTTATCAGCGCATCGAAAAAGCCATCGTCAAATTGCTGAATAGCCAGCCCGATTTTCTTTCGGCACGCACGGCCTCCAGTCCACGGGCGATTGGCGATGCGATCCAGGCAATCCTGTCCGACAGCTTTCAATCTTTGCTTGGCGATCTATGCCATGAATACTCCGCAGATTTTGCCCGGCGGGCGATGGCTGATCTCGCCTTCACAGATGCCGACGGTTTCTACTATGTTGTGGATGTGAAGACGCACAATCTCGACACCCACTTCAATATGCCTAATCTCACCTCGGTTGAGCGTCTGGCTCGCTTTTACGAAGACGATCACAACACTTTCGTCATCTTGCCGGTTCAATACAGCGTCAAGAGTACACAACTGATCGTCAAAAAAGCGCACTTTGTGCCGATCGAGTTTCTGGCCTGGGATTGTTTGACGATCGGTGCGCTGGGCTGGGGACAGATTCAGATCGCCAATGCCAACAAGGTGCACCTCGTTCCCGGTTACTCACGCAAACAATGGATGTTGGAGTTGTGCGACGTCATGTTGGAATTCTATCCGCGCGAGGTCGGCAAGATTCACGATCGCTTGAACTATTTCAAGCGCGTTCGACAACGTTGGGAAAAGAAATCTGAAGACGCGGTGTAACAGCATGGAAAACCCCAAGATCGATCCCGCCCGCTTGCCCGAATTGTACGCAGCTGTCTGCCAACTGCACGCCTCGCTGAAATTGGACGAAGTGATCGAGCGCACCTTGCAGGCGGCGATCAAACTCACCAATGCAGAGCGGGCGTTTATCAAGTTGCGTGGTCGTTTTGCGCTATATGCGTTTCCTAAACTAGAACGGGAAACTGAAAGACTTGTTGAAGCGCCATTTGAGGCATTGGTCAACGATATCGCGCAGAACCACCAAACTCTCTTGATCCCCGACGCGCAAATTGATCCATGCTTCTCCGCCGAACCGTTATCAACGCTATTCACTTCGCGTATATTATCAATCATACCTTTGCAAGTGCAGAAAAGACTCCTTGGCGTATTGATTGTCGATAGGGAAACCTCTGCCGGCGCATTCGCTGCGGACGACCTAGCAACCTTGGCTTTCTTTACCAATTGGGCTTCGTTGGCAATTCACAGTACCCAAATAGCCAGACACGAAGGTGAATCCATAAGCATCATCGGTAGTGAGCTTGCACAACGAGTAACTTCGATTAAGGGATATACTGATTTATTATCAAAAGAAATGGCCGGGCCACTCAATGACACGCAGAAGAAGTTCACAGAACAAGTGCTCTTCAACATCAATGGAATAGTAGATCTGTTAAACGTCCTGTCGGATCTTACGCGTGTCGAAACCAAGCGTTTGCGATTAGAAATTAGGCCGGTCGATTTGAGAGAATGCACCGAACAAGTAGTTAGCAAGTTAAACTCAGAAATTCTTAAAAAACATCTTGCCATTACACTTCATATGGATAATATTCCGTTTCTTCGCGCCGACTTCCATTGCCTTGTCCGAGTCATGACGATTCTCCTCGACAATGCAATTA
>PMCF01000403.1 GCA_003154115.1 Anaerolineae bacterium
GGTTTTACAGGGCTCGTGTTGGGGATTAGTGCGATGGTGTCCACCACCCTCGAGATCATCCACCAGGCCTTGGAAACCGTTTCCACCAAACAAGTCTTGGCTTGGTGCAAGGAAATGTTGGGACGATCGGTTCAGTCCAAGCGACGAGAAGTGTTTGCCGCCTTGGGCGGATCGGAACAAAAACGGACACCATTAGCAGAGGGTCCTTGACCCTCGTTTCATCGGCCCAGGGTAGAAGTGCGGACGATCTGCGGACGATCGCTTGTTAGACTGAAGCAACTATCGCTGGCAAAGTTGAAGTTGCATGCCCACTACTGCATTACCGCAACTGATCTATGTGGTTCGCCTCTGGTCGTCCGACTCGCCCACCGAGCCGATGTGGCACAGTACCGTGCAGAATCCCATCACCGGTGAACGGCACATCTTTGCCAGCCTCGACGAGTTCTTTGCTTTTATCGAAGAAACGACACGTGCCGCGACTGCGGCCATAGCCGATGAGGAAGCGGCGGATCCCGCGCAGTAAGAAAATTTTTTAACTTACCTTACGCACCGTCATGCCCGAGTGCTTTTATCGGGCATCCAGACTGACGGTTGGCGAACGTGGCAAATGGGCTTCTGGATTACCGCCTGAAACACGCGGGAATGACATTGAGCAACATCGTCTAGCGATTCATATCATCATTTGGAGGCTGCAATGAAGCATTCGTCTCGTGCGCAAGCATATCGTTGGTTGATCGCCGTAGTCGTGATGATTGGTCTGGCGCTGGCTGTGCTGCCGACTGCGCCGGCCACCGAAGCCGAGGCCGACGCGCTGCACGTCGTGCAGGCCGCGTGGCAGAAGGCGCAGCAGTCGGGCGTGTATCGCTTCTCTACGCAGATCGTGCAGACCACCTATCCCGCGCCGACGGTCGGGAATGCGGGCCGCTCCAGCCGCTCGGAAACGATCTACCTCGACGGCGAGACCAACGCACCCGCGCGCAAGTTCCAGTTGAGTGTGCACAACGACGGCAGCATGTTGAACACCTCAAACGCGCTGGAAGTCCGCATCGACGGCGACAAAACCTATGGTCGTTCGCCGGGCAGCGAGTGGCAGGTGATGGACGGCTTCGCCGATGCGTTTGCGCCGGGCAACGATTTGATGATTTATTTGGCGGGCGCGAAGAATGTGCAGTTGGTTAACGCGGCCAGCCAACCCTATACCCAGTTCAACTTTGAACTCGACGGGCCGGCACTGGCGAATCGGGTGCGCGATCAGTTGGAACAGTATCTTAGTGAAAAAGGCGAATTGTGTACTGTTCGCTAACATGTTGAACAGTCCGCCGCCCGCCGAATGCCAGGGATCGCACTTGAAAACGGCGCAGAAACGTCTGTTCTGGTGTTCAAGATGTTAGCGAACACTACAGAAAAAGCCGTAGGTGCAAAACTAACATATAAATGCCAGCTGGCACATTGAATTTTGGCCGAAAAAACAGGCGAAATCTTTGCTTATATGTTAATTTTGCACCTGTTGAGAAAAAGGCGAATTGCCACAACAGTTGAGCCTGCAAACGCCCAACATGTATCGCGATGCCACGGGTCAGGGCAGCCTTTGGATTTCGCCAGACGGTTTGCCGATGCGTCTGTCGCTGAAGATCCTTTATCCGCGCGAGGCGAGCGGCGCGCAAGTTGAGGCCGAACTCAAGACGGATTTCTCCAACTACGCGCCGGTAGCGGCCTCAGCCAATCCGATCGATCAACTGGCCCGATCGCTCGGCCTGGCGCGCACGGCCATCGATTGGCGGCAGGTGAGCAGCGCGAGCGCGGCGTTGTTGATGGTCGTCGGCACGGTGTATGTCCTGACCGTTAAAGGCCGCTCGAAGAAGTTGCAAGTCGCGCTGGTGATCGCCATCATCTTCTCGATGGTCGTCACGCCGTTGTTGGAAAGCCAGAAGGTGTATGCCTTTGCGCAAGATCAGCAGGCCCAACAAGCCACTGCCGATCAGCAACAAAAAGATCAAAACGCGGCGCGCGAGGCGCAAGCTCAGCTGGCCGGGCCAACTTGGAATCCGCATCACGACCCGCTGGATAATCCCGCACCAACACCACAGCCACCGGCGGGGCCGGTCTCGTCAATCGGGTTGGAGAAGAACGCTTCATTCACCCCGGCCAAGACGGCGGACATCCTCACCAATGATGTGCTGTGTACCGACACCGAAAAATCAACCGACACCGATAACGACGGCTTGACGGATTGCCAGGAAAAACAGATCGGGACCGATCCCACTAAGAAAGATACCGATCGTGACGGATTGACAGACGGCGTGGAAGTGCTGCGCCTGGGAACCGATCCGTTGAACATCGACAGCGACGGCGACAACATTACGGATTATCTGGAGGTGACAGGCTTTGCGGCGGCAGGCGGACACGCGCCGTGGTACAGCACCGCCGATCAGCGTTGGTACAGCGATCCGACGAATCCCGACACCGATAAAGATAATTTGCCCGACGGCCTGGAATGCCCTGAGCGCGCGATTGCGTTCGATCCGCAGACCCATCAGCCGACGGTGGCCAATGCCTGTCTGGACACCAACGGTGACGGCGTGCCGGAGAATTGTTCGCAGTTGACGGCGATGTGCCGCGACACCAACGCCGATGCTACGCCCGATATGTTCGCGCGCGACAGCGACGGTGACGGCGTGCCCGATAAATTGGATTTGGCCCCAACGCAGGTGTTGGGCACATCCGCCTCATTTTCGCGTGCCAATCCATTTCAATTGAAAGTCAATAACCTGAGTCCGATCACGGGCACGACGAACAGCTATTATCCCGTGCTGGTCGATTTTCAGGTAGTGTCCCTGTAAAGGGGCCATG
>PMCF01000299.1 GCA_003154115.1 Anaerolineae bacterium
GGCAAGAGCGGCACGGGCAAGACCTTCCTCACGCGGATGCTGCTAGCGGGCATCGTCAAAGAGAATGTGGCAGTCAACCTGATCTTCGACATGCACAACGAATACGGCTGGAAGAGCCAGGACGAAGCGAAGACCGAAGTGAAGGGCCTGCGGCAGTTATTCCCCTCGGGCAAAGTGGCCGTGGTCACACTCGATCCGGAAAGCAGTCGGCGGCGCGGCAGCAAAGTCGATTACGATGTGACCATTGGCTACGATCAGCTGGAACCCGAAGACGTGGCGATGCTGCAATCGATTATGGGGTTGAGCGATGTGCAGGTGGGCGCGTTGTATGCCATCCATCGCCGCCTGGGCCGCAACTGGGTTGGCCGTTTGCTCAACGACGAACGTCCCGAAGAAATGCAGGACATGATCGACTCCGGGCTGATCCACGAAGGCACTCTCGGCGCGATTCAACGCAAGTTGAGCATGTTCCAGCGCTTTGGTTTCCTGCGGCCCAACGTGCAGGACAACGTCGTGGAGAAACTACTGGGCTTCATCAATCAGGGCGTCAACGTCGTGCTGGAGTTCGGGCGTTACGGTGGATCATTGGAGGCGTACATCCTCGTGGCGAACTACCTCACGCGCCGCATCCATCAAGCCTACGTCGAGCGCAAAGAAGCGGCGCAGGGCGGCGGGCGCGATGAACCNNCGCAGACCATCTTCGGCACCATCGCGCGCGAACTGCGCAAGTACAACGTCACGCTGCTCATCGTCGATCAGCGCCCCAGCGGCATCGATCCCGAAGTGATGTCGCAGATCGGCACGCGGGTGACGTGCCTGCTCGACGACGANNCGACATCCGCGCGGTCTTTAGCGGCGTCTCGGGCGCGAGTGAACTCCGCAACGTGCTGGCGAAGTTGGATACTAGACAGCAAGTGTTGATCATGGGCCACGCCGTGCCGATGCCGGTGGTCATCCGCACCCGTGATACCACCTCGGCGGCGTATTACGAAGCGCTTGGTTACGTTGAAGGCGATCAGTTGCAGAAAAACCTAGGGAAGAATCGACTCGTGTTGAGAGGGGATGACAGCGGGTTGGGGTGACGGGGTTGATCGACTTGATCAGGCCGGTTTAACCGTATAGACTTTAAGCAGGAGGGTGACATGGGCGAAACAACCTTGGCTGATGTTGAACGATTGGCTGATCAGCTGCCGGTAGAAGAACAGATTAGTTTGGTCGAACATGTGGCGCGCCGGGTGCGGCAGTCGTTGCCGCGCCGTCAGCCCCAGGATTTATACGGCATGTGGCGCGATCGGTTTCCGGCTGACTTCGATCTCGATGCTGCTTTGCATGAGATTCGCCATGAATGGGAGAAAGAGTGGTCTGTGGAGTTTAACGCATGAACTGCTATGTGGCCGACACGCACACTCTGTTTTGGTATTTAACGGCTTCGCCACGCTTGGGACTTCAAGCAAAGGCCGCTCTCGACGAAGGGGCACGAGGCGAAGCCACCATTTACGTGCCGGCCATTGTGCTGGCTGAGTTGTACTACCTCAACGAGAAACTGGACAGGCCGTTTGACCTTGCGGCTGAGTTTGAGCGTTTGCGTCGTAGCAGCCAATTTGTGTTTGTCCCTTTCGCGCCTGAAGATGTGCTTGACTTCGATGCAACAGCCACTGTTCCCGAAATGCACGACCGCATCATTGTCGGCGTGGCGCGGCGTTTGAACGCTGCCTGTCTCTCGACCGACCTCGCGATTACGGCCAGCAAACTGGTGCCCGTTATCTGGTGAACGCGCGAGCCTCCAAGCCACGATTGGTGGTTGTGCACACGCGATACCACTTCGGCGGCGTATTACGAAGCGCTCGGTTACACCGAAGGCGATCAGTTGCAGAAGAGACTGGAGAAGAATCGCCGCGCGCTGGGACGGGACGATAGCGGATTGTGATCCGTCTCCGTCATGCCCGAGTGTAGTTGTCGGGCATCCAGGCTGACGACGGGAGCACTGCACTGCATGTGTTAGCAAGTCTTGCTGGTCAGTGGCTGGATTCCCGCCTGCGCGGGAATGACAATGTTGCCACGCGTTGGGAAGGGATGATAGCGGGTTGGGGTGACGGGGTCGATCGACTTGACCAGGCCGGTTTAACCGTATAGACTTTAAGCGGGAGGGTGACATGGGAGAAGTCGTTTTGCAGGAACAAACGCGACGCTTGCTCGAGGATCCGTTGCTGGGCGAGCAGGATGTGGATACGAAAGTTCGCGCGCTGGTCGAGGCTGAATACTTGCGCCGGCTGGCCCGTTATCAGCAGACCGATCATGACTTGGGCCTCAAATATGGCATGACCTTTGACGACTTTACTTCACGCCGGATTGTTCAACGTGAAGGCTATACGTGGGAAGTTGAATCCGACGCGATGCACTGGGAAACGGCCATAGGCGGCGTCAAGACCTTGACGGCAAAGCTGCACGAGCTGCGCGGATTGGCACATGCATAACACCGCCGACCTGTGGGCTGAAGCACAGGAAGCCTTGGAAAGGGTGTGGTTTGTGCAATCTGTTGAAGAAACAGAACGCACCGGCTTCACCCTTTCTGTACGTTTATGGATTCAATCTGGTTTGTTCGTGCAAGCCTTTATGGGCGAGTTGTCCGGTTCGTTGTATCTGGCCTTGATTCAAGGCGAACGCCGCATCTTTGGAATTGATCGTGAGGGCGGTGACTGGCATATCCATCCCTTTGCTCATCCACACGATCATGAGCCACTGCCGCAAGGACTTGAACCTAACCCGTTGTTGAAATTCTTGTCGCTGGTCGAAGACCTGCTGCTGCAACATCAACTGCTCTAACTGGACGACGGCGATGTGGCAGACCGTGAGTTGTCGCTGAAATGAGAGCGCAACCAGCGCGCGTTGGGACGAGATGATAGCGGATTGGGGTGAGAACCCTGACGTGGGTTCGTGTCGGTGGCTTCGCCCCGAGCTGAAACTTAGGGCTGGTAGTGGAAGTCGGCCTGGGCCGACTTGGGATAGCAGATATCGAATTTTGTACAGCCCGAAGCAATGCAAGCAATCGATGCGGTAATGGGTTCGCCGTAGAGCAACCCTGGGCCGATGAAACGAGGGTCAAG
>PMCF01000193.1 GCA_003154115.1 Anaerolineae bacterium
GGCTGGGCCAAAGAACTCAACCTGATCAGTTGGAATGATCGAGATGCAAAATACGACCTGCGTGATTGGTCGGCGGACGGGGCGAAGATGGGCAAAGGCGTGACCCTATCCAAAGAAGAGTTGATCGCGTTGAGGGAGTTGCTGAATAGCGTGGAACTGTAAGGGAACTGGAAAAATTAAAGCGTCCGATGATAGAGCTGAACCAGGGCGGGCAGGCGCTTATTGACCACGNNTGTGGTCTCTCGCGGTGAAAAAGGGTTAGGGCATCGGCTGATTATTTCCTTCCAGTTCCCTTACGTAAAACATAGATTTACCTCACAGGCTAGTGAAGACTAGATAGGCGCTGATGGGCCTATTGAATCTAATCTATGTGATAGGAGAAAAAAGCATGGCTGCTGAACAGGTTGATCCATCCCCGCTCCCCGAACCACAAACTCCGCAAGCCCGCGCTGCACAAGACCGTCGTATTGCCAGGGATATTTCGTTGTCCGAGCAGCAAATCAAGGCCGGGGCCGGTGAGGTGGAGGCCGCGCCTGAACTGGCCGAGGGTGGCTATACGCCGGAAGTCTTCGAGACGGTGGCGACGCCATTGCAGATTGAGGCGTTGGACAAATTTGCCGCTCGCCAGGCCGCCGCCGTCAAGACGGCAGAAAAATCCGTGCGGACGCTGTATACCAAGGATCGGGACCTGGGCCGCTCGGCTTTTCAGAAGGACGCGGCCGCCCGCGAGGCATTGGGGCTGGCCGGTCGCGCGCCGCAGTCGCTGGATGAACTGATCACGGCGGCGCGGACACTGGCGAAAGAAGGGCAGGGCAATCAAGTCTATCAAATTGACGCAGCTTAGCACAGCGATCGATGCGCTGGTTGAGGCGAACCTGGCACAGGAAGCGGCCATGGCGGCCGTGCCGCAGGCGACGAAAGAGCGCGACCTGGCATATCAAGCGCTGAAGACCTGGATGAGCGAATACCGGGCCTTTGCCAGGGCACAGTTGAAAGATCGGCCAGATGTTTTGAAGCGGCTGCTGCTGGCCTAAACGGCCCGCGCCAGCCAGCGCAACCTGGCACCAACCACACTGGCCCATCCAGAATACTGAATGGGCCGATTGCTTTTTCTAAGTGTATTCACGAAAATCTTGCGGAGTTACAGAAACGCAATTGTCATGCCCCGTGAAGCATGCTGTCGCCTTGCCCGTCGCAACGCGGCGGAGGCGCACCAGGTTATCGGGCATCCAGAGTGACGGTTAGCGCATGGGCTCGCCGGGTGCTGGATTTCCGCTAGAAGCACGCGGGAATGACTGATCCCGAAGAATTTGCTGGGCTGCATTTAAGCAAGTGGTCAGGCTGCCGGATCAACTACCAAACACGTTGCTGAGGCAGGCGATGATCTGGTCGGCATAGCGGCCGGTGGGGTCAAGGTCGGGATCATAAATGGTTAGTTCCAGACCCACGCACGCGGGCGATCCAACTAATCGTTGGAGCAGCGCTGTGAGCGCCGAGAATGCAAGTCCGTTCGGCTCGGGGCAATCCACCGCAGGCATTTCCGTAGCGTCCACCACATCAAGATCGAGATGGACCCAGAAGCCCTGAGTCGCCTGGGTCACCGTTGCCAGGGCGTCTGTCGCGGCTTGCGGCACGCCCAACTGCGCCAGCCGTCCGTTGGTGATGATGCCCATGCCGCAGGCGGCAAGTTCGGGCAGATCCTCGTCGTCATCACGGACGCCGATCAATATCACGTCTTCGTCGCGAATGTACGGGCCGCAGTGCTCAAGATCGATGAGGCGCGAGTCGCCGCGTCCCGTGATGATGGCGAGATCTTCGCCGGCCGCTGCGCCAATGGGCGGCGCGTTCTGCGGATGTCGAAAGTCTGAATGGGCATCCAGAAACACCAGCCCGTAGCGTCCACGCCGTTTGAGGGCCAGGGTGTTGCCAATCAGAATGCTGCAATCCCCGCCCAGCACCAGCGCGAATACCTCCGCCTTGAGCAGTGAGCTAACGCGATCCGCGAGCATAATCGAAAACGCGGCAAGCGCGTCTGCGTTGCGATCACCCTCGCCGGCACTCCATGCCGCGCGATAGCGTGGCGGCACGAGTGCTCCTGCATCGGTCGCATGAATGGCGGTCAGAAGGTTACGATCGCGCAACGCCCACGGCAGTTTGTAGCAGCCAGGAACAGCCCCCGGTTCAGGTGGACGCAAGCCAAGGTTGGAGGGAGCATCGAGAACGGCAATCTGCCGATTGAGCATGTGTCCGGCTCCGTGTCACGCCGCTGGCTATCCGGTTGATTGAGGGGCTTAGTATTGCGGCAAACTGGGATCGATCTCGCGCGCCCAGGCATTGATGCCGCCCCGCAGGGACTTCACGTGGAAGCCGGCCGCTTTCATCAAACGCGCGGCTTCCAGCGATCGCGCGCCGCTCTTGCAGTGCAGCACGTAGTCTTTGGTCTGATCGAATTCATTCAAGTGTTCGGGCAGTTCGCCCTTGGGGATCAGCCGCGCAAAATCGAGGTGGGAGATGGCCCATTCGTGCGGCTCACGCACATCCAGCACGATCAAATCTTGGCCATCGTGCTCCAGTTGCGCTTTGAGATCTTTCACGGTGAGCTCGAGACCGTGTTCGGCCTCAATGTCATGAGATACCACGCCGCAGAACTGATCGTAATCGATCAGTTGCGTGACTGTGGGATGATCGGAACACACCACGCAATCGGGATTCTTGCGCAGTTTCAGCGTGGTGAAACTCATCTCGAGCGCATCGTAGAGCAGCAACCGCCCGATCAGCGGTTCCCCTTGCCCGATGATTAACTTTACCACCTCGGTGGCTTGAATCGTGCCGATGACGCCGGGCAGCACGCCCAACACGCCGCCCTCCGCGCACGAGGGCACCAGACCCGGCGGCGGCGGTTCGGGAAACAGGCAGCGATAGCAGGGGCCTTCCTTCGCATAAAAGACCGAGGCCTGCCCTTCAAAGCGGAAGATGCTGCCGTAGACATTAGGCTTGCCTAACATCACACACGCATCGTTCGTTAAATACCGCGTCTGAAAATTGTCGGTGCCATCGGCCACGATGTCGTAGTGCGAAATAATATCCAGCGCATTAGCGGAAGTCAGCGGTTCCTCATAGCCCGTGATCTCAATGAAGGGATTGAGATCGAGCAAACGCCGCTTGGCCGATTCCATCTTCGATTTGCCCAGCGTTGATGTGCCGTGAATGATCTGCCGCTGCAAATTGCTTTCGTCCACGACATCGAAGTCAACTAAGCCAATGTGCCCCACGCCTGCCGCTGCCAGATACAACAACAACGGCGAACCCAGGCCGCCTGCGCCCACACATAGAACGCTGGCCTCCTTCAATTTGCGCTGACCGTCCATACCCACTTCTGGCATGATGAGATGGCGGCTGTACCGCCGGATTTCTGCGTGACTCAACTGTGTTGTCATGGTAACTCCGTGATGGGTGATTGGTAATCGGTGATTGGTAATCAGTAATCGGCCAACCAGTTATCCGTCAACCAGTTACCGATTGACCCGTTACCAGTTGACGGGTTACCGCTTGACCCGCCGTGGCTTGCTCGAATTGCTCGCGCAACTTCTTCTCGTGCGCCACACCTTGATTGATCGCCACCACACTCCGATCGGCCTTCAACACGATCGAGGTCGGCAGCGACCACACGCCGTACTGCTGCGCTACATCCGGCTGCTCGGTCACGTCGATCAGGCGTACCTCTATTCTATCACTCCACTCAACCAGCAGCCGATTGATGATCGGCACCTGCTGCAACTTGCATGGCGCGCAGGTCGGGCTGGTGAAGACCAGCAACGTCGCACGCTCCACCCGTTCGCCCGATTGTGCCCGGCGCGACACCGTGCGTTGTTGAGCGAGTAATAGCAACCGATAGGCCGCTATTCCCAAAATCACCAATCCGATCGCAACCGCAATTCGATCTAACATACTATCTCCAGTCCGATAATGCTTACTTTTGAATCTGCGCGTATTTGAAGCCCGGCACACCCAGCGGAATGATCTACTTTCAGAGTCCGTTGTTAGCCCCCCGCCACTGACGGCACGATGCTGATCTTGTCCGCGTCATGCAAGGGCGTGTTGACATGCTGCAAATATCGCACGTCTTCATCATTCAAGTACACATTCACAAACGGACGCAATTGTCCGTCATCGGCAAACAAATGCTGGCGCAAATTCGGGTACTGCGTGGTCAGCGCGCCCAGTGCTTCGCCCACGGTGCGGCCTTCCGCAGCCACAGTCTTTTGCCCGCCCGCATAACCGCGCAGCGGCGTCGGAATCGTAATCGAAACAGCCATGATGTCTCCTAAGAAAGTAATTTGGTTACACGCTCTTCATCAAAGGCACTACGATCGTCGCGCAGTTCCCAACTCAACACCTCGGCCGCTTTACCCTGTTGCACCGAGACGATGACGTACGACCACCACGGCAGCGCGTGATCGCGATCGAAGTCCGAGGGGCGCGCGGGCCAATCGGGATGCGAATGAAAGAACCCGATCAACACCGCGCCTTTGCCATCCGCATAATCTTCGGCCTCTTGCACCATCCGATCGGTGATCAAAATCCGATGATACTGTTCTTCGATCTCGCGCTGATTGTCGAAGACCTTGATCTCTTCAAGTACCTTCGCGCCGTCTTCGCCCACGCGTCCGATGAGTAGACCACCGCCTTCATTAGGATAGGTGCCTTCAACGTGGCGCGTGATCTGATCGAGCAACGGCTGTGAAATCGTCAACATATTTATTCAGTCCAGAATCGATCGGAGAGATACTTCAGCGCGCTATCGGGCAGCAGCGTCACGATCATGCCGTGCGACAGCGTTGCCGCCACCTTCAATGACGCCACCACCGCGGCCGCCGCCGAAACGCCCACAAACAAGCCTTCTTCACGCGCTAAGCGTTTCGCCAGCACATGCGTTTCTTCCGTGCTGACCGTCAACGTGCGATCGGGCAGCGCCGGATCGAAGATGCCGGGCACGATGGCGGTCGCCATGTGCTTCAGGCCTTCCAGCCCATGCAGCGGCGAACTGGGTTGTACGGCGACCAACTCGATCTGCGGATTTACTTCCTTCAAACGACGGCCCGTGCCCATCAGCGTGCCGCTCGTGCCCAGCCCCGCCACGAAGTGTGTTACGCAACCATCGGTCTGTTCCCAGATTTCCGGTCCCGTCGTGCGATAGTGCGCGCCCCAGTTGGACGGATGGTTGTATTGATCGGCGTAGTAATAGCGATCGGGATCGGCCGCGAAGCGCGATCGGGCCGCGAGTTGAGCGCCATCGGTGCCGTCGTAAGGATCGGTCAAGATCAATTCAGCGCCCAATGCTTTCAACGTGATGATGCGCTCACGACTGGCATTGGAGGGCAGCGTCAGGCAGACTTTGTAACCGCGCGCCGCGCCCAGCGTGGCGTACGCGATGCCCATGTTGCCCGAAGTCGCATCGAGCAAGACTTTGTCGGGCGTGAGATCGCCGCTGCGCTCGGCCGACAGGATAATCTCGCGCGCGGCACGATCTTTCACCGAGCCGCTGGGATTGAACCATTCAGCCTTGGCCCAGATTTCCACGTTGGAGAACTGCGCGCCGATGCGGCGCAGCGGCAGCAGTGGTGTGTGACCCACGCGTGCCAACAACTCGTCGCCGGGTTGCACCACGCGCACCCCCGTGCCATACAAATTTGTTTTCGTTAAAGTAACTGTGTTCATGTTCCCTCCCGATAAAACAAAACAAGACCAACACGACGCGGCAGCGGCGTGCTATTGCACCTCTCAATTTGAGCGGCACAACAGCCAGCGTCCGGCGTATAGGTCTTGTCGTAAGCGACTAATGTCGCGGCGCGATTTCGAATCGCGACAGTGACCGGTAGGTTACAGGACGATGGCTATTGCCCCGCCCTGCTACACATGCAAACCTGTGACATCATACTGTGCATCTCCAAGGATTCAATCTTGCGGACAGATTGTATCATAGCGAGCAAGCCTGTCAAGCCAAAGATACCCTTTACCACTCTGTGCAAATTGCCTATTGACAGCGCCGCGAAAAAAGCGCATAATAGCGACCAATTAAGTCGTTATTATGCGACGGATGTTTGGTCATGAAGATTTCCAAGAAAACCGATTACGCGCTGCGGGTGCTGTTCACGCTGGTGGAGCATTACGGGCGCGGGCCAATTCCCATTCGAGAGTTGGCGCGGCGCAATGAAGTGCCCAAGCGTTTTCTGGAACACATCATGCTGGATCTGAAAACGCAGGGCTGGGTGGACAGCACACCCGGCAAGAACGGTGGCTACATTCTGGCGCAGAAGCCCGACAAGATCAAGATGGGCCAAGTCGTGCGCTACTTCGATGGCGTGGTCTCGCCCATCAATTGTGTCTCGGTCAATCAGTATGAGCGGTGCAGTCAGGAATCGGTGTGCCACTTCCGGCGCGTGTTCCTGGAGATTCGAAATGACACCGCGCGCCTGATGGATCAAGCCACGCTGGCCAGCGTTTTTGCCGGTCAACCGGTGCGGCTGGAAGAAGTCTTTGACGAGTCGCTCATCGGCGGCGCGGGTATCTGAGCATAATGTCTACGCCCATTATTGTTCGTTCTGCGCGTGTCCAGGCTCAGTGGTTTTGCCTTAAATATACGCTTCAATAAGTCGTTAATTCACCCCAAGGAGATACTATGGCAATTGCAAACGATGTGACCGAACTCATTGGCAACACCCCGCTCGTCAGGCTGCGCCGCGTGACCGAAGGCGCTGTCGCCGAAGTCGTGGCGAAGTTGGAATTCTTCAATCCCGCACACAGCGTAAAGGATCGCATCGGCGTGTCGATGATCGACGCGGCGGAGAAAGCCGGCCTGATCAAGCCCGATACGATCCTGATCGAACCCACCAGCGGCAACACCGGCATCGCGCTGGCGATGGTGGCCGCCGCGCGCGGTTACAAACTCACCATTACCATGCCCGAGACGTTCAGCAAGGAACGCCGCGCTTTGCTGCGCGCTTACGGCGCGGAATTGATCTTGACCCCTGGCCCCGAAGGCATGGGCGGCGCGATCAAGCGCGCGGAAGATCTGGCTGCGTCCGATTCGCACTATCTGCTGTTGCAGCAATTCAAGAATCCGGCGAACCCGGAGATTCATCGCAAGACGACGGCCGAAGAAATCTGGCGTGACACCGATGGCAAGATCGACTTTCTGGTGTCGGGCATTGGCACGGGCGGCACCATCACGGGCGTGGGCGAAGTGATCAAAGCGCGCAAGCCGTCGTTCAAGGCGATTGCTGTGGAGCCGGATGCTTCGCCAGTCCTCTCGGGCGGGGTCAAGGGGTCGCATCCTATTCAGGGCATCGGCGCGGGGTTTGTGCCCGCCGTGTTGAATACCCAGATTTACGATGAGATCATCCGCGTGAAGAACGACGATGCGTTCGACATCGCGCGGCGACTGGCGAAAGAAGAAGGTTTGCTGGTGGGTATCTCTTCAGGCGCGGCCACCTGGGCGGCGTTGCAAGTCGCAAAGCGACCGGAGAATGCCGGCAAACTCATTGTGGTGATCATTCCGTCGTTCGGCGAGCGCTATCTCAGCACGGCGCTGTTCGCCGGCCTGGCGGATTGAGGCCAGAAAACAAGTAGGCAAGGAAACAAGGTGAGCAAACGTATCTACTTGCCTACTTGTTTCCTTAACGTTGACGGCGTGGCCAAGTGGTAAGGTGAGGGCCTGCAAAACCACGCAGGGTCTGCAAAATCCTGACGCGTGGGTTCAATTCCCGCCGCCGTCGCCTGGCAAAGGCGCCACGGTTTTAACAATCAAATAAACGAAACGCTCTTATCCAGAGAGGCGGAGGGACCGGCCCGATGATGCCTCGACAACCAGGCGTTAGTCAAATAGTTAGGCAGTCGCCTAGTCGCAATACTGTTAAGATAAGGCTCCAAGCCCGCGTCCTCGCGGGCGGGCCAACCGCGAGGACGCGGTTGACGAGCGCTAACTAAACAATATTGCGCCTAGTCGTGTAGTCACTCGACTACTCGACTATCGAACCAATCGACTAACGACCAAGGTGCCAAATCCGACAGAAGACTTCTGGACGATGAGAGGCCTGCCGCACGTTAGAGATGACCTCTTCATTTATTCGGAAGAGGTCGTTTGTTATCTGGAGACTGACGGGCGCGAGCGTTATCAGGAGCATGGCCTATGTGTACCACCACCAACTGAATCGGATCGACCTGTTGAGAAACAAAACCAACTTTCGCTCTTTACGACAAAACAATTCAAAGGAGATTAGCGATCATGTCTGATACCACTCGCAAATACGGCTTTAACACGCGCCAGCTGCACGCCGGACAGCAGCCCGATCCGACGACGAATGCGCGCGCCGTGCCGATCTATCAAACGACCTCGTACCAATTCAAGAACACCGAGCACGCCGCGAACTTATTCGCGCTGAAAGAATTCGGCAACATCTACACGCGCATCATGAATCCGACCAGTGATGTGTTCGAGCAGCGCATTGCCGATCTGGAAGGCGGCGTGGGCGCGCTGGCCGTCAGTTCAGGACACGCGGCACAAGCACTGGCGATTCTGACGCTGGCGGGCGCGGGCGATCACATCGTGTCGGCGTCAACGTTGTATGGCGGCACGTACAATCAATTCAACTACACCTTCCCGCGCATCGG
>PMCF01000382.1 GCA_003154115.1 Anaerolineae bacterium
ATGGCCCTTTTACAGGGACACTACCATAAAACGAGCGCGCCGCGCTGAAGGTCGCGCCAGTGTTGCCGCACGCATCCGGCACGACGGTGGGCACGCCGTTGACCAGCGTGGTCGTGATCAACTCGCTCGTGCCGGAATGATTGCCGCCGCCCTGTAGGGTGAAGTAATTGACGAAGTTTGCCGCGCCATTGGGCACGAGACCCAACATGTGACTCAACTCGTGCGCGAAGTAACGGCTGGCATTCGAGTCCCCCTGTGCCCAGCCCAGATACTGCGGAAATTCCGGTCCGCAGCCTTTATCGAAGCCGAAGAAATCTTTGACATCGCTCAAGAACGAATTCTCACAATCGGTGTGGGCCTGCCACTTTGAGGTGATGCCGATCTGGCCCATACCGGCCGCCGTGCCCGTGATGACGTTAGTGAAGATCACGCCAAACGACAGCGGTATTTTAGGATAGTGCGTTGAATTGTAGCGTTGGCGAATGCCTTCAAAGTAGCCGCCCGCATTGGCCTGCTCGCCGCCGTCGCCGATGTTGATCAACGGATTGGACGTGACCTGACTCTGCACGATCACTTCATCCGACCAGTATGGATCCAGCCCTCCCGGATAGATGCGATAGCGATAGTCGGCCAGGTTCGCATCGACCGTCGATTTCATCTGATTCAACTGCTGTCCTGTGTAGCCGTCGGGCATGATCGGGATGAGCAGCACGCGCGGCGATGTTGTCGGCTCAAACGTGATCGATTGATCCGATGAAGCGACCGTGCGCCCAGCGGTGGTCAACTCGTAATGCACGTTCGTCGGGCCGCTGCCATAGTAAATGATGTTCGACATGTTGATGGCATTGGCGATGTCCGCGAACACCGCCGGATTCGGCGCACCCACCGAGTACGCGCCCGGTGACCCGATCGGTTGGGTGACATCCTTCAGAGGATTGCCGATCGGCCCCAGTTGCAAGTGCGCGTAATCGATCTGGACTTTGTCGGTTGAGCGCGGCGCTTGATCGACGCTGATCCACGCCGAAGCCAGCGTGGCATTGCCCGCGTAGAAGCCCATGCCGATGTAACCCTGGTTCAACTGCAATTTGTTGACGGTCACATTGACCTTGCGGAATGTGGCCGCGGGCGAGACTGACGTGTTGGCGCACTGGTTGCTCACCACGATCGCGCCGGACGTATCCGCGTAATTGATCCACACGCTGGCCGTGCCCGCGCCGCGCACGCCCAACGGCTGCACCGCGCCGCCGCCGAGTTTCACCGTGGCATTCGGATCAAAGTTGCTGCCCGTGATCTTGATCTGCACGCCGACATTGCCGCCAGTCGGTGACACACCGGTGAGTTTGGGCACGGCGCAGAACGAGGGCGTTGCGCCGCCGCTCAGCGTGGCTGATCGTTTGCCGCGCCGCACGGTGACATCCCCCGACAGATTATCGCCGCGCAGCTTCACCGTGATCTGATTGTCCGCCACGGTCGAGATGTCGGTGGGTGCGCCGCCGATGCTGACGCTGACTTCCGCTGGATTGTTGCCGAAGCCTGAACCGTTGATGGTGATTGCATCGCCTTCACTGCCGCGATTGGGCACCACACCGTTGGCCGGATCGATCTGCGGCTGCACATCGGCCAGCGGCGGCAGGAACGAACTGCGGATGCTGACGCCGCCGCCGGGATGCGTGAACCACACCAGATTCGCGCCGTCACTCGCGTTATCGACCACGTTGGAATCGATCAGGCCGCTGTTAGTCCAGAAACGTCCGTAATAACCGGTCGGTTCACGATTGATCGCGCCCGCCCACAAGCGTCCGAGATTATCCACTGTTAATGGCTGATCAGCGCCCGGCGGGTAACTCTGCTGCACGAACGTCGTACCATTGAAGAGACTCAGACCACCGCCTGGGCCGCTGGTGCTCACGGCGAGGTTGCCATCGCCCAACAGTTGAATGTCGAAGATGCTGTTGGTGTAGAGACCGTTTGCCGTAGTGTACGTCGTCCACGTTTGATCGGTGGTGTTGAGTTTCGCTAAGCCCTGCGTCGTGCCCACCCACACGTTGTCATCCCGATCGACCATGACAGTGGTCACTGAGATCGCGCCCTGTGGCGGTTGGATCGTCGTGACCCAGCGCTCCCGATCGAATAACGTCAGGCCGTTTTCGCCGCCGATCCACATACGCCCCTTGCTGTCTGCCGCAATCGCATTGATCGGGCCGGTCGGTGCTGTACCCAATGCGCCATCGATCATGTCCCAACCCGTCGGTGTCCAACGCCGCACACCATCACTCGCGCCGATCCAGATACGGCCTTTTTGATCGGCGGTCACCGCTTTCACGCCCGCCAACGCCCGATCGTCCCACGAAATCCCGTCGGGCTGTAAAGTCACCAAGCGGTCGCCGTTGGTTGCAAAGAACGCTCGTCCGCGCGCGAGGAAGACGTGCCGCACGCCCCACAGCGATCCTTCGTTCGATCCGCCCAACTGCTGCCAGCGCGGCGAGAACATCGCCAGTGGACCGTTATTCGGATCCGTATTGAGCGCCATCCACACCCGCTCACCATTCGCCGTGATCGCGCGAATGCCGCTGTCCCAGCCGTTCGCCAGTGAGGTGATCGTGCCGATCGGCGCGGTAAGCCAGTTCCAATCTTGCGTGCGCACCGTACCCAAGGTGTTGGCTGGGCCAAGCACTTCGTAAGCGCTCAATCCGCCAGTGTTGCCGTTAGTGTCGGGCATTAACGCCGCCCAGATGCGGCCATCCCCATCGACCGACAATTTCTTCACGTTCGCACCGATCGTCGGCACGAAGAGATTACCGGCATAGCCCGTAGGCGGATACAGACTCGAATAGCGACACACGCCGCCGTCGCCGCCGATCCACCAATCGCCGTTTTGGCCGAACACCAAGTCTTTGGCCCACAGACTGACGCCGCAGGGATACCCGTAGAGATTTTCAGCGTAGTTCGTGCCGTAGTATTCGTAATACAACCGGCCCAGCTGCGGTCGCGTGGCGATCGGGCCGCCGCAGTTGGGCGCGTTCGGTCCGCTCGGCTTGCAAATGAGATAGTACCACGGCTCCACAATCGCCCAGGCTTCGCTGGAGTTGCGGTGCGCGATCGCAGGGATATGGGTCCATTGCCAACTGCCGGTGCCCGGCCCGACGAAGCTATCGTGCCAGGTTCCCAGAATGTAATCATTGACGTTCTGCCACTTCAAGTTGTAGCCGTTGCCAAAGAAGGGCGTGTGATTGTTGTACGGCACGACGGCGTCGGGCGTATACCCCGTCGTAATCGGGGAGCCGCGCGTCTCGCTGTAGCGCGTTTCGATCGCACTGCCCGTGTCGTGCTTCACGTTCAGGGTATTGCCATTCCAGGTAGTGAACCACGTGCTGCCGTCGTTCGGATCGGTCCTCATGCCGCCCAGGCCCGTCGCATTCAACGCGCCGGGATAACGCACGCCGCGATCGGAATCGAAGTATTGCACTGCGCTACTCGAGCGGCCCATCGACACGCGCCAATACACGCTGCTCATATAATCGAGGTTGCCCAGGAACGAATTGACGAAGTCCCAATGCCCGATCGGCACACTCGGCCCGTCGCCCAGCGGGATGCGCCACACGTTGGTATCACCCGCCGAAGTCCAGTAACCGCCGCCGATGACGAGCGCATGACGTTGGCGCGCACTATAGATCACGCTGGAATAGGGACGAATCAGCAGGTTGCCGCTGTCGTCGCGCGGCAGTTCGATCGGCGTGCGCCACAATTCCAGCGTGGTCGGATCGAACGCGACCACGTTGCCGTTATATTGTCCGTTGACGATGTAGATCAGATGCGAGACGGGGTCTTCCACGGCCACGCCACCCCGATCGGCTTGGGGCAGCTTCGCGGCCAGCTTCGTGATCGAGCCGCTGCCGCCCGCATTCAACGTGAGTTCGTACGCGCCGTCGTCGAAGGTCGCGCCGCCATCCGGCGAACCGCCGAAGAAGTAGACCTTCTGCGTCAACGGCGAATAGGCCGCCGCTAAACCGTAAGCGGGTTGCGGCAACGTGAATGACGCGCTGCTGATCGTTTCCGAGGCCACATCAAACACATAGATCGAGTTGGCGTACTTCTCTACGCCGCCCTCGTAATACCAGCCGCCGAGAATCACGATCTGGTTGAGATGATCGAGATAAATCGCGGTGGCATTGTCGCGGCCGGCCGGCAGGGTCGCCGCCACGGTGCGTGCTGCGCCGGTGTCTGGATTAACGGCGTAGATCGAATCGAATGAGTCGGCTGTGGTGAGTTGATCGCTGCCGCCGAAAACGTACACCGTGTCATTCGACGACGCATACGCCGCCGCCGCATACGCGCGGGCCGCCGGCAAGTTGCCGATGTTGCTTGCCGCGCCAGAGCCAGCATCCACCGCAGTGATCGCAGTGCTGGGCACGCCCGCGCGATAACCGCCTGCGAGGATGGCGCGATTCAACCTCGGCACGAAGGCGGTGCCCGCCGCATAAGTGGCTTGCGGCAGGGTGTTGAAGAAGCGATCGGTGACGGAGACATCCGGCTGAGCGGGCGAGGGAAAGCCGACGAAGGCCGGTGATCCGACGGGCGTGCCATCGATGCCGTTAATCGCATCTTTGAAATCGCCCGTGAGGTGCCAGTTGGCGATGAGGCCGGGGCGCTTCTCGTTGATCGCGTGGTGCATGTTGCGGCGCAGTGTCTCGCCGCCCAGCGCGCTGGACCAGATACGCGCCTCCGCGATGTCGCCGACGAAGTATTCCACAGTTTGATCGTTGCCAATGTGCAGATCGTA
Source organism: Anaerolineae bacterium (assembly GCA_003154115.1). GTDB lineage: Bacteria > Chloroflexota > Anaerolineae > Fen-1058 > Fen-1058 > Fen-1058. The sequence continues at coordinate 4,781 of PMCF01000382.1, forward strand.
AGCGCCGCCGACGGCTCCGCCTCCTGTATGCGCCTGGTTGCTGTCCAGATCGCCGTTGATGAAAAAGTCGGCGCACCAACCGTCGGTCGGGTTGCAGCCGTAATCGNNCGATACAGGCGCAGCTTGCCGTTGTCGATGCCGAACCAGAAACCGGCCGCATACCACTTGGCCAGCACGGCGTGAAAGCCGGTGACGTTCGTCGGATACACCCAGGCTTCCAGCGTGAGGTCGCCGCTGCCAATGGCGGGCAGTGAGGCATTGGGCACATTCACGTAGTTAGCGCCGTTGAGGTACATCGACGGGCCGCTGGCCGTGGGGGCATCAGGATTATTGGGCGGCGGAGATTGATCGGGGTTGGCCGCCCCAGCGGAGGTCGATGGCTGATAATCCGCGAGCGGCGCGGCGCTAACCGGCAACGCCTCTCCAATCAGCGCCACGAGCATGGCAAAAGCAACCAGACCATGCAACACAACCTGCCAACGCGGCGCGGTGTGCGCCGTTGTTCGACGATGTGACATGCTAGTCTCCTCCCTGATGAAGTTCGCCGCCGGGGGAACGATGTGGGGCGAACGGCTTGATCGGTGTAACCTTGGTTAAGGAGATTGTAAGCTATAACCCCCGGTTTGAGGGACGGCGGCGGGTAAGAGTTTTGTAACTTTTTCAGGGAGAGTATAGGGCTGAAGTGTGGTTGACTTGGGAAACAGGTCATCCTACTCCAATCCAACCCTGCTCTCCCTCGTGGCGAGCGGGTTTTTTGTTTGCCATGCCTATGCTACAATCGCCGCGCTCTATTTTAGGACACGGATGAACACCGATGAACACGGATTTGAAAAAGTATTTCACGCGTCACTCGTCACTCGTCATTCTCATACTGGCACTGCTACTTAGTGTGCTACAGCCTTTGCTGGCCACCGCCGCCACGCCCGATCGCCGCTTTGGCGCCATCGATACGTTCGACAATCCGGCGGCGGCCACGCAGCTGGGCGCAGGCTGGACGCGCGTCCGCTTTCCGTGGGCCGATATGCAGCCCAACGACAGCGGCCAGTGGAACACTTCGTTCTTTACCGACGCGCAGCTGGCGAAAGAACTGGCCGCCGGGCGCGAGGTCGTCGGCTTGATCGTCAACACGCCGCCGTGGGCGCTGCAAGATGGCAACGTCCCTGGCGTGCCGAGCGGCCTCACACTGCCCGACGACGATCCCAACAATCTGTGGGCGGCGTTCGTCCGCAAGATCGTCGGCCAGTATGCGGGCCGCATCAATCACTGGATCATCTGGAATGAGCCCGACATCTGGCAGCCCAGCTATCCCGGCCGCACGTGGGGCGGTAACGAAAAGGACTTTCTGCAACTCATGCGCGTGGCCTACAACGTCATCAAACAAACCAATCCCAACGCCACGGTGCATCTCAGTGCGTTCACTTACTGGTGGGATGTGAACTATGGCCGCACGCCGTTCTTCAAGCGTCTGCTCGACGAGATGCAGAAGGATCGCGCGGCGGCGGAGCACAATTACTATTTCGATGTCGCTTCGGCGAATCTCTACTTCACCACCGATCAAATTTACGACCTAATTGCGTGGCATCACCAGCAGATGCGTGAGCATGGCTTCGACAAACCGCTGTGGCTCACCGAAACCAATGCCGCGCCCAGCACCGATCCCGCCTGGCCCGTGCCCAACGCCAAGCACACGATCACGCTCGATGAGCAGGCGCACTTCATCATTCAATCGCTGGCGATGGCGCTGGCAGGCGGAGCAAACCGCGTGGCGATCTATAAGATGGCGGATGTGCCTGCCGATCATGCCGCCAACCCCGAACCGTTTGGCCTGGTGCGCGAAGATGGTTCACGCCGACCGGCTTTCTCGGCCTTTCAGGTAGGCTCGAATTATCTGGCCGGCTTCACCGAAGCGTCGCTCACCGAGCGCAATGACATGGACACGATCGTCACGGTGAAACGCGGCGACAGTGGTTGGACGACCGTGGCGTGGACGCGTCAACCGTCACCCGTGAAGATCAGCGTCGCGGCGCATGCCGCGCAGGCCACCCTCGTCGATTGGGATGGCCGCAAGCAGACGATTACTGCGCGTGATGGAAAGTACGAGATCGAAATTGCGGGCGCGACATGCACGGGTGGGTGCATCATCGGCGGAGCGCCGCGCTTGATCGTGGAAGGCGCGATCGGCGGTGCGAAGATCGATGCGCCGAGTGGTTCGGCAGCGAAAGCGACGACGGTCGCAACAACAGCGACGGTCGCAACAACAGCGGCGGCCGCGACGACAATAGTACCAAGTGAAACGAACAGCGCCCCGGCGGCAGAGAGTGCGACCAGCGTGGCAACGTCCGTCATCACCCACACGGCGACACCGCGACCCAGCAAGACGCCGACGGCCACGGCCACTGCCGCGGCAACCGCGACAATCACACCCACGATGACGAGCACGACCACCTCAACGGCGACGCGTCGGCCGACCTCAACCGCGGCCGCGACGACAACATCGACCGCGTCTGCGACCGCAGCAGCTGCACCGACGATTCAACCCACGCCGACGAGACTGACGCCGCCGGCGGCAACGACTGAAGTCGTTACTACGGCCGGCCTGCCGCCTGTGCTGATCATCGGCGGACTGGGCATCGTCGTCGCAGCCATCGCCCTCTATGTGGTACCCAGGACAAAGAAGCAGTCATGAACAAAAATCTTTTAACGACCCTGATCGGACTGGCCCTGCTCTTGACGGCTTGTGGTCAGCCGAGCGTGGCCTCCTTCGCCGTCAGCGCGCCAGTTGGCGCGCCCAGTCCGCAAGTGACCGGTATCACGCTGAAAAGCGCGCCCCTGCCCACGACCGGGCCGACATCGCCACGTGGGCCGACTGCAACGCCGCGCGATACACCCACGCCTGACCCGACGCGCGTCGTGGACGATGCCGGGACAGAATTCTACATCGTGCAGGATGGCGATTCGTTCATCGGCATCGCCGACGAATATGGCACCACGCCCGAAGAGATCGCTAAAGCCAATGGACTCACTACCCTCTCGACGATCCATCCCGGCGATCCGCTCAACGTGCCGCTGAAGATCGATCGGGTGGGGCCGGGCACGAAGTTGCTGCCCGACAGCGAAGTGGTCTACAGTCCCGACGCGATCGATTTCGACGTCGCCGCGTTCGTCGATCAAACCCACGGCTATTTGAAGAAGTACACGGAAAAGGTGGATGGCGTTACCTTGACCGGCGCGCAAGTGGTGCAGCGTGTGGCGGAGCAATTCAGCGTGAATCCGCGCTTGCTGCTGGCCCTGTTGGAATATCGCAGCGGGTGGTTGAGCAATCCCACGCCCAACGCCGATCAACAAGCTTATCCGTTGGACTATCGCAATGCGGGCTATCAGAATCTGTATTTGCAACTGGGGCACGCCGCCAATCGCATGAATGACGGCTATTACGGCTGGAAGTCACGCGGCGCGCGCACGGTGCGCTTTCAAGATGACTCGCGAGCGCGCATCGCTTCGGGATTGAATGCTGGAACAGTCGGGTTGCAGACACTACTCGCCGCCGATCGCACTTACGATCAATGGTTGAAAGAGGCCGGGCCTGCTGGCTTCATCCAGACTTATCAGAAGTGGTTTGGCGATCCGTTCCAGTATGCGGTCACCGTTTTGCCACAAGACCTACAGCAACCAACGTTGACTTTGCCGTGGACGAGCGGTGAAACGTGGTATTACTCGGGCGGACCGCATGGCGGCTGGGGATCGGGATCGGGGTGGGCCGCGATCGATTTTGTGCCCGATCAGATCGACATCGGCTGTCAGGTTTCCGATCAGTGGGTGACGGCGATCTCGTCCGGCACCGTGCTCCGCAGTCAGAACGGCGAGGTCGTCGTCGATCTGGACAACGACGGTCACGAACAAACCGGCTGGACGATCTTGTACATGCACATGGCCGCAGAAGGCCGCGTCGCGAAGGGCGCGAAGATCAAAGCGGGCGATCGCATCGGGCATCCCAGTTGTGAAGGCGGCGTAGCGAATGCCACGCACCTCCATCTGGCGCGGCGCTACAACGGCGAATGGATCCCGGCGGGCGGAACCATTCCATTTGTGATGGACGGTTGGAAGGTCACAGGCGAAGCAACTGAGTACGACGGCGGCTTAACCAAAAACGCGCAGGTAAAAGCGGCGTGCGAATGCCGTGAGGAAAAGAATAGTGTGACGAAGTGATCAGTGATCGGGGATCAGTGATCAGTTAATCAGTGCTGAGGTTGACGCACCTCACTTCCTGATTAACTGATCAACTGATTAACTGATCCCTGTTTAACCCGGCATCGGCTCGATCAGGCGCGTATCCATGGTCTTGCGATGTGTTTCCCACGGATAGACGATATAATTTTCAGTCACCGCGGCAAAGTATTCGGGCTTCTTGTTCTTGAAGAGCGACTCGGCCGGCTTATAGTGCAGCACGGCCACGTGCGGATAGGCCCCGGCGGCTTCCACGCGACCGCGCACCGTATTGATGGTGCGCGCACTACCCCAGATGTCGTCCACAATCAACACGCGCCGGCCGCGTAAGAGTTCGTCTTCGGGGAACTGCAAGAACGTCGGCCAGGCCAGCATCTTCTCTTCCATGTCCGGGAAGCGCACGGCGGCCGTCAACACATGGCGGATATCCAACGCTTCGGCAATGATGCCGCCCGGCACCAGGCCGCCGCGCGTAATCATCAACATCGAATCGAATGAGCCGCGCATCTGCGGCAGCAGCTCGTCGATCAACTTGTCCACGTCTTGCCACGTCAACACTTCCTGGCGCATGCTGTCCTCCACGGTGGGTGTGCGGCCATCGCCCTGATCGGCGCGCTGGCTGGCGTGATTATACCGCAACGTGGTGCGTAGTGCGTATTGCGTGATTGAATCGGCTAGTGTGGGGCAGAGTTGTCTCAAGCGATATTCGTTTCCTATTCGTTGCCAGGCCCACGCTTGCACTAGGTTTGAACAACGAACGCCCTCACCCAACGTTGCTTCCGTCCAAGATATTGATCATTGAAAATTGATCATTGTTCATTGTCTACCTTCCCTGCCACCAATCCTTCCTCGAACGCGGATCGAGGAACGCGCCCGTGTCGCGGATGGCCGCGCTGAATAACTTTCATCTCTCCCCTTGACCACTCTCACGCACCACGCATCATCCCTCTGGGTCGCGTCTCCATCATACAGCAGCGCAGGTCAATCGTCAGGCAAACGCCGAGTAAGGGTAGAGAGCGATCTGCACCTCAGCACGGTATAATAACTCGCGGAGATACTCATGCGAAATGCGAAACAACAACTCATCGGCTGGGCGTTGATCGGCTTTATCGTCGTGCTGGCTTTGTGCGCCGTTGGAATGGTGGTGTTGAAAGTTCTGCCGCCGCGCGATCAAGCCCGCGTGCTGCAGCACCTGCCTGCGCCCGTGCGTGTCGCCGTCAACAACTGGATCTTTCCCCATCCCGATAGTGTGCCGGCTCCCAGCGCACCGGTGAAAAACATTTCGTCCTTGCTTACGCCGATCGCGACACGCCCGTCTACGCCGCTGCCAACCTCCACACCGATCACGCCATCGCCTGAGCCATCCCGCACGCCCACCTTCGTACCGATCGATACGCCGCAGGCCGAGCCAACTGCATCCCCGACTCCGGCTTCAGCTGCGCCCGTCGCTATTCCCAGCATCAGCGCGCCGGGGCCCAAGCAAGCCGCACGCAGCACACCGGCCTCGCCGGAAGGCATCAGTGTGTTGTTGACGGGCGCGAAGCAGGAATATCAATTGTGGAATAACTGCGGCCCGGCGACCCTGTCGATGAATCTCGGCTTCTATGGTTGGACCGGATCGCAGGTCGAGGCGGCGAAGTTTCTCAAGCCCGATCCAGAGGACAAGAACGTCAGCCCCGATCAACTGGTGGAGTTTGCCCGATCGGTGGGCTTCACTGCACAGTATCGTGTCAACGGCACACCGGATTTGATCAAAACGCTGCTGCGTGCGGGCCTGCCCGTGTTGATCGAGAAAGGGTTTGAACCGGAAGCCGATCTGGGGTGGATGGGACATTACGAATTGCTGGTGGGCTTCAACGACGAGAAGCAAGAGTTCATCGCGATGGATTCGTACATGGGACCCTACCAGGCGGTGCCTTACGCCGAGTTTGAAAAATACTGGCGACAGTTCAATCGCACTTACCTGGCGATCTATCCCAACGAAAAAGCCGAACAGGCACAGTCCATTCTGGGCGTGCAATTGGACGACGCCACGTTGTGGTCTGGATCGCTTGCCACGGCTCAGCAAGAAGCCGCCGCCAATCCCGACGATCCCTTTGCGTGGTTCAACCTGGGCACCAGCTACACTGCGCTGCAGGATTGGTCGAACGCCGCCACCGCGTATGATCGCGCCCGGCAGTTGAGCCTGCCCTGGCGCATGCCGTGGTATCAATTCGGCTGGTTCGATGCCTACTTGCACGCGGGCCGCTATGACGATGTGTTGGCGCTGGCGGATACCGTCATCAAGGTCACACCCAACATTGAAGAAACATACTACTACAAAGGGCTGGCACTGAAAGCCTTAGGCAATCGCGCTGGTGCGCGCAGCCAGCTGGAACTGGCGCTGAAACGCAATCCCAATTTCAAACCGGCGCAAGACGCGCTGGCCTCGTTCTAACATGCTCTCCAAATCCACGCGCCGCATTCTCATTTCAGCGCTCATCGTCGGCGCGGGTTTTCTCGTCAGCAAAGTTACCGGCTTTCTCGACGATCGTATTCTGGTGCAGACCATCGGGCGAAGTCCCGAGCTGGATGCCTACTACGCGGCTTACAATCTACCCGATTTGTTGTTCACCCTTATCGCAGGTGGTGCATTAGCTGCAGCGTTCATCCCCGTTTTTACTCGCTTCTTGACGCGAGAAGATCGAGTGGGAGCATGGAAGTTAGCCTCGGCTGTCGTTAACACGGTCTTCCTGGTAGCCCTCAGCGGCTCAGCTCTCTTGGCGATTCTGGCACCCTGGTTGGTGGCACAAACTGTGGCACAAGGCTTCACTTCAGAATATCAGCAGCTGACAGCCAATCTGATGCGCATGTTGCTGATGGGTACGGTCATCTTCTCGATCGGCGGCGTGGTGATGAGCGCGCTGCAAGCCAATCAGCATTTCTTCCTGCCCGCGCTGGCGCCCATCATGTACAATCTGGGCATTCTAGGCGGCGTGATTTTTCTCGCGCCGCGGTTGGGTGTGTGGGGACCAACGATCGGCGTAGTGATTGGAGCGCTGTTGTTTCTCTTCATCCAGGTACCAGGCCTGATCAAGTACCGCGCGAAGTGGACCCGCTGGTTAGGCTGGCGTGATGCCAATCTGCGCCGTGTTGTGAGGTTAATGATCCCGCGCGTAATTCAATTGGGTACTATCCAGTTGGCCAGCCTCGTGGCTGTCAGCCTCGCTTCGAGTTTACCCGTAGGCAGCATCACAGCACTTAGCAATGGCTGGAAAGTCATGCAAGTGCCTGAAACGTTAATTGCCACTGCCATTGCAACAGCCGCATTTCCAACTTTAAGCGAATTCGCCTCACGGGGACAAACGGCGCAACTGCGTAGCACCTTGCGTATAACGCTAGCGACGATTATCGCTCTGACCATTCCTGCCACAATTGGATTGTTGCTTCTTAGTCAGCAAGTCGTCGCAGTATTGTATGATGCTTCGCCCGAAGTGATGCTCCCCATTACGTGGGCGGTACAGGGCTATACGTTGGGCTTGGTGGCTCAATCGGCGTTGGAAGTCACCGCGCGCACGTTTTACGCTCAACAAGACACGTGGACGCCGCTCTACGTGGCGATCGGCGCGATGGGCGTGGCGATCACCGCGAGTTTTCTGCTGCGTCCCACGTTGGGTGTGGGCGGTCTGGCTCTGGCCAATGCCATCGGCGTCACCGTCGAAGTGATCACCCTGCTCTTCATTCTGCTCCGTCGCTGGCACGTTCAATCCTCCGCCGAGCCGATCGCTTCGACTTCGATCTCTGGTATAACTGAAGAAGTGGCCATCGTCGATCGGGATTAGTCGCGCAGGATCACAGACCCCGAGTCTGGATGTCTTGGTTGGGTATAACGTAAAACTGTAGGGCGTGCATACTGCCCGGCCACGCTCGCGCTGGATGGCACATCCGGCGCCACCAGACGCTGGATGTGCCATCCAGCAGGAGCGTATCCCACAAGTCACCAACACTTTTGCGTTATACTCGTCTTGGTTTTTTAACTTGACGAGTCCGAAGGGTTAGACTAAAATCCTCGCCATCCAGCGGAGGGGGAAATATAGCTATGACAGCCAAACGCATTGTGGTGGTGATCGCGAGCTTTGCTGTTGGTGCCAGTCTGACTTTGGGCACCATGTTCTTCTTCGAATACGTTGTCAAAATGACCGGCATGCTGAACTTTGGCCTGCCCAATTTTTTGCTCACATCGTTCTGCTTCGGGTGCGCGGTCGCAATCCTTTTGGATGGCCTGATGCACACGAACATGCTAAAACGGTAGCAACATTTAGCATTCAGTCATTATTGGCGCGGTGCGTGCATCCATCTGATGTGCGCCCGCGCGTTCGTTCCTGGCAATTTTCGTATTCATCGCAAGTTTTTCATGACAACATTGGCCGTTATTCTGTTGGTTGAAGGTGCGCGTCCCGCCTCTTCTCTCGCCCCGGCGTTAGAGGAACGCGGCTATCTGGTCGTACGTGCCAGCAACAGCAAAGAAGCCCTCAGCCGTGTGCGCACCGATGCGCCTGCCCTGGCCGTCGTCAACTCTACCAGCCTGCATACCGATGGCCTGCGCATCTGCACCGATCTCAAGGACGCCACCAACGAAATTCCCGTCGTCGTCATCGTGCGCGCCGGCACCGATCCTGATAAGGTCACATGCGCTGATTCCGTTCTGGTGCGTCCCTTCACGGCGCGCAAACTGCTCAATCGCATCGTGCGCATGCTGCCCGATAGTGTGGGCGAAGTCCTGCACGCCGGAGATTTTTCGCTCAACCCGGACAGCCGTTCCCTGCGTGTGGGCAAAAGCGAATATCACCTGACCCCGATGAAAGCGCGGCTGCTGGAAGTTTTCATGCGCCATCCTGGCGAGGCGTTGAGCCGCGAGTATTTGATGAAACATGTGTGGCGCACGGAATACATGGGGGACACGCGCACCATCGAAGTACACATCCGCTGGCTGCGTGAAATCATCGAGGCGGATGCCAATCATCCCTGCTACTTGCAGACCATCCGCGGCGTAGGTTATCGCTTCAGCGTTGAACCAGCCTCATAAGGAACCGGGGTTCTGCGTAACCATCTACCGCACCGCCAGGCGCGCACACGCCAAACGTTGAATTCCTTTTTGAAATTGAGGCTCTTCCGGGTTAAACGGGAAAAAGAAACCGGGTTTCTCCATTCCAAATGGAATTGAACGTTGAGCATGGAGAAACCCGGTTTCTCAGGCAGATTATTCTTCATCGAAGTCACTGTCCCCAATCACATTGAAGGCGCGCCGCGCCGGCGCGGGATAATCGTCCAGTTCGATCGAGCGCGGCGGCGAAGCCGGCGCGACCGGCGCAGGCGGCGGTGTCATGTAGATGATCGGCGGCGAGGATTGTTCGGGTCGCCGCGTGCGCCGGCTGGCGGCCGCATAAGCGCCGAGCGCGAGACCCAGTGGCAGCGCCAACCCCGCGCCACACACTGCGCCAGTCAGCACCGCCACTTGTTGATCGCTTAAACGATTGACGATCATCACCGCCAGCGTCACGGCAAAACCCGTGATAGCCAGCGCGCCGATCGCCACACTCACACGAGATGACATGCTTAGCTTCTCACTCGCTGCACCAGCTGTTCCAGGTCTTCACGCGGCACATACGCCGCTTGAAAGCGCAGCGTGCCCAGGTTGGAAATCGCCAAAAAATCCCCGCGCCCGCTTAACCGTTCGGCGCCCGTCCCGCCGATACCGGCCGCCACCCGCGCATCTTCACTGCTGACCACTCGCCCCACCAACCTCACCGGAAAATTCGCTTTCACCAAAGGGCCGATGACGGCGCTGGAGGGTTTTTGCGTGGCGGCGATCACATGGATGTTCGCCTCGCGGCCACGCTGCACCAGGCGCCCCACCCGATCGATCACCTGCGCCCCGCTGGTTTGTGTTAGATCGGCCAGCTCATCGATCGCAATCACCACGCAGGGTTCGGGCCGGGCCGTCGCCGCGCGCCGATCGAGCAGCGCCGTCGCCGCGCGCCGATCGAGCAGCGCCGTCATCTCGCCCAAAAGATCGATCGCGCGATCGGGTTGGGAGACGATCGGGTGGAGGAGCTGCGGTAGATCGCGCAGCGCGGCGAATGAATATCCCTTGGGATCGATCAAGATCAGCTGCAACTGCGATCGCCGATGAGCGACGGCCAACGACGCGATGATCGCTTGCAGCAGCGCCGTCTTGCCGGACCCGGTCGTGCCGGCGATCAGTATGTGGCCCACATCGGGCGATGGCAAACGCACGAGCAGCGGCGCACCATCATCGGCCACGCCCAGCACCGCCGTGCCAAACGGCAGACGCGAGGCTGTTAAACGATCCATCAACTCCAACAACTTCACCGGCTGCGGATCGCGGCGCGGCACATCGATGCGCACCTGCCCATGCTGCAACGTGACGCGCGCATCGGTTACGCCCAACGCCAACGCAATCTCGCGCGACAATGCCTCGATGCGATTGACCTTGACCCCCGGCCCTGTCTGCAACAGAAACTGAATCCAGCGCGGCGTGACGGTGCCACCGGTCACCTGCGCTTGAGCTTTGTATTGATGCAGCACCATCTCGATCCGATCGGCTTGAGCTTCTAATTCTTGTTTGTGCATGTCGCTCCCTTCTGCATTAACATTATATAGAACATACGTTCTATTTGTCAAGCTAAAGATTCAACCTGCAATGCAACTGTCACTCTTGCTCGGAGCTTAGCGCTTGTGGATCAGGAGATGGCGCGCATCGCGAAGAGAAGTGGAGCGGATCTTTGATCTACCACGTGGTGAAGCGAGGAACAGGAGACCGATCAGAAATCGGGTTCCACCTGCCCGAGCACCAAACGCGGTGCGAAGTGGAACCTCGATTTCGGCTAGTGCTCGTGAGGCTGTAAGGCTTCAGTGCCGGGAAGTTTGCTCACCAGCTCTTGCGGTTGGTGAATCAAGATTGGCAAACATTGCGGACAGATGTAGGCATTGCCGGCGCGATGCACCAACATCAGCAGCGGCACTTCCTCCACCGTCCGTGAACAGTTCACACAATGGGTATTCTGATCTTGAGCGGGCATCTTGGTCTCCTCGTGATGGATTTCGACGACGCCCTATGGTAGCAGGTTGCAGCGCCGCTGAGTATGACCTGCATCATATTGAGTATAACGCAAAAGTGTTGGTGACTTGTGGGATATGCTCCTGCTGGATGGCACATCCAGCGCGAGCGTGACCGGGCAGTATGCCCCCCAACAGTTTTGCTGTATACCCCATCATATTCCGATCAGGTGAATGACGACGCATGGTTGGCGTGGCTTGCCCTTACTTCTTCGCCGACTGAATCATCGCCAGCGTCACGCCCGACGGCTCGTTGAACAGGCAGATGCGCGATCCACCTGGTAAGTCCAACGAAGGACAATTACCACACGCCCGCTAACAGCCGATAACGCGTTCGTTGCGCATAATCGGTATAGCCCGGCAGTTCGGCGTGCAGGGTCTTGTCTTCCAACACCGTCCGCACAATCATCAATACCGCACAGACAACACCTGGAATCAGTGCCCACCAGGAACCCAACATGATAGGCGCGCCCAACACCAGCAGGATCGCTCCGATATATGCCGGATGTCGTACAAACCGATAAGGCCCGCTGCTAACGACGGTATGACCCCGTTCTGTCTGGATGCGCACCACCTGCGAAAAGAAGGCGTTCGTACCTGTCGCCCACACCACCAGCGCGTGTCCGGCGATCACAACCAGCATGGCGCTGATCTGGGCCACCGGCCCAATCCCGCTCGACCAGCTATAGCGTAGATTCCATCCGGCCACGATCCACAGGATCATCATCGCCACGCCATACAGGCTTAACAGCACGGTGTCCCAGGTCTTCGCGCCCCTCCTGGGCCCCACGCGCTCGGCCAACAATTCAGGATAACGCGGAATCACAACGACAGCGGTGGCAATCACCCAGCCCGCCATGATGATCACCATGGCCCACCCGGCGATCCAGTTCACAGTGCCCGCCGCAAGAAACAGCAAGACGGCCAGCATGATCACGCCCATGGTTTCCCTGACAGCCCAGCGCGTAACACCACGCTTAACCTGAGGCGACATTCCAGGTTGAATTTGTGTTGTCGAATTCATGCTGCTCCTTTCGAACCTCACCACGCGCCCGGCAGTTCGACTTGCAAAGTCTTGTCTTCTAATTTCGTGTACACGCTGATCAACACGATCGTCAGCAGCGTCGGAATCAAGGCCTACCGCGCTTAGGAACAAGCCGGCACTGCTGCGAGGTCTTTGCAGATCAGACATGAGCCCCCGCCGACCTGACAAGTTCTCTGCGGCATGGAGGCAGCCGGACCGGTGAAAGATGATGCCGATAGGCACAAGCCTGTCAGCTCGGTGCGAGAACCTGCCAGGTCTTGTGGAAATAGTATGCTCCACAAATCGCCTCTTGACAACCCGTGGTAAGCTAGAAGTAACCAGACCTGCTGCGGAGGTGAGCCATGACATACGCCGTTCGCGCTATGGTCGCACACAAGTACCTCATCCACGGTTACGGAAACTCGATCAATGTACAGACCCGGCTGGCTCAGCAGGGGCACTGCTACCACACCGAGTGGTCTCCCGGTCCACCCAGCTGGCAAATGACTTACGATACGCCCTTGAGCGAGCAGGAGGTGCTGGAGCTCGTCAAAGATCTCGTGGCCCGCTATGATTTGAAGGTCACTCCTGCAACGTGAAAAACACAGGCTCCGAATCATTCGGGACCTGTCATCATTACTAGGGAGTGCGCCGCGCAGATACCCACCTCGGCTCGCCCCGCAAAATACCATCTCGTTTCCATGCACTTGCGTCGCGCACAACTTCACCTTGACCTTCATCAAAGTGATAGTAGGCTGCCAACCCTTCTTCCTTCCCACTGAGCGGTCGCGACGTCAGTTCTTCAACTTCTGCGTTTGTCAGCGCCCGTTGCCAGATCTGCACTTCAGCCATCGCCCCAGCCCAATTACGGCCACCTCCACCCCAACAACCCAATCGCAGGGATTGAGTGCCGTCGTAGCGCAATAGGGGCAAATCGATCTCCGAACCTACCAACTCATTATCGACATACACCCGACTCTCAGAGCGGCTTCGCACCATCACGATATGATGCCAGACTTCAGATGTGAGCCGAAAGTAAATGATGGACGCGCGACTACCTGCACCAAACAAATACTGGTTATTCTGCGCTTCATTCTGCTGCACGACCCAGGCACGATAATCGGTGTGATTGTCGTCGATGATGTTGGCCCAAACCTCTTGTTGCTCAGCAGGTTTCACCCAGAGCGAAAGCGAAAATTCTTTGAAGTCAAACCAGTTGCCCAGTTCCACGCAATCATCGCGTCCATCAAATTGTAACGTCGTGTCCTGCGGCGCGACCGGCGTAACAGGGATGATGCGGGTAACGGGTACGACCTGTGTCACGATGACAACTTGAGTGCTTGGTGGTAACGGAGCCGCAGTAAATTGGACACCGTCACACGCTAGCAGCACGACAAGGAATAAGCCACACAAAATCCAGAGACAAGATCGATTGAGAATGCGCCTCATACGCTCCTTAACTGCAACCTACTGTTTTCTTGCCACCAGCAGCATGTGCTCGCTGGTCCCCACCACCGCGGGATGCGTGCAAGTCTTGACGTGCGTGGCTTGCCAGATTTTCCACTGCTTCTCGTTCTTCGCGATGCGATTGAGTTCCTTGCGATGACTGGAACTGATCCCCTCCAGCCCGACCAGCTCTACCACCTCAACGCCTTTGTCGTCGAAGGACGCGCGGAATTCCTCTGGCAAAAAGAAATGGCAAGCCGTAAAGCCGTAATTGCCCAGGTAATCGCCGGTGTTCAGCAGCTTCTGGTAATGCGGCATCTCCACTTCTTCCGGGAACATCGTCAACTCAACCACCAACACGCTGAGGCGGCTCATCACCGACACTGCGATGGGCGCGCCCGGTTTGGCCACACGCACCAACTCACGAATGGCCTTGTCGCGCTTACGCCGATCCACCACGTGCGAGAGCGGTCCGCCCAGGCAGATCACCCCGTCGAACGTGTTATCTGCGAAGCGTGACAGATCGACGATCGATCCCTCGATCACGTCCTTCACGTGGTGCTCCACGCCCGATCGTTTGATCTGTCGCTTGGCGAATTCCAGGTTAGCCGGTGTCATATCGAGCAGAGTCATGTCGTAACCCTTGCTTGCCAACGTTACTGTGTAACGCCCCGGCCCGCCGCCTGCATCGAGGATCAACCCCTTCTTGGGAAAGTGCTTCTTCAAGAAGTGCAGCGTGGTTTCAAACTCCAGCCGATGATAGGCATCTTTGATCAACCGCCGCCACTCTTTGCGCACGTAACCGGTGTAGTAGTTCTTGACGAGTGTTTCGGACATGAGGTTCTCCTGGAGATCATCTCTGGCATTTTTCGCAATGGTATAATGATTGTGCTACCATCAAGTCTCGAGAAATCAGCCTGAATTACCACTTTGTATGGGATAGCGCCAAAGCCGCCAGCAATCAACGCAAGCATAGCATCAGTTTCGACGAGGCCCGGACGGTCTTCAGTGATCCGCTGGCTCGCCTCTTTGACGACGAAGACCATTCCAGCGCCGAACATCGAGAGATTATCATCGGACATTCAGCCGCTCGGCGTCTCCTGGTCGTAAGTTTCACCGAACGCCAGAACGCCATTCGCATTATCAGCGCCCGACTGACAACGAACCGGGAGCGCAAGGACTATGAAGAAAACACCTTCTCCTAAGACCGTGAAAGACCTACGTGCTGAATATCGCTTCGACTACAGCAAGTCACGGCCTAATCGCTTTGCCGATACCAGCGACTCGAGCGCGGTTGTGGTTGTACTCGACCCGGACGTCGCCGAGGTGTTTACGACACCGGAATCTGTGAACAATGCTCTGCGCGCTTTGATCAACGCCATACCTCAACCGCCCAAACGCAAACCTGCACGCCGCTCGGCCTCGTGACGCACACCACAGATCAGTCACGGCTATTCTCGCTCGTCAGCGACTGGCCTTGCGCGATCCGCTCCTGCAATTTCGGCGGCCATTGTGTGATGTCTTCCGAAGGATAGATGCGCAGCTCCGGCCCGTGCTGTGTGAGCAGTTCCGAGGTGCGGCATTTCAAGATCGTGCGTGCGGCGGTGAGTCCTGATCCAGTGACGCCTGCTACACCGTGCGATTCAGTGCTCGATCCGCACATCAACAAGCCTTCAATTTCCGATTGAACCGGAAACGCCCACGGCCCCACCTGCTTGCGACTCTTCTCGATGCCGTACAAGTTGCCCTGCGTCGCATTGATGTAATGCTCGTTGGTCAACGGTGTGGCGAGGCTCCAGAAGACCACATGCTGACTGATGCCGGGCACGCGCTGATCCAACGACTGAAACAACCGCCACGCCAGGTCTTCTTTCAACGCTTCGTAGTCGGCGGCGTGCGCACCTGACCGGTCTTTCGCCCATTTCTGGAACGGCTCGTAGCCGACGAACACAAACGCCTCGCACGTGTGATGGCCGTGATGCATCTTCGACGGATCTTTCAACGTCGTCACCGTGAGGAACATCCCTGGCACTGTCGTCGCCTTCAACGCGTAATCGGTCAAACCCAATTGATACACGCTATCGACATCGGCGCGATCGTAGAACCAGCTGTTACCCGAATCCAGGCCAGCCGCACGTAAGTCCATATCGACGGCGAAGAACAGGCTCAATGCCGAGCCGGAATACTTCACGCCATCGAGTTTACGGCGCAGCCGCGTGCTCAAATGATCGCGCCCGATCAACTTGCCGAAGGTCACTTCGGGATCGGCGTTGCTGATCACATACCGCGATCGAATTTCGGCGCCATCGGCCAGCCGCACCCCGATCGCTTTGCCGTCCTCGATCAAGATGCGATCGACCAGCGTGTTCAACCGAATCTCGCCGCCCGCCTTTTTCAGCGCGCGCACGAAGGCGCGTGGAATGGCGAAGCCGCCCCCGCGCGGATAATATCCACCGTTGAGGTAGTGCTGTGTGATGCCCGCTTGAAAGAACGCCGAGACTTGCGAAGGCGGCAGACCATGATCGCCGGATTGACCCGCCAGCACACCTTTCAGCACTGGATCGGAAATGTAATGATCGATCAAGTCCTGACCGCTGCGCGAGAACCAACGCAGCAATGATCCGGCGTGGCTGACCGCGCCCGTAATCTGCCCCAGACGGCTGTCCTGACCCAGAGAGCTCGCGCCCTCGATCAAGCCGATACTGGTGTCCAAATAACCGTCGATGCCGGCGGCATCCTGTGGGAAGCGATCTTTCAATCGGGCGGCGAGGTTCGCCTTGCCTTTCGGAAAATCGAAACGTTCTTCACCGATGAAGATGTGATCGTAGCCATCGGGATTCAGTTCACAAAACTCTAAATCTTGCGACACGCCCAATCCTTCATACACACGGCGCAGTGAACCGCCGGGCTGCACCTCGCCGATGTAGTGCACGCCGGGGCTGAAGCGATACCCTTGCAGCGTGAACGAGTGCGTCCAGCCGCCGGGCACTTCGTGCTGTTCGCAGACCAGCACCCGTTTACGCGCCTGAGCGAGCGGCACGGCGGCGGCTAAACCACCCGCCCCCGAGCCGATGATGATGACATCATAATCTGTGTGCGCCACGGGTGTGTCTCCTGAAGGATGAATTGTGTGAAAGGCCAGTTGGGAACGATCGCAATTATAACGGAATGAAGTGCTTGGCGATTGCTCTCCACCCGCGACACCACATACACCGTCAACATGCAGAGCGTGAAGATCAACGGACAGAGCCGCAATTTCACCTATGACGTGATCGTGTTCGCCCCGACGCCCTAGCGGCAAGTTGGCAACTTCCCCTCAGTGTGTAGAAAAGTACCGGCTCGTGTCGAAATGATGTGAGCCGGTACTTTTTTGCGATTCCCCTCTGCCCCGCGCTTCAAGTATAATGCAGCTCAGTGCTCGTCGGCACTAGGACCGATCATCATGCCCGATATCCATCCGTTCGCAATCGAATTAACAGAGAAGGTCAAGCGCAAGAGCGATCAGGTGTTCACGTTGAAACTGCGTGAACTACTCAAGGGCTTTGGCTATGCCGATCGAACGGAAGACAGCATCGCTTTTGTGCGCCATCAACTGAAGGCAGTGGGGCTGGCCGCCAACCTCACTTTGGATGTGCCGCGCAAATTGGACGATAAAGTGGTTGTCATTCCGGCCGCAACGACTGGCCCGCTCGGCCCACCGGCCGCCACACCGCCGCCCGTCGTCACACCCTCGCTCGATCCGATCGCCCAGGCCGTCGAAGCCACGGTCGAAATCATCAATGATCCGGGACGCGGTTCCGGATTCATCATCCATCCCGATGGGCTAGTCATCACCGCCCGGCACGTCATCGACGATCGCGATCGCCGTTCACTGCGCAACGTCCAGGTGCGCCTGTTTCCTGAACGCAGTGGCGAGCGTCTCTTAGAAGGCGTGGTCTTCCGATCACATCATCTGCTCGATTACGCTCTGCTGTGGCTGGTGGCGAATGGCCCCTTCCCTGTCATGGCCTTGGGTGAACCCAAAAATCTGCGGCACGCCCAAACGATCTTTGCCATCGGCTCGCACGCGGGCCGGCCTGGCACGGTCTCACGCGGCATTGTCAGCAATCCGAATGGCCGCTTCCGCAAACTGGAATGCATTCAGAGTGATGCCGCGATCGATCATGGCAACTCGGGTGGGCCGCTCATTACCGAAGACGGCCACGCGGTGGGCATTAACCTGTGGGGCATCGGTCAGTTTGCCGCCGCCAAATTCTCGCTGCCCATTGATTATCTGACGCACGACATCGAACAGGCCCTGCGGCGCGGACGGTCGCGCTGCCTGCAGCTGGCCTATTGTCCGGTGTGCGGCTGGTCGGATGAAACACCACCGACCTGGTACTGCCGTAACTGCGGCGCGCCCACCACCTCAGCCGAATCCACTCCGCTGCAAATCTGGAGAACCGTCAAATGACCGATCGGCCTGTTCGCTTCAAAGCATCGACTCCGCCTCAAGCCACTGCGCCCGACCAGCCTAAATTGCCGCCAGAGAAGTTGGCGCAAATCAAGCACGCGGCCGAGTCGCAAATCGACGCGTTCCTGCGGCAGCTGGGCCTGAATGATGTGGCCAGGCTGACCGATCCCGATGGCTGGCGTTACTTCACCTTTGGTTCGGCCGATGGACGCGCAGCCGTCGTGGAGCATGAGGGCGAGTTGTTCCTGCATGCCGAAGCCGTAGTCATGCAGCTGCCTTCCGATAAAGAATTGCTGCTGCCCCTGATGCGCGAGCTGCTGGAGTTCAATCTACGGGTCGCCGGTGCGGCCCGGCTGGGCATCGTGCGTGACTACATCTTCGCCTCGATCATTCAGCCGGTGCTGCAAATGCGGACCGAGGAGTTCTCGCACATCATTCACCTGGTCATGCAGCTGGCCGACGATCTGGACGACAAGCTGATCGAAAAATACGGCGGCACCAGCAAGCCACGCTTATCGATCGAGCAGGCGAAAGTGCAACCGGACAGCGGCGAAGCGATCGGCGGGGCGGGCGGCGATACGGCTTATCTCCTCCAGCTGGGCAAGACTCACTTTGAAGCCGCCGAATACGATCGGGCGTTGACGGCCTTTGAGCAGGTGTTGCGCGTCGACGAGCAGCACGTCGAGGCCCAGGTCTATCGCGCGCAATGCCTCAACTATCTGGGTCAATATGCCGAGGCATATTCCGCCGCCAACAAAGCGTTGCGACTGGACGAGAAGCTGCCGCTGGCTTACGTGGCGCGCGGCTATGCGCTCTTACGCCAGGGCAACGCCCAGGCCGGCCTGGAGGAATTGGATAAAGCGATCAACATCGATCCCCAATATGCTCGCGCTTTTCTCGTGCGCGGCCAATGCTATGAAGCGTCGCGCGATTGGGAGAAAGCCGCCAACGACTATAGCCAGACGCTCCGGTTAACCACCGAGCGCGACGCCCTCGCGATGGCTTATCAACATCGCAGCCTGTGCTATCGCGTGCGGGGTAAATTGGATCTGGCGTTGCAAGACATCAACCAGGCCCTGCACATCTATCCGGAAGCGCCGGTCTTGTTGAACAATCGCGGTCAAGTGTATCACGCTCAGGGCCAGTTTGAGCGCGCCTTGTTCGACCTGGCGGAGGCTATTCGGGTCCTGCCGAAGCCTGATCCCTACTATTATCATCGCCGGGGATTGGTGTACTTTGATATGCGTAACTACGAACGCGCCCTGGACGACTACGCCGAAGCACTGCACATTGACGTCGCCTATGCGCCCGCCCAGGTGGAAAGCGCGCGCTGCTGGTGGGCGCTGGGCGATGTGCAGCAGGCTGTCACCGAGTGCAATAAGGCCATTCAGCTTGGCCCGAACTTTGCCGATGCTTACGCGCTGAGAGCGGCGATTCGCCGCTCTCAGCGCGAGTATCAAATGGCCATTCGTGATTACGATACGGCCCTGCGCCTCGCGCCGCAGTGGGCCGACATGTATCTGAGTCGAGGTCTGTGCCGGTTGCAATTGAACGACGATAACAACGCGTTAACTGACTTCAACGCCGCGATCCGCTACGATCCCCAGCCGCTCTCAGCGCTGCTGAATCGGGGCGCACTCTTGCTGCGGCATGGCGATATCAAGAGCGCCCTCAACGACTTCAACGAAGCCATCCGCCTCGATCCGAACTACGCCAATTCGTATTTCAACCGGGGGCTTGCCTGGCAGGCGAAAGGCGACGTCAAGAAAGCCGCCGCCGATTTTCAAAAGACGCTGGAACTGCAGCCGAATCATCCCGAAGCGAATCCAATGCGCAACTACATCGCTAAACACGGCGGACGCCGCTAGCAGCCTGTCGGAGAGGAAATCTCAGCCCCTGTTTGTGGGTGTTTTGACGCCACAAGTGGGGAGT
>PMCF01000320.1 GCA_003154115.1 Anaerolineae bacterium
GAAGATTTCGCTTGTTTTTCCGGCCAGAATTCAATAGGCCATGCGGTATTTGTAGGTTAGTTTTGCACCTGTTGCTTGTTCTGCAGGCGTTTGAGGGCTCATTTTGAGTTACGACCCAATACAGGGACACTATCGGCTGCACGCTGTCTCTTGCTGCACTTGCGAGAAAAAAGCGGCTTTGAGCGGGTGATGCCATTGTTGTGATGAGACTTGTGAAGGAAAAGCCAATGTTTAGTATCAAAATGAAATTTCGGCATGGCTCACATTACGCTCAGANNGTGTCAAACAGACTGTGAGCCATGCCGAAATTTCCTGGTTGGTTTTGGTTGACGATTTTTGTCTTAGGATGGATGTTTTTAGCAAACCCTGCTCAATCAGCGGCCCAACCCAACGGCGGGACTGAAAAGGCCATAAATTCAATTTACGCACAGCCGTCAACAATCCAAACGGTTACGGCTGTGCCGATTTCGATTGCGTATCAGGCCCCCGCCCCGGTAAATTTTGATGTATTTGCTAATCAACAATGGGAAAATACCGGGATATTAGTTCAGATAAATGATACCCTCACCATCTGGTATATTTCGGGATTATGGTCGCCATGGTCGGGAGGTTATTACGATGGTGAGGGTTCCGGCGGCGATCCTAATTGCACCTGCAATGTTATGAGAAACGTGTCACACGCCGCCTTAATCGGCAAAATTGGGAACAGCAGTCCTTTTTTCATAGGTAATGATTTTCAACAACAAATGGGCCAGTCTGGATATCTATACCTTGGGATCAATGACAACCGTTTGTCAGATAATTCAGGTAGCATCAAAGTAAGTATAGCCATAGGGCCACCTTCAACGACCCCTACACAGACGACAGCCGCGCCGACCGCCACTGTGCCGGCCACACCGACACGCACACCCATGGCGACATCAACGCCGACTCGAACACCGACGGTCACTCCAACATCGACAAAGACACCGACCGCTACGCCGACCCAAACGCCTGCTCCCTCAGACTGTCCAACCTTGCCTGCGGACGCCAGCAACAATGTGACCATCACAGGAAACGTGAATGCCCAAAAAGATGATGGAACTGAAGTCGCCTTCTTGGAAGGTGTACTTGTCAAACTGGTTGACCCCTTGAGCAATGAAATTTGCTCAACCCATACCACTAACATTGGAAATTACTCCATCACGGGTGCAATTCCGCCAGGAAATTACGTTGTGCAGGCCTGGCTGCAAGACGAAAAAGGCCGGAGACGGGTAATGATTAACGGAAATCCAGATGGCATTTGGGCCGGACAACCGATATTGACAACTTCATCCACAGAGGACCTGACAGCTAATATAAGTTTTAGCAGCGCAGCTCCGCTTTATTCTCTGCCGCGCGAGCAACGCGATCGGTTGGTAAAGGCCGCCTGGGTCTATGCGCGTTCGCGCGAAGCGCAAAGTTTCATTGTAAACGAATTGAAGTACACAAACTACAGGCCCCCCCAGACATTCGAACTCTTTCTCCATTCGCAACCTAAAGATGTAGGTTGGGGTGCAGTTACAGTTGACGATNNGACGATGGCGATAAGATATTGGTAGAGGATATTCTTGCCGAGAAGATTCCAAAAGTTCATCCCATGTTTTTATGGCATGAGGAATTTCATCATCTCACCTCCTTGGTCGTGCCAGCCATGTGGGATAAAAAGAAACTTGATTATACAAATAGTCATGCCGGCATTAATAACCCCTCTACGCAAGGCAGTTATGCGGAGGCGTGGGCTGAAGTCTGGCCTGTCGTGATATCGGGAGGTGAAGCATATTACTATGATGATTGGAGCACGCGGTCGATTGAGGATAACTATAAAAGCTGGGACTCCAGCAAGAGCTGGTATTCCAGCCAGGAAACTCAACTTGAAGAATTTGCGGTCGCGGGCGTGCTATTGGATTTGCAGGATCAGAAGAGTGCCGCCTCCAGCCCCGAAAATGATGCGGTTGATTTGAGCAACCCGGACTTGTATCGATTCATGACAACAGCCGCGCCGGGTGATCCTCCCGTGACGTTACGAGAGCTCTACTTGGTTCTTTCAGCACGAGCGGCATTAGGCGAGCTGGTCAACGAAGATGGCACAGCGGTTAGGGTCGAGGACTTGGACCCCATCTTCGTTAACCATGGCTTTTTCGAGGATAGAGACGGCAACCGACGACAGGGGCTCTCCGAAGACGCGGGCTGGGGCTGGAAGCCTGGCAGATATAGCCCGGCATCTTTGACCGGCGCCTATCTGGTAGTCAATTCGCAACAGGCCTGGCACGCGGGCGCGAACATTCAAATTGAGGTGCGAATCGAAGACAGCATCGAGGAGTACGGGTACACTTACTCTTTTGAAGTAGCCAGCTTACCTTACGAGATTCACTTATTGCCCCCGCTCCCGTACCGCGTAGCAATCGTCGATATTTCGGTTTCCCAAGATGGCCGATCGTTGGGAACTTACCGGATCGGTAATCAACAATTCTGGCAATGGGTGAAGACCTCTCCACAAGAGAAAAGCCGCGATGTGTTTTTGGCAGATAACGCGACAGCAACAAACATCAGCGGACTTGGGATTTTTCAAAGTACACCCTCTATAAGCGGCGAACCTATTTTCTTGAGTGCGAACGTTGAAAATAGCGGACCCATTACCTACAAGTGGAATTTCGGGGATGGTTCCACGGCTATAGGCCAAATAGTCAACCATGTATATGTCGCTCAGGGAGTTTATTCCATCCATGTGGTTGCCCAAAACACACTAGGCCAAGCCTCCGCCTCAACCCAGATTGAAGTGCTTGCGCCCATTACATCTGTCCAGCCACCTCTAACCGACTGGTTTCAGGAGAATGTACTCCTGATTATCGCGGTATGGTTAGCGGTGCTCGTCGCGAGCAGTTTTCTCTTGTGGTACGTGTTGGTGCGGCGCAAACAGCCCGTGCGCGTGGCCGCCAACCGCCGGCATCGCAAGCCAGATCATGAAGGTTCAGTTCGTTCAACCCCAACAGAATTGAGGAAAAAAATGAATCCACCACCATCCGTGAATGATCCTCAACTAACGCTGCTCCTGAACGAGGCCCAGGCACAGATAGATGCCAAGAACTATTTGCAAGCCAAAGAAACGCTGAAAAAAGCGGTCAATCTCGACGGTAATTCGGCTCAGGCTTGGTTCAGTATGGGCGTTGCGCTGACGAGACTGGAGGATTACCCCACCGCAAAGCGCTGCATGATCCTGGCACAAAACTTGGGCCACCCCAAGGCCGCCAAGGCACTGGAATGGCTGAATCAAGCCGCCCAACCATCTGCCGCAGCCGTCCCTGGCCCAGAAGCTAAAGCACCGCCGACCAACCTGGTTGCCCAACCCAGGAATGATCCGCCACAGCCCACCCGGCCGGAGGCGTCAGTCGCGCCAATTGCCCCGGTTTCAAGCCCGGCACCCCGGCAAACGCCGTTTCTTTCGATTCCCAGAAAAGAACCGACACAGTCCGGTTCCACCCTGCCGACCGTACCTGCCACTTCTTCCGTTTCGTCGCAGCAAATCGCCGCCTGGGTGGATCAGCTTGGCGACCCGGATGATAATCTGGCATATCAGGCTGCTGCCCAGCTCGCGGGAGCCGCAGCCTCCAGCCAGATTGTTGATGCGTTGGAAGGTGGCAGAGGTTTACTACGGGATAGAAATCATAGAAGCAAGGAAAAACGAAAAAAAATGGCGACATTCATTCTAGTAAAAACAGGGAGCGACGCCATTCCAGCCTTACTAACAGGGCTGGCACACCCAAACAAGAATGTTCCCACCACTTGCGCAGCCATCCTCGCTATGATCGGGCAATCAGCTGTTGCGCCATTAGTTGCTTATCTACGCTCCAATTCTCAGTCAGAAACATCCTGGAACATGGCAGATACCGCCTTGTGCGAAATTGTCGGTGCGCCGACCCTGAAGGAGGTCAAAGATTTGCACAAAGAAGGGCGCTGGGCGTTTTGGTTCTTTGTCGGAGCGTTCGGCCTTTCCTTCATTGTTACTCTGACTTCCAACAAGAGCGGAGTGCATGCCAGTGACATGCTTACCTACCTGACCATTTCATCTCTAGTGGTTGCCTATCTAGTCTGGGCGGCTTATTGGGCAATCTCTTGGGGACGTCTCTACGGTCGGTTGGGCCTCCTCATCGCACTAATTATTGCGCCTTTCATCGCCATTAGACATTTCCGGAAACGGCGCAAGTCGGAAAAAAAGCGGCGCGAATTTGAGGCGGCTTATTTGGGCGGCGGGGCGTGATAATCTTGAATAGGCATTACCTCAATCGATATTGGCTCGACTGGATTCAGCGGGCAAATGCGCCCGCTGGCGCAATAATCCCGTCTAAGTTCGGAAAGACCTGTTCGCTCAACCATCTCAAAATTCAGACACGGGAAAAGGAGTTTGAAAATGACTCTCAGTGATGCCCAGCAACGGTTAGCCGAGGATATCGGTATGGCGATGAGACAAGACGAAGATGCCGCCGCCATCATGCTGGATCAGGCCGAAAAATGGAGTGAACAGATGAAGTTGATAAAAGCCGGCCAATACCAAAGTGCCATCGCGCTCATAGATCAGGGCATCACGATGATTCAGGAGCATTTGGCTGAAAATCCAGGCATCCGGGATCTAATGGGGTTTACTCTGGCGCGACTGTATACCATCAAAGGGTATTGCCTGGGCGGGCTTGGACACCAAAGTAAAAACGTGGACATGGTTAAACAAGGACTTCAATGGATGGACCAGGGTCTTGAGATGACCCGCTGGCCTCCGGAATTTGGATCCAATGCACATGGAATGCGGGCCGTATTGGTCAAGGATATTCAAGGGATGGAAGGGCAACCGTCATCTGCTGATGCAGGTAGCCCAAGCGCGCAACATCGCACCCAGCAATTCACCAACATCCAAGTCATTTGCCCGCAGTGCGGTAAAACCTCGGCGTTGGAAATAAGCGGGAAGTGCAAGGTCTGCACGTATGATTTGGAATTGTTTGAGTCGGGCGCGGGCCTATGGTGCGTGAAGTGTGGAGTAGGCTTTCATGCCAATACTAACGGCAAAGGTGGGGGCGTGCTTCACTGTAATTATCGCAGTCTCAACGGCTTCGAGTGCCATGCGCCAATTCCTGCTACGCCAGAATTTGTGACTCCAAAACCAAGTAGCTGTTTTATTGCCACCGCAACTTACGGCAGCCCGCTTGCGCCAGAGGTTGAGATTTTGCGAATGTTTCGAGAACGCAATTTAAGACCCAGCGTGCCAGGGCAAAAATTTATCGCCTTTTACGAAAAATACTCGCCGCCTTTCGCCAACTGGCTTGTGCACCAACCGCTTGCACGCCTGGCAATCCGGCAATTGTTGTTAGCGCCAATCATACGGGCGCTAAAACGAACGATCAAGTTTTGAACCATCACAATGCCGCCCAACACCCGCTCACATTAAACCAGTGCTAAAACTTTGTTAGAAACCCCCTCAAACTCTTGACAGCGGTCGCTATACGGTGGTATATTAGGGGCTGGTTAGCACTCTATCGACGAGAGTGCTAACCAGCCCTATTTTGTTTCGTCAACAAATCAAAATTCCAAATGGAGGAATATCAGATGGCGAGCAAGAAGTTGAGTTTGAAGCCCCTGGCTGACCGCCTGGTGGTGGAGCCGGTCGAGAAGGAAGAGCGAACGGCCAGCGGTATCATCCTGCCTGAAACGGCCAAGGAGAAACCGCAGGAAGGAACAGTGTTGGCCGCAGGGCCGGGTCGCACCGACGAAGACGGAAAGCGCATTGCGATGGACGTCAAAGTGGGTGATGTGGTGCTGTATGCCAAGTATGCCGGCACCGAAGTGAAGATCGACGACAAGAAGTTGCTCATCCTCAAAGAGAGCGACATCCTGGCGATTGTCGAGAAGTAAGAGAACGGAGACACTACCATGGCTAAACAATTAGTTTTCAGCACAGAAGCTCAGTACGCGTTGAAGCGCGGCGTCGATGCGTTGGCAAGCGCCGTCGCGACGACCCTCGGCCCCAAGGGCCGCAATGTGGCGCTCGATAAGAAGTTCGGCGCCCCCACCGTGACCCATGACGGCGTAACGGTGGCGAAGGAAATCGAGCTGAAGGACCCGTATGAAAATATGGGNNACGTGACCGCCGGCGCGAACCCGATGCAGATCAAGCGCGGTTTGGAAATGGCGACCGATGCGGTGGTCAACGCGATCAAGAAGATGGCGACCCCCGTCGAGGACAAGCACGAAATCGCCAACGTGGCAGCCATTTCGGCGGCGGACAGCGAGATCGGCGACCTCATCGCCGAAGTGATGGACAAGGTCGGCAAGGACGGCGTAGTCACGGTCGAAGAGAGCAAGGGCCGCGAGTTCGAAACCGAGTACGTTGAGGGTATGCAGTTCGATCGGGGTTACATCAGCGCGTACTTCGTCACCAACACGGAAACGATGGAAGCCGTCATCGAGAATCCGTATATCTTGATCCACGACAAGAAGATCAGCGCGGCGACCGATATTGTGCCGCTGATGGAGAAGTTGCTCCAGAAGGGCAAACGCGATCTCGTCGTGATTGCGGAAGATGTGGACGGCGAAGCGCTGGCGACGCTCGTGCTCAACAAGCTGCGTGGCATGTTCAACATTCTGGCCGTGAAGGCCCCCGGTTTTGGCGATCGCCGCAAGGCCATGCTGCAAGACATCGCCATCCTCACCAACGGCACCATCATCACCGAAGAGCTGGGCCGCAAGCTGGAGACCGTCACCTTGGACGATTTGGGGCAGGCCGTCAAGGTCATGGCCGACAAGGATAACACCACTCTCATCGAGGGCAAGGGCAGCAGCAAGGAGATCAAGGGCCGCATCGAGCAGATCAAGGCCGAGATCGAGAATACGACCAGCGACTACGACAAAGAGAANNAAGAAGCATCGCGTGGAAGACGCCCTGAGCGCGACTCGCGCCGCCGTGGAAGAGGGCATTGTGCCCGGTGGCGGTGTGGCACTCGTCAACGCGATCGACGCCCTCAAGCGGGTCAAGTCGGACGAGGAAGACATCCAGACCGGTATCACCATCATGCGCCGCGCGCTCGAAGAGCCCATGCGCCGCATCGCGGCGAATGCCGGACAGGATGGCGCGGTTATCATCGACACCGTCCGCCGCATGGCGAAAGAGAAGGACAACAAGAACATCGGCTATAACGTTTTGACCGGCAACTTCGAAGACATGGTCAAGAGCGGTATCATCGACCCGGCCAAGGTCACCCGCAGCGCCGTCGAGAACGCGGCCAGCATCGCGGCGATGATCCTGACGACCGATGCGCTGATCACCGACATCCCTGAGAAGAATCCGGCTCCCATGATGCCGCCTGGTGGCGGTGGCGACTTCTAGTTCTGGTTGAAGCTGTAGTTGAAAGGCCCGACTTCTCTGTGAGGTCGGGCTTTTTGCTTGACTGAAAAGTGAAAAGTGAAGAGTGAAGAGTGAAGAGTGAAGAGTGAAGAGGAGCCGACGCTCAGGCACCTTTCACCTTTCACTCTTCACTTGTCACGGGTCACTCGTCACTTTTCACTTTCTTTGGTATCATCCTCCCGCTATGGGAACTACGGTCTCTACTCCACGCTGGCCCGGTCGCCGCACCGAAGCCGCCCTCCTGTTTTTTATTCTCGCTGTGGCGGCGCTGTTTCGTTTCTATCAACTGGCCTCCATTCCGCCGGGCTTCACGCATGACGAAGCCGGACACGGCCATGATGCGATCGCCATTGCGCATGGGGCGCGTCCGTTGTACGAGACCGTGGGTTATGGACGCGAGCCGCTGTACGATTACGTGGTGGCGCTGTTCATGCCTTTCCTCGGCGAGAATTATCTGACCCTGCGGATCGTCTCGGCCTTGGCGGGCTTGCTGCTCATTGTCGTGATGCACTTCTGGGTGCGGCGGGCGTTTGACGTGCCGACCGGGATTGCCACCTCGGCGTTTCTCGCCACGTCATTTTGGGCCACGATGGTCAGCCGGCAGGCGCTGCGCTCAGCGCTGCTGCCGCTGTTGTTTGCGGCGGCCATCTTCTTCACATGGCAGGCGGTGCGGCCTTACGCCAAACAGCAAACCCTACAACGCCGCTGGCCGATGATCTCGCGCCTGATTAGCTATGTATTGGCCGGCCTCTTCCTCGGTCTGGCGTTGATGACGTACATGGCGGCGCGCGTCCTACCGATCGTGTTTGTGCTGTTCTGGGTCTACCTGTTCATCTTCCATCGGAAAGTCTGGCGGGATAACTGGTTCGGGATCATCTTCATCATCGGGTTAGGCTTGATCATCGCGTGGCCGATGTTCAACTACATCGCATTTACGCCGGGGGCCGAGCAACGCTTGGTGCAGCTCAGCGGCCCGATCGATCAACTGTTTGCCGGTAATCCGCAGGAGTTGCTCAACAACATCTTCGGCGCGTTGGGCATGTTCATGTTCTACGGCGATAATCTGTGGCTGTACAACATCCCCGGCCGCGCGCTGCTGGGCTTGATCCTCGGTCCGCTGGCGCTGGTCGGCCTCGTCATAGCGATCGTCCGCTTCAAGCGCATGGAATACGCGTTGGCCATCTTCTGGCTGGCCGCGGGGATTTTCCCCAGTTTGATTACCGGCGTGGTCGCCAGCAGCCTCCGCTCGATCGCAGCGCTGCCCGTGGTGTATCTGTTTGTCGCCATCGGGTTGGTCGAGATCATGCGCAGCCTCGAACGGTTGGTGGAGTCGCATACGCTGCGCACGATCCCGTTGATGCTGTTGGCCGTGGGGGTCACGCTGTTTTCGTGGAATGCCTATTTTGATCAGTGGGCGCAGGCGCGTGATGTGCGCGTGGCCTATCACACCACGTTGTTCGAGGTCGCGCAGGAACTCGATCGGGCTTCTGACATCCCGCCGGATGTCGCCATCTCGTCCATCTATCCCAATCGCTTTCACGATCCGTATGCGTTGCAATTGACGCTCAAACGCAAGGACATGCCGGTGCGCTGGTTCACCGGATCGTTTGTGGATATGAATGGTGATCCCCATGCGAGTATGATTTTTCCACAACCGGCGAGTGCGGCTGCGGGTTGTGCGGTGGTGCAGCAAGTGGGATGTGCCAGCGGCATCACGACGACGCAGAGTATCTTCACTGGCACGATGCCTGCTGCGGCCAATGTCGGAGCGAGTCCGAATCCACCTCCAACTCCGGTGGCGCCTCCGAACTACAATACGACGGTTGTCGTGCAAGCCATCGCTCCGATCGATCCGGTGTTTGCCGAAGTGTTCAAGCGGCATTCAGAAAAAGTCCGATCGGTTGAGCTGCGCCCCGACGATTTCAATCCACGCTTCGACATTTATCGTTTTGATGCCACGGCCGCCTTGACCGATGCTTTGAAATCGGCCGTGATTCCAACGGCTACATTGAACTTTGCGAATGCCGTCAACTTGATCGGCTCGGAAATTCGCACGCCACAGGTGAAGCCTGGTCAGCAAGTTGAAGTCATTACCTATTGGCGCATTACGACGCTTTACGATCAAGAAGCAACGCTCTTCACCCACCTGTTGAGCGGCGATCCCAATAAGCCGGTGTTGGCGCAACGCGATTCGCTCGATGTCCCATCGTACTACTGGCTGCCCGGCGATGCCTTCGCGCAGGTGCATCGCTTTGTCCTTCCGGCCGACGCTAGACCTGGCGCCTATCCGCTCGAAGTGGGTTTCTACACGTCCGCCGATCAGAAACGCCTGCCACTGTTGGATGCTTCCGGCAATTCGGTCGGCGATCACGTCATCATTGGTTCCGTCACTGTCGCACCATGACTGCTTCGTCAATCCACAATCAGAAATCCACAATCAGAAATCCTTTGTGGTGGATGGTCGGCATTCTGCTTCTCGCCGCCGCTTTTCGCTTCCTCGCCATTGATGCTGCTCCGCCGGGTTGGCGTGATGACGAACTGATCGAAGTCAACATGGATCGCCGCATCGCCGACGGCTGGCGTCCGCTGTTCATCACCGAGGCCGAAGGCCACGAGCCATTCTATCATTATCTGCATGCGGGCACGCTTCTGTTGTTCGGCGACAACATCATCGGTTACAAGTGGCTGCCCATGGCATTTGGCTTGTTGACGATCGCGCTGTCGTATGCACTGGCGCGTAAGATGTTTGGCGCGAACGCGCGCGTGGCGTTGTTGACGGCGGCCTTGTTGGCGGTGTCGTTCTGGCCGATCATGTATGCGCGCTTTGGGCTGCGGCATATCGGCGTGCTGCCGTTGATGTTGGGCGCGTTTTATCTGCTGTACCCCTCACCCCGGCCCGCTTCCAAGAGGGGCGAGGGAGTGAAAGGGGTGGGGCGTTTTGTCCTGGCCGGTCTCCTCCTCGCCGCCGCGTTGATGACGTACTTTGCGGGCCGCGCACTGCCGATCGTGCTGGTGGGCTTCCTCGTGTATCTGCTCATCTTCCAGCGATCGATCTTCAAGCGCGTGTGGTGGCGTTATCTTCTCGCGATCGGGATCGCAGCCTTGATCGCGCTACCCATGTTCATCGAGATTTCTCGTACTCCCGGCGGCGAGAAACGCACCGAGGTGGTCGGCGGTCCGCTCATCGAATTGCGGAAGGGCAATCTGCGACCCGCCATCGATACGACGCTGGGCACGCTGGGCATGTTCACGTTCGCGGGTGATCCCGAATGGCTGTACAACGTCGAGAATCGCCCCGTTTTTGATTGGCTGACCGGACTATTCTTCTATCTGGGCGTGCTGGTGTGTTTGATTCGCTTGAAGCGAGTGGGGCCCGGCTTCGCGCTGGTGTGGCTTATCGTCGGCATTGCGCCCGCCTTCGTCAGCATCCCGGCAGCGAGTTTCAGTCACACCATTGCGGCGCTGCCGGTGGTGTACCTGTTGGCGGCGTATGGAATTATTGAAATAGTAGACAAGGTGGCAAGTAGACAAGGAAACAAGAGACTTGCCTTATCTACTTATCTACTTGTTTCCTTATTTGTAGTTGGACTCGGCGGCTGGCTGACGATCCGCGATTACTTCGGCACGTGGGCGAACGAATACATCGTGCGCTTTCAGTATCATGCGCCGACGCGTGAAGTGGCGAAGTGGTTGAATCAAAATCCTGGAATCACCAACATCGCGGTTGGAACAAATCCGTATCAACTGGTGCTTGACCCCTTGGCTCTGAAACTAGATCTGCCGCGTGACATCGCGGTGAGTTGGTTCAATGCGGAGTCGGCGCTAGCCAAGTCGCCCGATGGCTTAGTTGCCTTTACGGCGTTGCAAGCACCCACGGTCGAAGTGCGGCAGATTCTATCGGACACGGCACAGCTGCAATACCGACAGCCTGAGTTTGAAGTGTATTTGATCGTCAATCAGCTTGGGCGACCCGCCTCGCCCGCTGGCGCCTTTGATGAAGGTCGCCTGGTTCTGCGCAGCGGCGACTACCCCACAATGCCTGTTAGACCTGGCGGCGCGTTGCTGTGGCGCACCTATTGGCTGGTCGATCAGCCGCTTACGCAATCACGTGTGAAGATGTTCTTGCACGTCTTGAACGGCCAGGGCGAAGTCATCGTCGGCGACGATCGCGAAGACCTTAACTTTGCCACGCTAAGCCAAGGCGTTTCATTCTGGCAAATCAGCCAGCTCACCGTGCCTAACGATCTGCCGCCCGGTCAATATCAAGTCGAAGTCGGATGGTACAATCCCGAAACAGGTGAACGTCTCACGCGTAGTGATGGCTCTGATCGGCTTCTGCTTGCTCCGCTGGAAGTGATCGCGCCATGACCGCCTCTTCCGCCTCGCGCGTCACACGGCGTTTTTCATTGAACATTGAACATTGGTCATTGATCATTGTTCTGCTCCTCGCCTTCTTCTTGCGCACTTACGAACTCACCGGTCTGGGGCTTGGCCTGGAACATGACGAAGTGGCCGAGTGGCAGATTGCGGATGGCATTCGTCACGGTCAGCACGCGTTGTTTTTCAAAGAAGCTTACGGGCAAGAGCCGCTCTTCTTGTACCTCATGGCCGGATCGACCGCATTGATCGGCGACAATGTGCTGGCGATTCGTTTCACCTCGGTCTTTGTGGCAATGCTAACGCTGGCCGCTTCATATCGCTTACTGCGACGTATGTTCAGTCCCACGGTTGCGCTGGTTGCGTTAGCGGGAATGTCGATCGCGTTGTGGCCGGTTTTCTGGGGACGCGTGGGTCTGCGGGCGATGACATTGCCGTTGACGCTGGCGCTGGGCTTTGACTGGTTGTGGCGAGGGTTGACGCAGACCAACGTGAATGAGGGAAAGAGCGAAGGAGAGAATGAGAGATTCCCTTTGTCCCTCCATCTCTCCATCTCTCCGTCTCTCCGTCCATTTATCATCGCCGGCGCGTTCTTTGGCCTGTCCGCCTACACTTATCTTTCCTCTCGCGCCCTGCCAATCCTGCTGGCGTTCTTCACGCTGTATCTTGCCCTCTTTGCGCGCAAGAAGATGCGGGGCCAATGGCGCGGCTTACTCGTATGCTTTGTTATTGCCGGCTTGATTGCGCTGCCCCTGGTTATCACACTGCTCACGCAGCCCGCTCTGCAATTCCGCGTGAGTGAGGTTAGTGCCCCATTGGATAAAGTGCTGAAAGGTGACAGCACCGAACTGGCTGCGAATATCCCGCGCGCCCTGGGTATGTTCACTGGACAGGGCGATACGACCGTGCGCGATAACTGGCCCGATCGACCAGTCTTCCCCGAGATGATCGGGCAGTGGCTGTTTCTCGGCGGAGTGATCGTCGCGTTCACGCGTTTTCGCCAGCCGCGTTACATACTTGCCCTGTTATGGATCGGCGTGATGCTGATTCCCACCATCGTCACGACGGGCGCGCCCAACTTCACGCGCACCCTCGGCGCACTGCCGATGGTGTTTGCCATGCCCGGCATCGCCGTCGAAGCGTTGTTGTTCTGGACTCCGCGCCTGTTCCCGCTGCAAATGTATGCCAAGGTTTCGCGCGTCACAAATGTGTTCATCATGGCCGGATTGATCATCGTGTTGGGCGTCAATGCCGCCTCAACTTACGAAGACTACTTCATCAGGTGGCCGCAGCAATCCGAAACGCAATTCGTCTTTCAGGCCGACTTCGCCGCGATTGCCAAAGACATTGACGCCAGTGACGTGATGGATGTCTCCGTCGGCGGATTGTCAAATGACACGATGGATGATCCGAGTCTCTACTTGCTGCGTAATCGGAAAGACGTGCAGGTGCGGTGGTTTAACTCGGCGGATCAACCAACTAGCAGTGGAGGAGCGTTAATCTATCCTTGTGCTGAGCACATGCAAATCTATATCCCAAACATCGTCCCCATTACATCACATCTACCGAAGATAGATTGGCACAGTGGTCTAGACACGGAGAATCGCAACGAACACTTTATTCGGCGCTCATTAACGCAGCCGGGGGGCTGTAATTTTGATCCGACGTATGCGACTTCTGAATATGTATGGCATTTTTCGGATACAGCTTATTTAATAAAGAACAGCCCTATGCCTCATTTTGCGCGAGCAGGAGACACTTTTGTTTTTACGACTTACTGGAATGCAGCACCACCTATTGCGTCGCCGCGCCATGTTTTCGTACATCTGGTGAACCCGACAACTGGTGCGCCGATTAGTCAATATGACGGTCTTGATGCTCCCAGCAAGTTTTGGTATGAGGGCGACCTAATAACTCAGGTACATCAATTGAAGATACCAATTGATGTACCTGCTGGTTCCTATGAAATTCGTATTGGTTTGTATGATCCTTCAACAGGACAGCGTGTTTTAATACCATCTGAAACTGCTCAAGACTATATCGTTTTCGGCACCATCGAAGTCACGCGCTAATTACGTATTACTCGTTACTCATCATGTCCCGGCGTCTCTCTTTCTCTCCATCTTTCGCTCCCTCTGTCATCGCCGGTGCGTTGCTGTTCCTGCTCGCCTTTCTTCAATTCAGCAGCCTCGCGGTGACCTCGCCAACGATCGATGAGCCAAGCCATCTTGCCGCCGGGTATGCCTTCCTCACCCGCGGCGATACGCGGATCAAACTTAACGGCCCGATCTTGCCGAATGCGATCGGCGCAGTGCCGCTGCTGTTACAGCCTAATCTCAAGCTCACCGCTGCCGACGATCCGATGTGGGATGCGAACGATCACAACGGTATCTCCGACGAGTTTGTCTGGCGTGACACGGCTTCGCCGTTCCTGTTGATTTACTTGTCACGACTGCCCTTCATCTTCATCAGTTGGCTGCTCGGGGCGTTGATCTTCCGTTGGGCGTCCGAACGCGCGAATGCGTGGGCGGGTGTTTTTGCGCTGACGCTCTACGTCTTCGATCCAAACTTATTGGCGCACTCGCGCTTGGTGATGACGGACTTCGCGCCGACGGCCATTGCCTGTTTTGCGCTCTATGCCTTCGATCGCTGGCTGCGGCAGATGAACAGCCGTAAATGGTTGGTGGCGACGGGCATCTTCACTGGTCTGATGTTGGCCTCCAAGTTCTCGTTGATCATGTTTGCCTTGGCGATGGTGATCCTGGTCGTCCTGCGTTCCATTAGAGTGAATTCCACTTTGATTTACGGCTCAGTCATTCCCGCGAAGGCGGGAATCCAGTGTCGGCAGCTGAATTCCCGCCTTCGCGGGAATGACACAGCACGGCGTAATACCATAAACCAACTTGGAAACCGCTCTGGTCCCCATCAGCGTCTATCCGCGTTGATCAGCGTCCTATTTGTTTTCCTCATAGCCGTCGTCACGATTTGGGCTGTATACGCTTTTCAGATCGGTCCGGTGAACTCCGGCGGCCTGCCCGTCCCCGCACCCGGTTTCTGGCGCGAATGGCAATCGGCGCAGTATTATCTCAATCAACCGTGGCCGAATTATCTGTTTGGGCAAACCTCGGAGACGGGCTGGTGGTATTATTTCCCCATCGCGCTGGTGTTGAAAACACCACTGCCCATGTTGATTTTGTTTGTCGCCGCTTTTGTGCGTACTCTCGTCAAACGCACCTGGCGCGACGATCTAGTCTTCCTGCTGCCGGCGTTGCTTCTATTCATCAGTCTACTGTTCAGCACGAATAATCTCGGCTATCGCTACCTGCTGCCCATCCTGCCCTTGCTGATCGTCTATGTCTCTCGTTTCTGGCCGCGCTCAATCTCTCACTCCCTCATTCCCACATTCCCTCTGTCGGTGACTCGTCTTGCCCTATTGATCCTCCTTGCGTGGAACATCATCGGCACACTGCGCATCTATCCTTACTATCTCACCTACTTCAACGAAATTGCCGGCGGGCCTGATCGCGGGCGATACATTTTATCGGACTCCAACATCGATTGGGGACAGGACATGGTGGGCTTGAAGAACTACGTGACGCAGCACAACATCGATCGCGTCAAACTCAGTTACTTCGGCATTGCCCATCCGACCGCGTATGGTTTGCAGACTCAGGCTATTCCGCCCGTTCGCACGGCCATGCATGATCAAGGCGCGTGGTGGTTGAAGACCTACTATCCGTCTGATCCGCCGCCGGGCGAATATGCGATCAGCGTGGCGAACCTGATGGGCGGCATCTGGATCGATCGGGCGGCGTATGCCTTCTTTCGCGATCGATTACCCAGCACCACGATCGGCAATTCGATCTACCTCTATACGATCGAGCCCCGCGGCGAGCCAGTCGATCTTTCGTTGGCCGGTTTACAGATCGATCAGATCGATCCGGAAACCTATCGGCTGTTTGACACCAACGACGTGCGCCCGCGTTGGTTTGACGCTACCTCGTCAATGATTGCCGCGCCCGGTGAAACGTGGATCGCTGTGGCTGATGATCAACGGATCGCGCCGGAATTGAGATCACTATTCGAGGGTGTTGCACCGCTCAAACGCGCGAAGTTGACGGACGAAGATCGATCGTATGCGTTGTATCACTTCGACCTGGCACAGCGCATGACCGACGCGGTTCGACCGGCCGCACCTCTCTCGGCAAAGTTCGGCGAAACCGCCGAGCTGCTGGGCTATGATCTGAAGCAGACCGATCAGAATTTGACGTTGATCACTTATTGGCGCGCTGGCGATCAGATCGTGACGCCGCTGCAAATGTTCGTGCATGTATTAGGATCAGACGGATCGATCGTGGCGCAGCAGGATCGCCTGGACGTTCCCGCGTTTGGCTGGCACGCGGGCGATGTGATCGTACAAGTGCAGCATCTCGATCTTCCCCCCGCCGTGCAGAAATACGACGTTGCCATTGGTTTCTACAATCCGGATTCAGGCACGCGTCTGCCGGTGACCATAAATGGACAGCCAGGTGGCGATCGTCTAGTGTTGAGCGAGGCGCAGCCGTGAAATATCGTTTTGTCGCCATCGGCTTGTTACTGATGCAAGCCTGGTTGATGTTCTCGACTTTGGGAGTCACGTCTCCTACAGTCGACGAGCCGCTTCATATTGTGCGCGGCTATGCGTTTGCAGCGCGCGGTGAAGATCGCTTGCGGCTGCGCGGGCCGGTGTTAAGCAATGCGTTAAGCGGCGCGGCATTGATGTTGGAACCCGATCTGAAACTGCCGCCTGCCGACGATCCGATCTGGCTGGAACGTGACGGCACCGGTTTGCCGGAAACGTTTATGTGGGCGAATACGGCGCCACCGTTGCGGATGATCTTTCTGGCGCGGCTGCCGATGTTGTTTGCCAGCCTGCTGTTGGGCGCGCTGATCTTTCGTTGGGCGGCGCAACGCAGCGGTCCGCTGGCCGCGTTGGGTGCACTGGCCTTGTATGCCTTCTGTCCGAACATACTGGCGCACGCGCGCGTCGCCACGACCGATGTGATCACAACCCTGACGTTCTTCGCCGCAGCCTATGCTTTTACCGAAGCCCTGCGTTTGAAACGCTGGACCTGGTGGGTGCCGAGCGGTCTCATGCTGGGATTGGCGCTGGCCTCCAAGTTTTCGGCGGTGATTTTGCTGCCGGTGATGGCCCTACAAGTCGTGGTGGCCTTGTGGCAAACGCGCTCGATTCGTCGGGCCTGGCGCATGCCGATCGGATTATTATTCGCGACGTTGAGCATCGCCGCAGTGACACTGTGGGGTGTGTATCGTTTCAAGATTGGGCCGTTGGATAACAGCAATCTGATCGTGCCCGCGCCATCGTACTGGGGCGAATGGCTGGCCTTGAATGAATACCTCGCCGCGCCGCTGCCCGCCTATCTATTGGGGCAAGTGTCGACGCACGGCTGGTGGTATTACTATCCCGTGACGGTTGTATTGAAAACGCCGTTACCCGTGTTGATATTGCTGGTGGCGGCCGTGGTGTTGATGATCGTCAAACGTAGTTGGTGGCGTAACCTGCCGATGTGGTTGCCACCGGCTCTGTTGCTGTTGACGTTGTTGGTCAGCCCACACGATTTGGGCTATCGTTACTTACTCCCCATATTGCCCTTCATCTTTGTTGCCTGTGCCGATGTTTTTGCCGCGGCACGACGAAGACGCTGGACGATGATGGTCGCCGTGTTGCTGATCGGCTGGCAGATCATCGGCACGCTGCGCATTTATCCGTACTACTTTGCGTTCTTCAACGAAGCGGCCGGTGGCCCGGAACGTGGACGTTATTTATTGTCGGATTCCAATCTCGATTGGGGGCAGGATCTTGTCGGTCTGAAAGACTACGTCGAGCAGCAGCGCATCACCGATCTGAATCTCAGTTACTTCGGTAACACTCCTCCGCAAGTCTATGGTCTGCATACCTACGCACTACCGCCGGTGCGCTCGGCGATGCACGAGCAGGGCGCGTGGTGGCTGCATCGTTTTTACCCGCTCGATCCGGCACCGGGCACCTATGCGATCAGCGTAGCGAATCTAATGGGCGGCCTCTGGAACAATCAATCAGACTACGCCTATTTTCGTGAGCGCGTGCCGGATGCTATCATCGGGCATACCATCTACGTCTATACCGTTCCGCCGCGTGGCGTGCCTAGCGATGTGTCCTTCGCCGGACTGCAACTCGATCAGATCGACTCGGCCACGTATCAACAGTTCGCTACCAATGACGTTCGCCCACATTGGTTTGATGCGACGTCTTCATTGATCGCTGCTTCCAATCGATCCTGGCTGGCGATCGCAGATGCTCAACCGCTTGCGCCGCAGCTGGCTTCCCTGTTTGCCGACGTTCAACCGATCACGCGCACCGTGACAACCGACGATCGGCGTCCCTATGCGTTGTATTATTTTGACTTGAGCCAACGGTTGTTGTCTGCTGCCCGACGAAGCGATCAAACGACCACGAGGGGAGAATTACCGATCGGGTTTGGCCACACGGCAGAGCTCATCGGCTATCAGCTGGACGAGCAAGGTCCCGGCCTGACACTCGTCACGTATTGGCGCGCCGGCGATCAGGCGATAGCGCCGCTGCAAATGTTTGTACACGTGTTGGGTGCAGATGGATCGATCGTGGCGCAGCAGGACCGGTTGGACGTTCCGGCTTACGGTTGGCGCGCCGGCGATGTGTTTGCGCAAGTGCATCATCTCGATCGGCCGGCGCGAGCCGCGAGCGTCGCTATCGGTCTGTATCAGCCTGACACGGGTCAACGCCTGCCGGTGATCGTCAACGGCCATGAAGTCGATCAACGTCTGGTGTTGAAAACGCTGGGGAATCCCTGATGAAATATCGCCTGGCTGCGGCGGGTTTGCTGCTCATCATGTTGTGGTTGGAAGTCTCGACGTTGTCGATCACGGCCGCCACGCCCGATGAACCGATGCACATCTTGCGCGGTTACGTGTTCGTCGCGCGTGGCCGCGATCGCATCGGATCGTGCGTGCCGTGCAGCCCGATACTCGCCGGATCGTTGATCGGCGCAGGGTTGAAACTGGAACCCGATCTGCACTTACCACCGGCTGACGATCCCGGCTGGGACGACAAAACGGCCTTCGGCTTTCAAGAACAATTCTTGTGGGACAACACCGCTCCGCCACAGCGCCTGATCTTTCTGGCGCGGCTGCCGATCGTGTTTGTGAGTCTGTTGTTGGGCGCGTTGGTCTTCCGTTGGGCGGCGCAACGCAGCGGGCCATGGCCGGCCCTGGGCGCGCTCACGTTGTACGTGTTCTGCCCGAACTTTCTCGCGCATGCGCGCCTCGCCACGACCGATGTGGTGGCGGCTGCCACGTTTGTGTTGAGTGTCTACACCTTCACACGCGCATTAAATTCAACACGATGGATCAGGTGGGTGGTTAGCGGCATCGCGTTAGGTCTGGCGTTAGCCGCCAAGATTTCGGCGGTATGGTTGCCCGTGACTTTTGCGATTTTGGTTTTGAGCCGACTCTGGCAGACGCGACACGATCGACGAAGTTGGCTGCCACCGATCGGGTTGTTGATCAGCACCGGTGTGATCGGCGGTCTGACGCTGTGGGGCATCTACCGCTTCACGATCGGCCCGATCAATCCCGGCGGCTTTCCGGTTCCTGCCCCGGCGTATTGGTGGGAATGGCAATCGTTCAACGATTACTTGAAAGATCCTTTGCCCGGTTACTTGTTGGGACAGCTCTCACAGTTTGGCTGGTGGTACTACTTCCCGATCGCATTTCTGGCGAAGACGCCGCTGCCGGTGTTGATCTTTTTGGGGCTGGCCGTGGCGCACACCTTGCGGGCGCGTAGCTGGTTGAAGGATTTGTCGCTGATCGTCGCGCCGGTGCTGTTGTTCGCCAGTCTGTTGTTCAGCCCGCATGCGTTGGGCTATCGCTATCTGCTGCCGATCGTGCCGTTTATTTTTGTGTATAGCGCAGATGTGATCAAAGCCGCCTTGAAGACGCGCTGGTCGCAAATCGTGATGGGTGTCTTGATCGTGTGGCAGGTGATCGGCACACTGCGTTACTACCCGTCGTATCTGACCTTCTTCAACGAGATCATCGGTGGGCCCGATCGTGGCCGCTACCTCTTGATCGATTCCAATCTTGATTGGGGGCAGGATTTGCCGGCGTTGAAGCAGTTCGTGGCTGATCATCAAATCGATCAGATCAACTTTAGTTATTCTGGCGCAACACCGCCCAGCGTGTACGGCCTCAAGACCGAAGCGCTGCCGCCGGTTTATCCGGCCATGCGCGATCAAGGCGCGTGGTGGTTGCACACCTTCTATCCAGCCGATCCAGCGCCGGGCTGGTACGCCATCAGCGTCAACCCGCTGATGAGCGAGCCTGCTAACTACGCCTTATTCCGCGATCGAAAACCGGAGGCGGTGGTGGGCAACTCGATCTATCTGTATGACATTCCCGCGAGGGGCGAGCCGGTTGATGTGTCCTTGTCCGGCTTGCAGATTGATCAAGTTGAGGCAGAAACGTTCAAGCAATTTGGCACCAACGATGTGCGCTTGCGCTGGTTCGATGCGACGACCTCGCTCATGGCGGCCCCCGATCGTTCATGGGTAGCGCTTGCGACTAATCAGACGTTGGCATCTGAATTGGCTCCGCTCTTCGCCGGGGTTGAGCCGGTGACGCAAACGCAAACGACGGACGGTCAAGCCTATCGATTGTATGACTTCGATCTAGGCTCACGCCTGCAAACAGCCGCGCAGCAATCCGCTCAAACGGCAGCGTGGAGTCCACAGTTGTACCCGACGCCGGATGCTGCACACGCTGTGAGTTTACCGGTGAGCTTTGGCGACACGGCGGAATTGATCGGGTACACATTGACTCCGCATGATCGTGGCTTGACGCTGGTCACTTACTGGCGGGCAGGCGACCAGGTTGTGAAGCCGCTGCAGCTGTTCGCGCATGCCATCGCTTCTGATGGATCGATCGTAGCGCAGGAGGATCGTTTGGATGTTCCGGCCTTTGGTTGGCGCGTGGGCGATTTGATCGCGCAGGTCAATCAACTCAACTTGACGGATGGGGTGCATCTGGCACAGCCCGTCTGGATCGAAGTGGGCCTGTATAATTCGGACTCCGGAGAGCGCGTGCCGGTCGTGGTGAACGGACAGCCGGTAGATTCGCGCTTGCTGTTGCAACGGGTTAAACTTCACTAGAGCAGTTCCCAAGTTGATTTACGATCCGGACTCGAGGCTTCAACCGGAATCCGCCTAAAGGCTCCACTCCAGAAGTCGTAAATCAAACTGGAATTCGCTCTAGATCGCATTCTGATTTGATTGTGTCAGTGCTCTCGCTGGACGACAGTCCAGCGGTTGGAAACGGCGGACTGTCGTCCGCCTTGAGCGTAACCCATTTAGGAATTCGCTCTAAAAACGATTGGACATGATAAGGTCCCGTTCGTTCAATGATAAGCTGGCATCCATCGCGCTTTTTGCGGCGATTCTGATCGGTTATCTGCTGAGTGGCAATCGCGCGCCGTTTGACTCCGCACTCTATCTGCATACTTCGCTGAGCCTGGTGCGTGAAGGCAATACGGATCTAAACGAATATCCTGATGTGGTGGCGCAGGTCTGGTGGCCGCCGGATAAGGTCGATGGCCGTTGGTATGACACCGCGCCGATCGGTACGCCCGTGCTGATGGCGCCGATCATGTTGGCGATCGATCGCATCTCGACCTGGCTGGGATTAGGCGACTTCAACGACTACCTTAAGCACAACCTGCCGGAGAATCTTCAATCTGTGTTCGCCAGCATCATCGTCGCGTTGACGGCGGTGTTGTTATATGGCATCGCGCGGCGTGAGTTGAATCAATTCTATGCGGTGCTGCTGGCGTTGATGTTCGCGTTTGGCACCTCGGCCTGGTCTGTAGCCAGTCGCACGCTGTGGCAGCACGATTTGTCGATCTTGCTGTTGACGCTGGCGCTTTACGTGTTGTTGCTGGCGCGTGCTAAGCCGGCCCGCATCCAATACCTCGGCCTCATCGTGGCCGCCGCGTATGTGATCCGCCCGACGAATAGCATCGCCGTCATCGTGTACACGTTGTTCGTGCTCTTGTACTACCGTCGCTTCCTGTGGCGTTATCTCGCCTGGGCCGCGGTCATTGCGGCGCCGTTTGTGTGGTACAGCCTGTCGATCTATCACGCGCTCTTGCCGCCATACTACCGCGCTTTTTCGCTGTTATCGGGCGCGACGTTTTTTCAGGCGTTGGTCGGGCATCTCATTAGCCCGTCGCGCGGCCTATTGATTTTCTCGCCGCTGTTGATCTTTGCGCTAATCGGTATCGCATTGAAAATCAAGCAGCGGCAGTGGCGGCGCGAGGATGGTGTGCTGCTCGGCATTGTCGGGTTGCATTGGATCGTCGTGTCGTTGTGGTGGAACTGGTGGGCGGGTGTGTCGTTTGGGCCGCGCATCTGGACGGACATGCTGCCGTATCTGGCGTACTTTATCATTCCGACCTTGACGGCGTTCGCGGCTTTGCGTGGCAAGCGTCGTTGGGTGGCGAGCGCTGTGGGCGCATTACTCATCGGCTGGAGCCTGTTCGTGCATTATCGCGGCGCGAATGCCGCGGAAGTGATGGATTGGAATGGGCAGCCTGCCCCGATCGATTCGTATCCGCAACGCGTCTGGGACTGGCGCGATCCGCAATGGTTGCGTGGCGTGAACTTCGATCCGCCGATCGATCTGGCCGTGTCGGGTATTCCGTATGCCCAGGTCATCGATTCCGACGTGCAGTCTCTTGTGGGATCACGCAATATTCACGGGCGTCAGTTCGATGTGACCTCGTCGCTCATCGCGCCGCCGGGTGATGCCTGGTTCGCCATCGCCGAGAATCAAACCCTGGCAGCGGAACTTGCTGCGTTGTTTGATCAGGCCCAGCCGCTGAGTGAGGGCCGCACGATTACCGAGAATCCACCTTATCGGTTGTACCGTTTCAATTTGGCTGAACGCGTGCAGCAAACAGCGCAGCGTGCGGACCAGGTGACGACAGAGGCTAACCTGCCGGTGAAGTTTGGTGACACGGCGGAGTTGATGGGCTATCAACTCACGCCTGCTGCGGAAGGGTTGACGCTCATCACCTACTGGCGCGCGGGCGAACACATCATTGCGCCGTTGAAGTTGTTCGTGCACGCCTTGGGATCGGATGGCGCGATCGTGGCGCAGGATGATCGCCTGGATGTCCCCGCTGAGTTGTGGCATACGGGCGATTGGATCGTGCAAGTCAATCACGTCATGGTGCCGCCCGGCATGAAATCTGTCACAGTCGCCATCGGCCTGTATAATCCAGAGACCAACACCCGCCTGCCGATCAATCTCAATGACCGAACAACCGATCGGCTGTTGCTCAGGCAAATCGATCTCAAGTGAATTCGCGGATTACTCGTTACTTCTTACTCGTTAGCCTTCTGCTCGTCATGCTGGCGCAGCTGGCCTTGGCGTCTCCCACGCAATCGGCCGCGTTTGATGAAGGCTACACCATCACCTATGGCTACGCCTATCTGCGCACAGGCGATGCGCGTTTGAGTCGCGGGCAGAATCCGCCGTTGACCAATGTCTTTATCGCGCTGCCGCTGCTGTTGAAAGACGACATCGCTTTTCCAATCGATCACTCTACATGGCAAAGCGCCGACATTTACGGCTTCTCCGATGAATTCTTGTGGAAAGCGAATATC
Organism: Anaerolineae bacterium; assembly: GCA_003154115.1. Lineage (GTDB taxonomy): Bacteria > Chloroflexota > Anaerolineae > Fen-1058 > Fen-1058 > Fen-1058. Next base: position 23,521 of record PMCF01000320.1, read on the forward strand.
GATCGCGCGGCACAGTTGGTGCTGCTGACGCGCTTGCCTGAGATGATGTTAGCGTTGCTGCTGGCGTGTGTCGTCTATGCCTTCACTCGATCGGTCTTTGGCGACCCGGCGGCGTTGATCGCCTTGTTCTTGTGTGTCTTCGATCCGAATCTTCTCGCGCACGGTCACATCGTCGGCACCGATCTGGGTGTGACGTTGTTTCTGTTCAGCGCGGTGTGGGTGTGGACACTGGCGTTGAAGCGTGATTCACTGCGCGCCGCATTGATTGCCGGCGTGTTGAGCGGCGCGGCCTTGTCGACCAAGTATTCAGCGGTGTGGCTTGCGCCGATTCTGCTGGTCCTCACGTTGGTCTATCCCGGCCTGCGCGATCGCTGGCTGGCGCGCCTAAAAATGTTGAGTGTGTTGGGCCTGGCGGCGTTCGTCGTGATCTGGGGCACGTTCGCTTTCTCGATCGGCCCGATCGTGCCCGGTGGCTTTTATATGCCTGCGCCGCAGTATTGGGAATCATTGGGTAAGGTTGCCAATCGTGTTGAGTTGGGCACGCCCGCTTTCCTGCTCGGTCAAATCTCGCCGACGGGCTTTCCGCTGTATTATCCATTTGTGTTCCTGGTGAAGACGCCGCTGCCGACGTTGATCTTACTCGTCATCGGCGTTGCGAGTTTGATCGCGCGGCGCAAGCGCGCGGATATCGCGGTCTGGGTTCCGCCGCTGTTGTTCATCCTGGCCGCGATGTTCAGCAATCTCAGTTTGGGTTATCGTCTGATTCTGCCGGTACTACCCTTCGCCTTGATGATCGCCGGGCAGGGGGCGGCCAGCGTTCTCGCCCTCTCCCTGCAGGGAGAGGGATGGGGTGAGGGTCGAAGCCGTTGGGTGCGACGCGTGCGGGCGGTGTTGTTGGCTGGACTTGTCGCTTGGTTGGTGATCGATTCTCTGTCAATCGCGCCCAGTCACCTCGCCTATTTCAATCAACTCATCAATCGTGATCGTGATTACGAAGCGCTGGTCGATTCCAATCTCGATTGGGGTCAAGACCTGATCGCACTGCGTGAGTGGCAGCGTGCCAACAACATTACTGATTTGAATTTGGCTTACTTTGGCACGGCGCGACCGGAAGCCTACGGCGTTTCCGCTACACTGCTGCCGAGTTTCCCGTTGAACGACTTCGGTCCGGACGCTGACGGGTTCAATGCCAACGCCGTGCCGCCTGGCCGCTACGCCATCAGTGCGACGAGCCTGCAATTGGGCACGCTCTACAGCCGCTGGAAATTGTATGAAGCGTTCAAAGCGCGGATACCTGAAGCGCGCGTAGGCCGATCGTTTTTGATCTACAACGTGGCTTATCCGTCGACGGAGATCGATCGCGCGGTGGTGCTCGGCTCGACTGCGGGCGATCTCGATCGAGCGACATTGGGCGGACAAGCCGATCGGCAACTGCTGGTGAAGTGGGCGGGTCAAGATGCGGTGGTAGTGGATATGCACGGCCCGGCACGTTACATCACGCGGGGCGGCGAACCGATCGCGGGCTTTGCGCCTGCCTTGCACGAAGCCTTGATCGCTCAGGCTCAGCGGTTGGGCAGTGATGGCAGCGGTCAATTGCGCTTGTTTAAGATCGATGCGCGTCCGGTGGTGAGTGCCGTGGTCGCCGCAGTTGCACACGGGCCGGTACTTCTCGCGGATGGATCGGCGTTGACGCTGCCGCTGGCCTTTGAGGGTGGACTGTCGTTGATCGGGTATGATGTGCACGCGGGACTGGATCAACCGATCGAGTTGGACACCTATTGGCGCGTAGATCAAACACCGGCCGTGTCCATGTCGATCTTCGCGCATGCCATCGCTGCCAATGGTCAAATCGTCGCTCAGCGGGATGGCTTGAATGTGAGGGTGAGTGCGCTAGAGCCGGGTGACGTCATTCTTCAACATTTCATCCTCGATCATCCGCCCAGCGTTGAGGCGCTTGAGATCGGGTTGTCCGACGACACATCTGGACAGCGAATGTTAGCCAATCAGAAGTTTGATCAAGTGAGGTTGTGGTGGAAGTGAAGTCAACCTGGACAATGAATCAACCCAGCCGCCCGCGACGACTGGCGATAGTCGTGGCCCTGCTGTTGGTGGCATTTGGTATGCGCACCTATCAGTTGTCAGAAGTGCCGGCGGGCATGATGCATGACGAGCTGTTGCAGCTGCGCGCAGCGGCCGAAGTCAGTCGCGGCGAATGGAAGATGCTGTACAACCCGGGCTATGGCAGTGAGCCGCTGTATTATCCCGTGCTGTCTGCTTCGCAGTCACTGCTGGGGACGAATCCATTGGGGCGACGATTGCCGGGAGTTTTTGCCGGCCTGTTGGGGTTGTGCCTGGTTTACGCGTTGGCCTATCGGATGCTTGGCTGGCGCATCGCCGTGATTGCCTTGGGGGCGAGCGCCGTTGTGTGGTGGTCGGTGGTTATGCAGCGCATCATTTTGCGCGAAGTATTGGAGATGCCGTTTTATGCGCTGACTTTATATGCTTTCTGGCGTGGCTATGAAGAAGCGACGCGTACCGCGCGCCCGGGTTGGCGGTTTTTCATTCTGGCAGGAGTTGCGTTGGGCGCGGCTCAATATGTGCACACCATTCCGCGCGGCTTGTTCGCCGTGTTCGTTTTATTCGGCTTGTATGTGCTGATCTTTCAGCGCGCAGCATTCAAACGCCTGTGGCGTGGCATCCTGGTCTTGGTGATTATCGCTGAAGTGATCGCCGCGCCCTTATTGATCTATGCCGATCAACATCCTGACGTGGATGGCGTGCCCTCGATCGATCTATTCCAGGAAAACGGTGTGGCTGTCTTCGCGGCGCGCTTGCCGACGACCGTGTCGCGCATTGTGGGTCAGTTCTTTTATGCGGGTGATGATGCCGGAGAATATAACATTCCCTATCGCCCAATCTTTGAACCGCTGGGCGCGGTGTTGTTTGGCCTCGGTTTACTCGTCGCACTCTGGCGCATCCGCCAGCCCGTTTATGCTTATCTCCTCATCGCCTGGGCGATCGTGCTAGTGCCGAATATTCTATATGACACTGACCTGCTATTTTCACGGCTGGTCTCAGCTCAGGCCACCACGTATATTTTTCTCGGCATCGGCGTTGGAGCAATAGCAGACGGCCTAGATCGAATTCGAAAAGGCTGGTTTCCCAGGGCGGTTATCGACGTCGGCTTGATTAGCTTAGGCGTGGTCTATCTGCTGGGCACGGCGCACGATATGTTTGTGGTGTGGCCGTCGTTGAACAACATTCGCTGGGTCTTCAATACGTCCTTGCGCGATCTTGGGCGTTACTTTGACGCGCAAACTCAGCCGCTGCCGCCGATCTCGCAATGCACGCTGTTCGTTTGGCCGGATTATCACGACTCGCTGGCCCAACTGGGCGCGCCCTATCTCATCCAACGGCGCGATGTGCGGCCCCGCTGGCACGACTGTCGTTACAGCATGGTGATTCCCGCCGGCGGACAGTATCTCTACGTCTATCCCGGCGTGGAACCATTGACCGATTTTCTGGGACGGTCAGTTCAGAAACCGTGGCTGGATGCGCCCTATGTTCAACCGGTTGAAGGTTTGAATAATGCGCTGCGCGTCGATGTGCAAGCCCCGTTGGCGGAGAAACTTACGCAGTGGAGCAAACTCACGGTTGCCTGGCCGCCTGAAGCACACCCGCCTGCGCCGGCCCAACTCCCCGTCGACTTCAATCACGCCGTCGAATTGATCGGGTATCAGATCAAGCCGCCGCAGGTGAAACCCGGCGGCAATGTGCGCGTGCTTACCTATTGGCGCGTGACGGGCAATCTGCCTGCGGATTTGATCGCCTTCACGCATCTCTATCGCACACCCACCGAAGTGATGGCGCAGCAAGATCAACTCGATGTCGATGGTCCCAGTCTTCAGCCGGGTGATGTGTTTATGCAATCACACGAATTCATTGCCGTGCCCCCGGACACGCCAGCGGGCGCCTATTCGATCGGAGTTGGGTTGTATCGCAAAGACACGGGCGAGCGCTGGCCGATCTATGTTGGCGATCAGCATGTAGCCGATCGGATCTTTTTGACCCAGGTGCAGGTAACGCCATGACCCGGCTGAATGAAGTGCTGTCGCGCCGCCGGTTCAGTGTGATCTTGTTCGTGTCTTTCATGCTGCTGTGGGCGCTGTTGACCAAAGTTCACACGCACTCGTGGCAGGAAGAATCGCGCATGGCGACGGTGCAGACGTTGGTCGAGCAGGGCACGTTCGTCATCGATCACACTGAATTCAATCGCACGGGCGACAAAGTCTTCATCAACGAGCACTTCTATTCCGACAAGACGCCCTTGTTGTCGGTGGCGGCCGCGGGCGCGTACTCGATCTTGCACAACGTCTTCGGCCTCACGCTCGACCCGACGATCTGCGTGCCCGACGAGGACCCCGCGGCCTGCCGCGCCTTCACGCCGACCGGCACACGCTTCACCGCCTTCTATTGGCTCACGCTGATCTTCATCGGCGGCTCAGCTTCGTTGCTCATCGTCCTTTTCTGGCAGGCGATGTTGAATGCCGGAGCGAATGGAACATTAGCAACGGCGCTGGCTGTAGCATTAGGTATCGCCTCGCCTCTCGCGCCCTATTCGATCGTGTTTGCCGGTCACGTCCCGGCGGCGCTGTGTCTGTTTGCGGGATTCACGTTTTTGATCACAGCTTCAGGACTTGAGGCTTGCCCGTATCCGCCGCATTGCGGCGGCGGGCCGCTGGGCGTAGCCGGAGTCCAATCGCAGGAGGCGGCAAACCCGGCTAAAGCCTCCACTCCAGATGGCGGGAACGGGCAAGCCTCAACTTCAAAAGTTCGATGGAACAGTTGGCGCTTCTTCTTCGCCGGGTTCTTCATCAGCTTGGCCGCCAACATCGATCTTACACTGGCGATCTTCATCGTCGCGTTTGGGCTGTGGGTGTTGTTCACTCGCTGGCGCGGGCTGTTGCCGTATGCGCTGGGCGCGCTGCTTCCGTTTGCGCTGAGTGCCGTGGTCAATTACTGGGCGGCGGGAACGATCATGCCGCTGTACTTCGATCCCAAAGCCTACGACTTTGTGGGTACGGTGCTCAACACGACCGTCGGCGGCACGAATGGCTTCTATTCATGGGAGTTTGGAACACGCTACACCTACGATATGTTCATCGGTCAGCGCGGCCTCTTCTCTTTCACGCCGATGTTGATCTTTGCCTTTGTCGGGATCGGCGTGGCGATCAAACAACGGCAACCGCGCGGACTCGCGCTGGCGCTGCTGCTGGGTTCACTCATCTTTGCGGCTTATCTGATTCTGCGCACGGACAATTTCGGCGGACTGGCGTGGGGCACGCGCTGGTTCGTGCCGCTGGTGCCGCTGTGGTGGTACTTCTCACGTGATGCGTACTGCGTGATGCGTAATAAACCGCGCGCCGCGTTTGTCTGGCAAGCGTTGTTTTGGGTCGCGGTGTTGATTTCGTTTTTGACTGCAGCGCAGGGCCTGCATGATGCCTGGAGAGATATATTTCCCTTGCTGCGGTTATAAGCGGTTGCGATGAACTCAGATCAATCCAAAATTCAAAATTCAAAATCTAAAATTCTCTGGCTGCTCATTCCGTCGCTGTTGCTGATCGCCATTCTGGCGTTCGATCTGCTGCCGATTCTGCGCGGCAACGACGAGTGGCGCTGGCCGCTGCGCGGGCTGGAATCTCCGGCGCGCCTGATCGTCCCGATCGTTACTCTCGGCCTCTACGTCTTTCTGTGTGCTCTGTGGTTGAAGAACTTTGAACGCGGTGAGACTTCACGCCGTTACGAGCGCTGGTTTTTGCTGTTTGTTACACTGGCCGCACCGCTGCTTCAACTCTCGCTGGCGTTTGCCGTGTCGCGCCTACCGCTGCTGGAATTTTTCGGTCCGACGGTCTCCATTCACAACAGCGGCTATTTCACTACGGCGGTCGCCGCGCCCGATCTTAATCAGCTCCTGGCGAATTTCCCAGCACAGATGCCGCAGCTACCCATCCATGCGCAGTCGCATCCACCGGGCGCAGAGATCGTGCAGTGGCTGGTGTGGCAGGCCCTTCGCGCGGCACCGCCGTTGGCGGACTCCATCGCGCTGCCGCTGCGAACATTGCAATGCCACAATCCGGGACTCATGGCGCTGGACAATGCACAGATCGCCAGCGCGACGATCGGCATGTTGCTGCCGCTGTTGGGTAGCCTGGCCGTGTGGCCGCTCTTTGCGTTTGCCCGGCGCGTGTCCAACTCACGCGTGGCTGCCATCACCGTGATGGTGTTTCCCGTGCTGCCCCTGTTTGCCATGTGGATGAGCCAGTGGGATCAAATCTATCCATTGTTGTTATTTGTCGGCTTGTATCTCGCGCACACCGGATTGGAGAAGCGCTCGTGGTGGCGCATCTTTGCCGCAGGCGTGCCGCTGTCCATCGCCTCGTTTTTCAGCGTTGGCAATGCGGTGTTGATGGTGATCGTCGGCCTTTATGGCCTTACCTGGTTATGGTTTCAGCGTGCTTCTCTCCGTCCCTCCATCTCTCTTTCTCTCCGTCTCGCTCTCGTCTTTGCGCTGGGCTGCGCCTCCATCTGGCTGCTGTACTGGCTGTTGTATAGCGTTAACCCGCTCAGCGTGATTTCTATCGGTTCGCGCCTCGCGTTCGAATCAACTACAGGCAATCGATCGTATGGCGTCTGGCTGCTCGGCAACCCGATCGATTTTGCGGTCTTCCTCGGCCTGCCGATTGTGATCGTGCTGCTCTACAATTTGATCAAACGCATTCCGTTTCCAAAATCCCTTCTGCCGATCGCGCTTGCTACTTTTGGAACTCTGTTGTTATTGTGGCTATCCGGCATCGTGCGGGGCGAGGTGGGACGCCTGTGGATCTACTTCGGGCCGTTGGTGATGTTGATCGCGGTCGGGTGGCAAGATGCAGGAAGCAAGATGCAAGAGGATACGCCTTACGTTTTACGCGTTACGTTTTACGTTTTGCTCATCGCGCTGGTCGCCGCACAACTTCTCGTCATGAACACACGCTGGCTGGTCAACGATAGCTTTCTGGATGAGCCGCCGGAACGATCGGCGGTACTGAATCCAGCGCCGTTGTCCCATACCACATCTGCCGAGTTTGCCGATCAAATCGCACTGCGCGGCTACGCTGTCAACTCAGCGGGGAACGCGATCGATCTGACTTTGCAGTGGCAGGCGCTGGCACAACCACCGCACGCCTACACCGTGTTTGCACACGTCGTCGCTGCGAATGGTCAGCAGGTGGGGCAACAGGACAACATGCCGGTGCGCGATCAATCGCCGACTTCATGCTGGACAGTGGGCGAGTATGTGGTCGATCCTTATTCGATCCCGATCGCGGCGGGCGCACCGGGGCCTTTCAAGATCGTGGTCGGTTTGTATCGCGCTGACACGGGCACGCGTCTGCCGCGCAGCGATGCCCAGGGCGACAGCGTGACATTGAATGGGCCATGATATAATCGCGCCGATCATGACTGAGATGCAAATTCTCCGCAAAATCGAGGCCGTTCTGCTGATCGCAATCGTGTTGATTGCGATCATTTTTCGCTTTGCCGCGTTCAACCAGGTGCCGCCGGGTCTGCACTATGACGAAGCCCTCGACGCGAAGTTAGCGCAGGAAATCCGCTCGGGCGCGTGGCCGATCTACTTTGAGGAAGGGTGGGGACGCGAGCCGCTGTATCATTACCTCGTCGCCTTCACGCTCAACTTCATCCCTGATCCAACTTCCGCGCTGCGCTTCGTCTCGGGCGTTCTGGGTCTGGTCCAACTTCTCGCGGCCTACTTTTTATTCCGTAAGTTATTCGGTGTGCCCACGGCGTTGATCGGCGTCGCGTGGATCGCGGTGTTATTCTGGACGGTCTCTACGTCGCGGGCGGGCTTGCGCAATATCACGCTGACGACGCTGGTGACGCTGACGGCGCTGGCGTTCTGGCAGATGTTGCAGGAGGCAAGACGCAAGATGCAAGGCTCAGCCGGGCTGCATCCTGCAACGTGCATCTTGCCCGGTGTTCTGCTGGGCCTCACCCTTTACACGTATCAACCTTCACGCGTCGTTCCCTTGATCTATGTGCTATTCGTCGCCTATCTGTTCTGGCGCGAGCGCGAGTTGATCAAATCCAACTGGAAAGGGCTGGCGCTGTTCTTTGTCGTCGCGGTGCTGGTGGCGGCGCCACTGTTCATCTACTTGGCCGCTCATCCCGGCGCAGAAACCGAGCGGGCTTTTCAGACTGAGCCGATTCGCGCCGCGTTGCGCGGCGACTTTAGGCCGGTGCTGGATACCGCCGGTGCAACTTTGAAGATGTTCACGTTCGATGGGAGCGGTGATCCACAGATTCTTTACAATCTAACGGGACGTTCCATCTTTATCGGCCTGGGATCATTGTTGTTTGTCGTCGGCCTGGTCGTCAGCCTCATTCGTTTTAAGCGCCCGGCGTATGCCTTCATGTTGATCTGGCTGGCAGTGGCGCTGCTGCCCAATCTGCTCACTGCGCCCGCGCCGTTTTTCTATCGCGCCATCGCCACGCAGACGCCTGTAGCGGTGATGCCTGCCATAGCAACTGTAGCGCTGGGCGAGATGGTAGCGTGGGTGTCTACACGACGCTCGTGGTTAGCACCCACGGGTGTTGCGTTGGTCGCCGTGCTTTCATTGGGCCAGACGGCCATGACGACGTGGCACGATTACTTTGACGTGTGGGGCAACGATAAGGATGTGCGCTTTCAATACTCGGCGGCTTATGCGGAGATTGCAGCAACGTTGAATGCAGCGCACGATGTGACGCCCGTGGCCGTGTCTGGTTACTTCATCGAAGACGCCGCTCCCATTATTTTTGATCAGGCGTTGAATCGCCCTGATCCGCCGGTGCGCTGGTTCGATGCGCGCGAGGCGCTGGTCGCGGCTGCCAACACGGATATTCAACGATTAGCGTTGCCATCATACACGCCATTGGCTGCTGAATTGAAGGCGCGTTTTATGAATGGGGTTGAACCGATCGCGCAGTCAAAGGATTTCAAGCTGTATCCCTTCGCTGCCGCACGCTTCCGTGCTCAGATCGAAGCGTGGGCTCCGTGCGCCGATTGTCCCACGCGCTTCAACGATGAGATCGAACTGCTGGGACTCGATCGGCCAGTGACGGTTTCACGGGCCAGCGGGGTGCTGCCGATCTTATCGGCCTGGCGGATCGTGCGTGAAGGCCAACCCGGCTTGACGAAGATTTTTATCCATTTGCTGGATGCGAATGGGCAAATTGCTACACGCGATAACCGGCCCGCGCAAGATGATCGATTGGGGGTGCCGCGTCATAGTTGGCAGTCTGGCGATGAATTTGTACAGATACACCGTGTCCCGATCGATCAACTATCTCCCGGCAAATATACAGTGGAATTGGGTCTCTACAACCTCAGCGACAACGTCCGCTGGGCCGCCCAAGATCGATCGGGCCAACCTCTGGGCGATCATGTCATCCTCGGCGAGATCGAGGTCGTACCATGAAGTGGGCACGCCGTCTCGCCATTGTCGGCTTCTATGGGATCGTCGCGGGGATTGCCCTGAATGTGCTGATCGCCAACTTCACGACCGCCATGCCGGGCGTAGTCAAGATGCAGGCGAGCAACGAGATTCAACCGTCAGAGTTCGACATCTTTTTCTGGAACCTGTGGTGGGTGCGACACGCGATCTTTGATTTGCATGTCAGCCCGTTATACACCAACATCGTGGTATATCCATTCCTCTCGCCGTTGGCCGGACACACCTTGGCCTTGTTGTGGGGGCTAGTCAGCGCGCCGTTTCAAGCGATCTTCGGCTTGATTCCCACCTTCAATGCCATCATCGTACTAGCTTTCGTGTTAGCCGCAGTGAGCATGTATGCTCTCGTGCGGAAACACGTAGAGCGTGCCAGTGTGGCGGTGTTGGCAGGTTTGATGTTTGCGTTCACTCCGGCGATGATCCATCGCGCGTCGGTGGGGCATCTCGATAAGCTTTCGATCTTCTGGCTGCCCGTGTGCCTGCTATTGTGGGACAAGGTCGTCGAGACGAAACGTTGGACGTGGGCCGGCATGGTGGGATTGTGTGTCTATCTATCGTGGCTCACCGATTTTCAGCAGACGATGTGGACGCTGTTGCTGTTGGGGCCGTACGCCCTATTTAGGATACGGAGTAACACAGATTCCACGGATAAAACCCAATCAGTGTCTCTCCGCGTTGATCGGCGTCTCATTGGCTTAATCTTGATTGCATTGCTTGCCTTCGTCGTCCCGGCGTTGTTCGCGCCGCTGCCACAACTGTTGGAAGCGAGCAAGTTGAATTATCCGCCGGTGCGCCTGGAAGATACCGCCTACTTTGTGTTTCAGGTGCAGAACTTATTCACGCGCAATGACAACGGCGACTTTACCATCGGCTGGCTGCTGCCGGTGCTGACGTTGATCAGCCTTCCGTTCATTCGACGCGATGGCGAGCGTTGGTTCTGGTTGATTGTCGGGCTGGGGTGTTTCATCCTCGCATTGGGACCTTACGTGGACATTGGTGGCACGCGCATCGAATTACCTTATGCGTTAGTGCATCGACTGCTCGGCAATCAATATCGCACCCCCATGCGTTTCATGACGCCCGCCGTGTTGGCGTTGACGATGGTGGTGTGTCTGACCCTTGATCGCACGGTGTTTCGTTTGAAACAGTTGGTCAATCGGGTGAATGCACAGCGTGCCCTCATGGCCGGATTGATGCTGTTGTTTATCTGGGATTACGATCTGCTGAAACCCTTTCCGATCACGACGATGCCGGACTATCAGGCGTATCGCATCATCGCCCAGACGCCCGGCGATTTTGCGGTCCTCGAAGTGCCGATCGGGGTGCGCACCGGCTTCGCCATGGTCGGGCGCGGCGAATACCTTCAGTATTACGCGCCCTTCCATCAGCATCCTATTTCCAGCGGTTATTTATCGCGTTTGCCCAGTGAGGTCTTGGACTATTTCTATTCCGATCCACTATTGGGGGCGTTGACGTTGTCACATGGCCTGCCGCCGCAAGCCGAAGTCGACGCACAGTTGGGCCAGTTGATTCAAGATTGGAACATCGGCTATGTGGTCGTGCATCGCGACATGCTGGAGCAGGGCCGGGTGAAATCGTTTGGCGACTTGCTGAATCGACAGCCGCTGTTGGAGAAAGTTGGTGAGGAAGGGCCGCTGGTGATTTACAAAGCACGAGGCAGATAGCAGGAAGCAGGAAGCAAGAGGCAGGATGCAGGAAGCACGAGGCAAGATGCAGGAAGCACGAGGCAAGCGCGCACGTTGGGAGTGGCCCGTCGTGATCGGCATCCTGTTGATCGCCTTCTTTTTCCGCGTCTGGCTGTTGAACGATGTGCCGCCCGGCCTGCACCACGACGAGGTCATCATCGGGCAGGTGGCGAAAGATATTCTGCGCGGCCACTTTGCCATTTACTTCACGGCCGGCTACGGGCACGAGCCGTTGTATCACTACCTCGTCGCCGGGATGTTCGGCGTGCTGGGAGCGAATGCGTTCGTGCTGCGCCTGACCTCGGCTTTCATCGCGATGTTGGGCTTGGCCGCCACGTATCGCTTCATCCGCTTGATCTTCTCACCCGGTGTGGCGATCGGCGCGCTCGCGTGGATGTCGATTTCACTGTGGCCTGTCTTCTTCGCGCGTGTTGGCTTACGCGGTATCACCCTGCCATTGCTCACCACGTTGACGACGTATTTTCTGTGGCGCGCGTTGTTTGGTGAAGATAGAGAGACGGAGGGACAGAGGGATGGAGGGAAAGCGGGAAAGAGAGAAGGTGCGCGATTCATCCTTCATCCTTCCCCCTTCATCCTTCCGGGAGTTCTGCTCGGCCTCTCGCTCTACACCTATCAAGCCAGCCGGGTCTTCCCGCTTGTCTTTGGCCTGTTCTTACTTTTCGTCTTTGTTCAGCGTCGACGGGTGCTACGCAATACGCAGTACGCAGTACGCAACACGCACTACGCACTACGCAACACGTTCGTCTTCTTCCTCACCGCCTTGATCGTCGCCGCGCCATTGATCATCTATCTTACCATTATCAATCCAACAGCCGAAGCGCGCGTTGCCGATCTCAGCGGCCCGTTGAATCAACTGCGGGCCGGCAATCCGAGCGAAGTGATCTCGTCCACGCTGAATACATTGGGGATGTTCACCTATCGCGGCGATGCCGTGCCGATCTACAACGTCGGCGGACGTCCGGTCTTTCCAGAAATCTTCGGAGCGGCGTTGTTCGTGATCGGCTTGCTGATCTGCTTGTGGCGCTGGAAGCGACCGGCTTACGCCTTGCTGTTGATCTGGTTCTTCATTAGCCTCATCCCGGCGATGGTCACACCGTTTTCGCCGAACTTCGTGCGCACCATCGCCGCGTGGCCGGTGCCGTTCGTGTTTGCGGGTGTCGCGATGGTTGAAATCGTGCGCTGGGTTGTGGCAAGAAGCAAGATGCAAGATGCAGGACGCAGGACGCCGCGTCATCTTGTCATCTTGTCATCCCGTCATCTTGTCATCGGCCTGTTCACGCTTGTGCTTGTCTGGAATGCGACTTTGACCGCCAGTGATTACTTCCGGCAATGGCCGCAAGATGGATATGTGCGCTTCTGGCAGCAAGCAACTTGGACGGAGGCAGTTCGCTATCTTAATATCGATTCGGCGCATACGCCGATCGCGGCTTCTGGTTTAAGCGTGCAAGATTTTGAGCCAGGTGCGGACTTCGATCCGCAGACATTTGATCTGCTGGGCTTGCGGCCCGATCTCAAGGTGAAGTGGTTCGACTGCCGCAACGCGATGTTGTATCCACAAGAAGGCGCGATTACGCGTTATCTCACACCCGCTTACTTGCCCTTACCGTGCGACGCCGATATGCAAGCTCGTTTCTGGGCCGGAGCAAAGGCGAGCGATCAACCGCGCTGGTCAGACACGAATGAGACGATCTTCACGGTACAGGACCTCAATGGGCGTGCAGCCCTTAACTCGGCGATTGCCCGATCACCTTTGCGCCCGGTATGGCTCGGCGGCGAGACCTTCACTGCACAGAATCCCACGGGTGATCTGGAACCTGCATCGCTGCCCTTTGAACTCGCCGGTCTTAATCTGTTGCGTTGGGCAATCGATCAAGATACTGTTCAGTCCGGTGCCCGCATCGATCTGTTTACGTACTGGGAAATGTCACAACCGGCGGCACCGCCGCTCAAGATTTTCATCCATGTCACTGCGCCCAATGGAAAGATCATCGCCCAGTGGGATGGCTTAGATGTCAATGTCGGTTCGCTCGAAGCGCGAGATATCTTTGCACAGCGCCATCGCCTCGAACTGCCTGCCGATCTGCCGCCGGGGCCGTATCGCCTTTCGATGGGGGCCTATCATCCCGATAGCGGCGCGCGGTTGAAAGCACAGTTGGGCGATCGGGCCGTGGATTCCGTCGTGCTGGGGATGTTGACCGTTCAATGAAGATTCACAAGATCGCTCGCTGGGAATGGATCCTGCTCGTCGCGCTGCTGTTGATCGCGTTCGGTCTGCGCACGCACGATCTATTGCGCGTGCCGCCCGGCCTGCACAACGACGAAGTAGCCTTTGCCGAAATCACTGAGACGGTGACGCATGGTCGTCTGGCAATTTTCTTTCCAGAGAACATCGGCAATGAAGGGCTGGCGTATTATTTCGCTGCGCCTTTCATGAAGGTGTTGGGCTTGAATCTGCTGGCGATTCGTTTACCGGCGGCTTTCATCAGCCTGATCGCGGCGTGCCTCATCTGGGCCTTCACACGCCGGCTCTTTGGTGCGCTGGCGGCCATTGCCGCGCTGGCATCGTTTTCGGTTGTTTTCTGGACGGTGGCGTTTGGCCGCATCGGCTTGCATGTGGTGCTGTTGGTGCCCTTGGCAACACTCGCCGCCTATTGCTTGTGGCGCGCGCAATCCACCACGGGGCGACGGGTCTATGTATGGTGGGCCCTGAGTGGCGTATGCCTCGGCGCGGCGATCGACACTTACACGGCGGCGCGCATTTTACCGGCGATTCTAGTGATTTTTGGTGGATACATTGTGATCGCGCGTCGATCCGAATGGAAGCGCTGGTGGGGCGGCATTGCCATTGCGCTGATTGCTGTGGCGCTTGTCGCGGCGCCCTTATTCATCACGTTGGCGCAGAACCCACAAGAAGATCAACTCGGCTTCTTTGACATCGATCGGCCGTTGCGTGAATTGCGGCAGGGCAATGTGCAGCCGGTGATCGAAACTTCGCTGCGCACGCTCGGTATGTTCGGCTTTGTCGGCGATCCGCTGCCGTACTACGGCATACCCGATCGGCCCTTCCTCGATCCGATCGGTTTTTTATTACTCGTCGGAGGCTTGCTCATCACGCTGTGGCGCTGGCGCAAACCGGAATACGTTTTTCTGTTCATCTGGTTTTTCATCTCGCTGACGCCCGGCATGTTGAGCCAGCCCGCGCCCAACTCCACGCGCACGCTCGGCGTGCAGACGGTGTTGTTTGCTCTTATCGGCGTGGCGACCGGTGAGGTATTCCATTGGGTTGATACAAGAAGCAGGATGCAGGATGCAAGGTATTGGCGTTATTTGCTTGTCGGTGGATTTAGCCTGTTGTTCATCTTCAACTTCGTGTGGACGGCGCATGACTACTTCACCGTGTGGCCGTCGCTGCCCGATACGCGCTTCTGGCATCAAGCGGGATTGAAAGCTGTCGCTGATTACGTGCAACAAGACGCGGATACTTCGCCCGTCGCGGTCTGCTTGCCCGATCATCTGATCGACGAGCGCGAGCCGTGGTGGTATCCGGCGTGGCGGCATGTGCGCTTCTTGCTCGATCGACCGGATGTGTCACTGCGTTTTTATAACTGCCTGGACACGTTGATTTTGCCGGAAGGTTCGGCGCGCTACGCTTTTCCCGATGCGGTCGATGAGGCGACCTTGCAGCAATTTCCGATCACGGCGTGGCTGGCACAAGCCGATCGGACTGAGCTGCCCGATCGGTTGGGCGTGATCCTCAAGGCCGATCCTACAACGCTGCTTACTCAACAACTGGAGATCGCCGCGCAATCGATCGTGAAATTCGACGGATCGAAAGAGATCGCCTCACTCCCGATCGACCTCGGCGGAAAAGTGGATTTCTTAGGTTACACGTTGGCGCGCACGGGGAACAATGCAGAGTTGACGACGTATTGGCGTGTGAAGGATCAATTGCCACCGCAGCTGTTACAGTTCACGCATGTGCTGAATAACAGGGGTGAGATTGTCACGCAGCAAGATCGCTTGATGCTCACGGCGCAGAGTTTGAAGCCCGGCGATGTCTTCGTACAGATTCATCGTTTGACGTTGCCGGATAACTTGCCGCCGGGATCATATCCGATCGCGATCGGGTTGTATACCCAGCCAGATGGCAAACGGCTGCCGATCGTAGTCGATCAGCAGCCGCGGGGTGATCGAGTTTTCTTGCAGCCAGTTGTGGTCAAATGACAGACGTTATATCCTCATGGAGAATACCTTCCGGCAAGGCATCTTCCACCCCCAGCGTCAGATCACTTACCGCGTCCCCCGTGCGGGCCATAATTCCCGTGCGCCTCGCTTCGTGTTCGGCGGCCATCGCATCCAGCCACGCTTTATCTTCCACCCGCAGTAGATTGGGATTGAACAATTGTGCCACGGTGAAGACCAGCAGGATCGTGCCCAACACGGCGATGAACATGCCTGGATCGAGTTGTCCGCCGACCAGTCCCGCCATCGCTACGCCGAGCGGCGACGTGAACTGCGCGATGAGCCGCCGCACCGCAAACACCCGCCCCTGTAATTCGCGCGGCGTCTGCACCTGCCAGATGGTTTGTGAGTGGGCGTTCATCAGCGGAATCATGGCCGACGACGTGAAGATCATGATCGCCGCCATGATGAGACCCGCCGACAAGCCCAGGCCGATCATGGCCGACGCGCTAATAATAATGGGCACCAGCACGCCGTAGATGCGCTTCCGTTTCAACCCGCCCCACGAACTGATGAGGATACCGCCCGCCAGCCCACCCACACTGCCGATGGTTGCCAGCAGCGCCAGTGCCGCTTCAAACGTCATGCCTTGCGCGGTCCAATCGGCGGCGAGGTTGTACTTCAGCAGCAGCCGCTGAAAGATGCCCACCGGCGAGCTCAGCAAGTTCACCACGGTGAACGTCCCCAACAGCCACAGCATCGGACGTCGATACCAGATGTAACGCGCGCCTTCCTGCACATCGGCCCACATGCTCTTCCTGGCGCGGCCCGCGGTGTCATGCAGGTCGGTGCGGTGCGGCGAAGGAATGAACAAAAAGATCAAAGCTGAGGACGCGAAGAAGAACGAGATCGAGTCAGTGACCATCGTCAGGGCCGTGCCATCGGGCAATTGCGCTATCGGACCAGCCGCGCCCGCTTGCCGCAGCAAAGCGGGCAGGGCGATGATGGCGGCGGCGATACTGGGCGCTACAATGCCGGACAACGACCAGATGGTTTGCATCATGCCATTGGCGCGCGACAATTTGTTCTCGGGCACGATCATGGCGTACGACGCGTCGAACGCCGATTGGTGAAAGACCGCGATGATCGAGTGGATAACCAGCAGCACGATCAGCAACGGGAGTTGCAGTACATGGGTGACGACCAGCACTGCGAGCAGCCCGCTGACCAGGCCATTGGCGAAGTCCATGGACATCATCGTGCGCTTGCGATCGTGCCGATCGGCCCACGCGCCCGCAAAGGGGATCAAGAGCAAGCGCGGTATGGCTGCCGACAGGCTGACCAGCGAGAGCGCGATGGCCAACTCGGGTTTTTGATCGGCGCGAGGGTACAGCGTCTGGATCAACCAGATGCTCAACGCGAAGAAGGTGAGCTCACTACCCAGCACCGAGATCGATTGCGTGAACCAGACGATCAGAAACGTGCGCCAGCCGTGAGGCGGCGGTTGATAAGGAACAGCGGTAGTGTTAGGCGCGTTCATAATAGGATGTGTGTTGCGTAAAACGTAAAGCGTGAAACGTAAGACGTGGTGCGTGTTGCGTGCTGCGTGCTGCGTGAAAATCTATAATCTTCAATCAACAATCAGCACTCAGAAATTCTATTGCGGCACCAGCGATTTGATCACATCCACGTCGATGACGGGCATCCAGCCGTAGATGTACGCCCGCGCATATTCTTTGAAGCCGCAGCGCGTGACGATCGGTCGTGACAGCGGCTCGGCATTGATGACGGCCAGATGATAGCCGCGCGCCCGGGCTTCTTCCAGGCGGAGGCGCACTAGCGTCGAGTAGATGTGTTGGCCGCGGAATTCCGGTAACGTCGCCGCACCGCCCAGATAGGCGACACCGCCGCGCAGCTGCACCCGCCCGTAGCCCACCGGTTGGCCGTTCAGGCGAGCGAGATAGTTGGCTTCCTTGTCGCGGAATTTCGGATCGCGCATGCGTTCCACCCAGCCCGGTCGTCGCTCGTCAACTTGTTCTTGGGGCCAGTGGAAGCAGACCAGCATGATATTTCCAATCGCGTCGATGGCCGCGTCGTCATAGCCGTCCAATAGATCGATCGTGACGTTGGGATTGCTGGGAATATCATCGAGGTTGTCCAGGCCCAGACGCGCCATCGTGGCCGCATCACCGGCCAGTACCATTCCTTGCCGTTCCAGACGTTCGCGCATATCCTGCGGCGTATCGTAAGGCGTGACCCACCATTGAAAGCCGATGTTGCGCTCGCGATGATAAGCGATCGTCTCTTCAATTCTTCGATCAGCCTCTTCGCCCGTCCAGCGCACACCGCCGACAAAGTTACTGCCCGGATGAGCTTTGCCGCTGCCGCCCAGGCCGCCGCGCAAACTATAACGCTCGCTCTCGTCGGGCGCCAGCCATTCACGTGGGTCGCCGCTATTCATCATCGATTCGAACAAGCGATGGAGCTCTGCTTCCGTCAGCGTGGCCGGCGCGATCCAGCCTTTGCGCCGCGCACTGGGGATCGGCTCGTTGCAATACAGATCGATGATCTGGATCCTGTCATCCTTGATTGTCAGGAAAGCCGATCGGTTGTGCTCCACATATCGATCATTTTCAGTCGCCTGAATGCGAAACTCGATCGCTGCTTTGTCTCCATCCGCCATGATCGTGAGCGACTCCAATTTTGGATCAGGCCACGTCGCCCATTCGTTCATCAAACGCTGCATCACGCGCCAGCGCGGCCGATAGAGTTCGCCGCCATCCCAGCGGCCCAGGCGCAAAGCGGCATCGTCGCTGAGCACGGCTTCGTACTGTGAAGCGTCATTCGCGCCGAGGGCCGCGAGAAATTGTTGAGCAAGTTCTTTAGGGTTCGACATGTTTCTCTATTCCTGCGGTAGCAGCGCTTTGATCACGTCGAGATCGATCACGGGCATCCAGCCGTAAACGTAATCGCGCGCATATTCTTTGAAGCCGCAGCGGGCCGCGATGGGGCGCGACAACTGCCCGGCGTTGATGACGGCCAGCTGATAACCTCGCGCATGGGCATCTTCCAGGCGGCGGCGCATCAGGGTCGAATAGACATGCTGTCCGCGAAATTCCGGCAGAGTTCCCGCGCCGCCCAGATAAGCCATGCCGCCGGCCAACATCAAGCGCGCGAAGGCCACCGGCTTCCCATTCACCCGGGCGAGATAGTTGGTTTCGATCTCGCGGAATTTGGGATTACGCATGCGCGCCACCCAGACCGTCCGCCGTTCGTCGATCTGTTCCTGCGTCGAATGAAAACACTTCATGTCGATGTTGCACAGCGCGTCAATGGCTTCGTCGTTGTAGCCATCCAACGTCTCGACCGTTATTTCGGGATTGATCGGGATGTCGAGATGATCCAATCCCAGGCGGGCCATCGTCACGACGTCGCCGGCAAAAACCAGGCCATGCTTTTCCAGGCGCTCACCCAGATCAGACGGAGTATTGTCGGCATTAACCCACCACTGAAAGCCGATGTTGCGCCCGCGATGATAGGCAATCGTTTCTTCAATGCGCCGATCGGCTTCTGCCGCTGTCCAATGAACTCCGCCTACGCCGTTGCTGCCCGGATGCGCATCGCCGCTGCCCCAGCGTCCGCCGCGCAACCCGACGCGGCTATTCGCGTTCGGCGAAATCCATTCGCGCGCATCGAAGCTATTGTGCGTCGATTCGAACAGGCGGCGGAGTTCTTCTTCGGTGAGCGTGGCGGGCGCGATCCAACCTTTGCGCCGTGCACTGGGAATGGGCTCCGGGCAGTAGAGATCGATGGTCTGGATTTTTCCATCCTGGATCGTCAAGAAAGCCGATCGGTTGTGTTCCACATACCGATCGTTCTCGGTGGCCTGGATGCGATATTCCAACGCCGCCCGATCACCCTGCACCAGCACGTCGAACGATTCCAGCGTAGGATCAGGCCAGCTCGACCATTCATCCATGAAACGCTGCATCACGCGTTGGCGCGGCCGATAGATTTCACGCCCATCCCAGCGATTCAGGCGCAGGCCAACGTCTTCGCTCAGCACGGCTTCATAACGGGCAGCTTCCGCAGAACCGAGAGCCACCATGAAATCCTGCACAAGCTGATTTACATCAGACATCGGGGTACCTCCGAGGCGTAAGTTTAGCACTGACTGGCATTAGGCCAAAGTCGTGCAGGGATGCCGTATAGGACTCACCGATCATCATACTCAGCGCTGTGGCTTGGCCGTGCGCAGATCAATTACTGATTTCGGCTGTCAAAGGTTCATGGGGTTTAGCGCGAAAAGAATCGCGCCGCCGGGTCCAAAATCTCTTCGCACCCGGCGGCTAAAGCGGAGGAAATTTATTCGACGTAGATTTCGACGTGCTCGCCACTTTCCTCGTCGGTCACGTCCATGATCTTGCCGCTGGCGCCGCTCTTGATGGCCGTCATCATCTCTTCGAGGTTGACGCCTTCCAGGTTGGGCGCGAAGCGGGCTCCCATCTTCAAGCCCACGTTAACCAGGCCCATCGGAATGTTGACGTTGACCTTGTTCTTGCCGCTGCGCAGATCGGTCACGCGCACGCGGAACCAGCGCGCATCACTGCCAGGCGCACCCGGCGGAAGCGGCGGAGTGGGCGGGCGTTTGTCGGTCTTGCTGCCAACGTTCAACGCTTCCAACAGTTTGGCGCCTTCGGCCGCCGTGATTTTGCCTTCCTGGATCATCTTCAAAATTTGCATTCGTTCGTCAGTGCTGGTCATGCGACACTCTCCTGAAACCTCACAGGTCTTCAAGACCTGTGACCCAATTTTTGCGCAAATTAGNNCTAATTTGCGCAAAAATTGGGTGTGAGGTTTATCTGGCTATCCCACAATCACTTGTACATGCTCGCCGTCTTCGTCGTCGTTCACGTCGATGAGGACGGGCTGATCTCGCTTCACGTTGTCCTTCAGCGACACGATCACATCGTCGATGCCGGTGTGGCGCATCTGCGGCACGAACGGCTCGGCCACGCGCACGGCGACCACGCCCAGATCCAACGGCACGCTGAGGTTGACGTTGTGCTCGCCGGGTCGATCGTTCTTCACGCGGATGTGCACCCACGGGCCATTGCGCGCGAACCACGCCACGATGATCAAGATCAAACCGACGAACAGTAACGGCAGGCCGCACAACAACACGAAACATGCCGCGCCGCTGGATAACGCACCGGCTACGATGAACGCGCCCGCGATCAGAATCGCCGCGCCAATCCAGAAGGGCACTTGCCACCAATGCCGTGTATCCGGCATCTTCGCATCGATCGGCGGCGGATCGATCACTTCTGATTCCGGCGTCGGCGCTGGTTCCTGTTGCGCGGATTGCTCAGGCGCGGCTGTCTCTTCAGCCCGATCGGTTGGTGCAGATTGATCGGCTGGCGGCGCAGTTTGCGGCTGCTCGGGCGGCGTGGGTCGATCGGGTAGTGGGTTGCCGCTGAGTGCGTTCAGCAACCGTGCTCCCTCATCCGCCGTGATCTTCCCCACGGAGATCATCTGTAGAATTTTTTGACGCTCTTCACTCGTAACCATCAGTGAGTCCTTCGGCGTGATCAGCCCGCGCCGTTCAACGGTAGTTTCATGCTGGTCAGGGCGCGCACCTGCCGGAAACTGCGCGTGGTCAGCGCCACACGTCCCGCGATGTGCTCGCCCGGAATGCGTGCGACGACGAGGTCGAGCGGATCATCGAGTTCGGCCAGCACGCTGTCGATCAAAATCTCTTCGATGCGACCGGCGTGGGTGGGCACGACCCACAGATACAACCGTCCCGAACGTCGTCGTCGTTTTGCTTCCAGCAAAGCCGCGCCCCAAATCTGATCGCCTGCTTCGATCACGCGCCACACATGCTGCGCGCCGCTGAACCAGTCCGAGACATCGCGCTCGAGACTCAGATCGAAAGTGGTGCGATACGTCGGCTCGGCCCAGCGCACCGAATCGGGCACTAGCGATTGCGCCAGTGTAAACAGCCGATCCATGTCTTGCGGACGAGCCGGGCGCAACCGACTTTCTACGGGTTGTTGGGGTCGGCCAACCCGATCGACGCGAAACGTGCGGCGCTCGAAGTAAACGATCTCGCCGGTGTCGGCAAAGCCCAACGATTTATACAAGTTGTGCGCGATGTCGTTATCGGTACGGACTTGCAGCGCGATCCAGTTGCCGCCGTTGTGGCGCACCAACTCGATGCCGGCTTCCATCATCTGGCGTCCGATGCCGCGCCCGCGCCATTCCGGCAAGACGGCCACATTGCCGATCATCCAACCGTGCCCGAACAGGCTGAGCCGTCGCACGGTGATGTTACCGACGATTCGTCCTTGTTCCACCCACACGTAACCGGGCAGCATGCCTTGCCCCGGCGACGTGAACCAATCCATCCAGCCGAACAGCTGGCCCATCCAGCGCAGGTCGCGCATCGAGTTGTGGCCGTTTACGTCCATGTCGTCGGCGAAGGCGCGCTCGATCAACGTCGTCACGCCGACGACATCGCGCAGCGAGTTAATCGGGCGCAGTCCTGATGAAGCAGATTGATTCGAAGTGGCGTGGGCGACCATGCTCAACTTTCTAAGGCCGACAACAACTGCGCCGCCTGATCGACATCGATCTTGCCCTCTTCGACCATCTTCAAGATCAGCAGGCGTTCTTGATCGCTGACCGGTTCAGAGGGCGGCGTCGGCGGTGTGGGCGGCCGGCCGAACGAGAAGCTCCACGATCCGGCAGCGTGCTCGGCGCGGCGTTTAGCCCGCTCGGCACTGCGCGCGGCACGTTCGGCCGCTTTCTCAGTGTGTTTGTCCAGCTTGCCAAAGCGCTGTTCCAGATCATGCTGCACTTTGGACATCTGCGTTTCGAACTGGCTCATGGCTAATTCGATCAGGGCTTCAACCTGTCCCGAAATTTGATCAGCGTCCACGGGCGAGCCGGTGGCGGCGGGCAAAACGAGCAGATCGCCATTGGCGACCAGCGTCACTTGAGCTGTGCCTTCGCCGTACAAGCCTGCGCCCGATCGGTCGTTGCCCGTCCAGTTGGCCATAGGCACCCGCACCCGAAGATCGCCTCTGCAGTTCAGCGTAAACTGTCCGCCACCGCCCTTGACGCGGAAGGTCACATCGCCGCTGGCCTTGGTAACGTAAATTTGGCCGGAATGCAGCGCCGTTTCCAGAGTAGCATCGCCATTGACGGTGTTGACGGCCAGGCCTCCGCCCAGATCATCCACGACGAGATTGCCGGCTACTTTGTTGATAGCCACCGAACCAGCCACTCGTTTGAGCGTGGCATCACCGCGCACGATGTCGGTCTGTACGTCGCCCTCGGCGCTGCGTACAGTCAAGTCACCCTGCACAGTCTTAATCGCCACCGCGCCGACATCCTTCAGCACGGCGTCGCCATTGACGGCATTGATCGCCAGACTGCCGGTAACCTGCGTGACACGCAGATCACCGCTGACATGCTCGATGGTCAGCGCTGTGCCGATCGGGCAGGAGATATCGCAATCGTTCATGGCGGTGATGCTGACGACATCGTCCTTACGCTCGACGCGCGAGGCAGGTGAATCGTCTTCGATATCGATCACAACCAGGTTATCGGCCGTGCCGACGATCTGCAGATCGGCGTGACAGATGATCGTCAATTGCGGCGTTGTAGAGGTAGTGTAGTTAGCGTTAGTCATGGGTCTTGCTCCTGTTATTCTACAATTGATTCGGCTAATCGACAAAGACTTCAACGCGTTCGTTGTCTTCCTGATCTTCCACTTCGACGAGCTTGCCGTTGGCCCCGCGCTGAATCTCGTCCAGCAGGGTGTCCCAATCGACGCCGTGCAGTTCCGGCGCATAGCGCTGCCCGATGCGCAGGCCGGCGCTGACCAGCCCCAACGGCAGATTCACGTTGACTTTGGGGGCTTGCGTCGCGAGGTTGGTCACGCGGATGCGCAGCCAGCGGCCGCGAGTCGTAAGCGGAGACGCCGGGGGAGTCTGGGGCTTAGGCGGCAGCTGCGGTGTTCCCTTGTCCAGCGAGTTCAGCAGCGTAAGACCTTCGCTGGTGCTGATTTTGCCGCTTTCGATCAGGCGCAAAATTTCGGTGCGTTCAGTTGAGTTAGCCATGTTCGTTTTCTCCCGTGATTTTTTAGTGCATGCCCAGCGTGCCGCGCCGGCGGACGTAGCGCTCGAGTCGTCCGAAGGCGTACAGGCCGAACACGATCATGATGAACATGAAGACGATCATCAGAACCACTTCGATAGGGATCGGCAGCAACGTGGTGGTGCCGAGCAAGATGCCGCGCACGGCATCGAATCCGTAAGTCAGGGGCAGCAGCAGCGCGACGGGCAGCAGCCACTTCGGCAAGACAGTGACCGGGAAGTTGGCGCCGGAAAATATCTGCACCAGAAAACTGCTCACATCGACGAGCGTGTTGGCCTCGCGCATGACTAGCACGATGGCCGCGAACAGGAAGCCGAAACCGTACAGGCCGATCAACATGGGCAGGGTGGCGGCTAGGGCGGCTAGCACACTGCCGGTGACCTCGAAGCCAAAGAGCAGAGCGCCGAAGATCAACATGATGACGGCCGTGATCGCGGTGACGATCAGATTGGTGATCGTATGGCCGATCAGCAGCACAGAGCGAGGGATCGGCGCGAGCCAGTTGCTCTCCAACACCCCGGCGTCCATATCGTTCTTCAATGCGTATCCCATCCCCCAGAACACGGCGTTGATAAAACTGCTCAGCGCCGTGCCGATGAGGATGAACGAGATATAGTCGGAGGTGCCACTGTAGGCGGCGAACCCGATCGCTTTGCCGTTGACGCTGAACGCCTGACCCATGAAATATACGGGCGTCAGCCACACGATCGGCTGGAGCACCGACGAAACGGCATTCAATGGATAGCGCCAGTATTGTCGCCAATCTTTGGCCGCGACTGCGACCACCGCGCGCAGATTCGATCGCCAACTGGGTCGAGCGAGACTGGTCGTTGGTGGTTGGTTATTGGTAGTTAGTTGCGGGTCGTTAGTCATCGTTTATTTGCCATTGTTCATTGATCATTGAAAATTGATCATTGTTTAGTATTGTCCCAGCGCGCCGGTCTGGCGAGCGCGGCGCTCCATGCGCTTGAACAAAGCGAAGCCAAGCGCCAACCAGAACGCGCCAAACAGAAGCAACGCTTGAATCGTGGGCCACAGCGTCGCGAAGTCGGCGCCGTTCAACATCGCTTCACGGAAACCGTTAATGATGTAGGTCTGCGGCAGCAGCGTCGCCACGCCCTGCATCCATTGGGGTAGTACGGCGATCGGGAAAGTGATGCCGCAGAAAATCATCACCAAGCCGCGCACCAGAAAGACGAACGCATTGGCCTCGCGGGCCGTGATGACGATGCTGGCGAACGCAAAGCCCAACCCGTAGATCGACGGAATCGACACCAGGAACAGCACGGCCACAACCAGCGGATTGCCGTTGAAGCGCACGCCAAAGAACAGGCTGAATTCCAGCAGAGACACACCGATGAAGATCAACATCGTCACCATCTGCACCGCGCTGTTACCCAGCAGCAGCGAGAAACGCCAGGACGGTGACAACCAGTTGCTTTCCAGCGTGCCGCGCAGCTGTTCTTCGCGCAGGCTGAACCCGACGTTCCACAGCACCACGTTCTGCCACATCCAGATGATGGTGCCAATGGCGATGTAGCCTACCACGTCGGTGGTGCCGGCATTGCGTTGAAAGATCAACAGACCGCCGCCGTTAGGCCCGGCCAATGCCTGGCTCGACAGGATGTAGGCCATCGGAAAGATGATGGGCCAGATGAACAGCGCGATGATCCAGCTGGGATAGCGGCGGAAGATCGTCCATTCGCGGTGCACGACCGCGCGCAGGGCGCGTCCTTCGGCGGTGAGGCCATGTTTGCGAATGTTCGGCGGTGAGAAGGTGGTTGTCGTCATGATGATTCGTTTTCCACAAGTAGGCCGCAATGATGGAGTGTCAGGCCATCAGTTGTCGGGCGCATTTGCAATAAACGTACGCACGGTTTAGCGCCATAGTGGGCCGGCGCTTCTCCCTCAATTTCCGAGGATTTTTTGCATATTCTCACCCAGAATTTTCGCTTTGTCACTTTCGGTGACAGGCAAAGAAGCCACCAGGTCAAGTGTTTTCTCAATACAATTCGCGCCGTATGGATTATCTGCCCCCAAAATGAGTTTTCCGCACCCGAAAGTATTGATGGCTCGCATGGCTGTACTCTTATTGAGCAAATAGTAATTTGCCAGGTCAAAAGATATTCTGCTTTCAATTTCTTGCCAGCGTGCTTCAAATACTTTGCCGTGAAATAGATGCGCTATCGTGACCGTAACGTCTCTTTCCTTGATTGCGTCAATGAGGTTGCTGGCATCTTTCCTCCCGTATAAGTGGATCAAAATTGGAAGGTTATGCAGCTCTGCAAAATCCAACACCTCCCCCAAGAAGTCTGAATGGATGCCAAAGTAATCAATGCATTGATGCAATTTAATCCCGGCAAACTGCATCTCTTGAAAGTCTTGTTCTAATTTATGCACATACCTGGGCGTCACCCAGTAATATTGAACAATTCTATCTGGCGCTTCCTGGCGCATGCGATAGACATGAGCGTTACCCACATCAATTTTGCGGGAAAAATCCATGAATTTTGCGCAGAACGTGCCAATGACATTGCTGAAATACAGCACCTCTTTGTGTTTATGGTCTCCGACCTTTTGAATCTTGCTGCTTCCTGTTTCCCCTGGAAATAGAACAACCTGATCCAGTCTGTTTTCGCTTAGTTTCGTAACGAGACGGTCCGCTGTGACATATTCCCCACAGGCGTGACCATGAGCGTCTATTCTCATCTGTGCTAACTCCTAGTTAAGACGGCAATACAGGGCTGTCGTCATGATATGCCTCTTCGATCAATCACGCAGCGCTTTGCCGGTGAGGTGGATAAATACATCTTCCAGCGAGGGCTGCACGATGTTTAGATTGACGACGTGCGTCCCGTTGAAGTTAATGCGATCGATAATGCCGGGCAATACGGCGCGGCTGTCGGCGGCCAGCAGATTGATTTCCCACAATGAATCGGCGCCCGTATACCGAGGCGTAACGTTCTCGACCGTCGGAAGTTGGCGGAGCGATTCGGCCATCTCGGCGTGCCATCCCGCCACTTCCAAACGAATCGCGTCTTTCTGCGCGATCTGGCGCTTGAGCTCGGCCGGTGTGCCTAGCGCGATGACCTTGCCTTGATCGATGATGCCGATCCGATCGGACAGCTGATCGGCCTCTTCCATGTAGTGCGTCGTGAGCAAGATCGTGTGTCCTTCGGACTTGAGTTCCTTGACCAACTCGCGCACACGCCGCGCCGCTTGGGGATCGAGTCCCAGGGTGGGCTCATCGAGCAGCAGGATGGGCGGCTGCGCTAACAGCGCACGCGCGATCGCTACGCGCTGTCTCATGCCGGTCGAGTATTTTTCAACGAGATCGTTGGCGCGGGCGGTTAACTCCATCCGATCGAGCAATTCAGCAATTCTGCGCTGCGCGACTGCTGCGGGAATGTGATACAACGCTGCGAAGTATTCCAGGTTCTCACGCGCGGAGAGCTTCCAATAGATGCTGCGCTCACCGGCCAATACCGTGCCCAGGCTTTGCCGTACTTGATTGGACTGGCGCACGATGTCGTAGCCGTTGACGTGCGCCGTTCCCTCGGTCGGTTCGAGCAGGGTGCACAACATGCGAATGGTCGTCGATTTGCCCGCGCCGTTGGGGCCTAGCAGGCCGAAGACTTCGCCTCGCTGAATTTGCAGACTCACGCCATCGACGGCCGTGAACCACGCAGGCGGTTCCGCTTTGCGGCCAAAAGGCCAGCGACTGCGCTGGGGGGCGGGAGCCGCCGGTTGAGGTTCGTCTCCGTCGGCGCTATTCGTCTTATCGGCGGGCGTCGCACGGCGCGGAAATCTTTTGATTAGCTGATCGGCTTCAATCGCCCAGTCATTCATTAGCAAATACCTCGCTTCATCATTGCGAGTCGCGCTCACAGCAGAGCGGAATGTGGTCATAGAGTGCGGCTCGCAATGAGTTTGGTTGTCAACTTTTGCTGCTCAACCGTTTGAGTGCTTCATCTGACGACAATGTGCCTTTGCTCAGCGCGTCCAGCACGGCACGTCGTTCTTCTTCGGGCAAAGCTGCTGGTTCTTCTTC
Organism: Anaerolineae bacterium; assembly: GCA_003154115.1. GTDB lineage: Bacteria > Chloroflexota > Anaerolineae > Fen-1058 > Fen-1058 > Fen-1058. The sequence goes on from PMCF01000320.1 coordinate 51,195, forward strand.
TTCACCGACTTCATAGCCTAGCGCCCGGATGAGATCGTGGAGACGACTGCGGACGGTGGGATATGACATTCCCAGTTCTTCACCCACCCGATTGATCTTGCCTTCATTGCGTACGAACGTGATCATGAACGCTAATTGCTCGGCGGCCAGTTGCTGAAATGGATTATTCTGCTGAAAGTGCCCCTCAATAGTGGTATCGCAAGTGCGACAGTACAGTTTCGTGATTTCAAGGTTACTTTGGCAAATTGGACACTGGGCAAGAGCCTGGTTCATAATTTCCCCTTTGACACATAATATGATGACGTGTTATTTTGAATTTACAATGTTTAAGTGACTTTCAATATTCTTGATGTAATATACACCTGAAACTAAATTTGTCAATACCTAAAATTGATTTTTATACATTATTCTTACTTTGAAATTAATTATCTTATATTGAATATGAAGATTGTTTAGGCCAATGACCAGAGGGATCCACACGAGGCCGATCGAGGTGGCGGAAAACCGATCGGTTGGTGGTTGGTCAGTTTGATATGTGTTTGAAATCGAACTGAAATCAAGTGCGGTTGCCTATTCGATCCGAGTGTTGTAGAATATGAGGGCATTTGAATCCAGTTGGTGAATGTCTAATGCCAGTCCACAAACCATCTTCTCGTATCTACCTAATTGCGGGGTTAGCGAGTTTGGCCTTGATGCTAATGCTGATGCCTCTCAGCCTTCAAGCCCAAACTGAGCCGGCGTACTTCCCCGAAACCGGCCATACCGTGCGTGACGAGTTTCTGGATTACTTTAACCAGCACGGCGGCCTGCGCATCTTCGGATACCCCATCACCGAGCAAATTGTCTTGAACGGGCGCACGGTGCAGTATTTCCAACGGTGCCGTTTTGAACTTCATCTTGAGAATCAAGCGCCTTATCGTGTGCAATTAGGGTTGCTGGGCGAGGAACTCGGGAAGAAAACGCCGGCCAGGACTGCGCCTGGACCCAATACCTACTTTCAGCGCTACTATCCCGAAACAGGCCATACGGTCGCTTATGCTTTCTTGAATTTCTTTGACTCGAATGGCGGGCTAGATACCTTTGGCTATCCTATTTCGGATTATGGCCCGGAGAATGGCAGTGGCCGCATCGTGCAATATTTTCAGCGCGGAGAGATGGAGTGGTATCCGGAGTTAGCGGCAGAGCAACGCGTGCAGTTAGCGGATCTGGGCTCGATTCATTTTGATTTGATGGCGGCGCAGGGCAAGTTTGATCCGGCCTTGAAGAATCCGGTGCCGTCGGCTCAGATCGGCAATGTGCCCTTATCGCTGAAAGTAAGCGCAACGACGAAGTACGCCATCACCTCGCGCCGGTTCAACCAAACCTTGTATGTGTATGTGACCGATCAGAAGAATACGCCGCTTAAAGATGCGGATGTTTCCTTTACAGTGCAAGATGCGACCGGGCTCAAAACCTACGTGCTGCCCGAGACCAACGCCGATGGCTTCACTTCCTACCGATTTGACGTTGGCGCGTTTCGACCGGCTCAGACGGTCTTCATCGAAGTAACGGCTATGTCCAACGGCATCACGGGAACCGATCAGACTTCGTTTTTTACCTGGTTTTAGCCGAGGGCCGATAAACGAAAACGCGCTCACCAGCAGCAGGCTGGTGAGCGCGTTTGATTTGATGGAGTTGTCGTCAGTCTTCCCAACCGATGATCCACACGCATAATCCAGCTAATCCGATCGTGGCGACGACCAACGCCAACATTTGACCGGGCAGCAGGCCCACGTCTTTGGCAGACCACACGACTAACACCACCATCCCCATCGCCAGTATCAGCCACGCGGCCAATTTGGGATGAACATTGATCCACTGCTTCAGGGCGCTCATTCGTTCCTGCTCCTCAACTAAATCGGCTTCGTAATCAATTCGCGCAGCTGTTTGGCCATGACAAAGTGCGTCTCGCCAGGGAATTCTTCGATGGCTTGTCGCCACGGCCCCGGCATATCGTCCAGCAGGCGGCGCTGATAGCCAAGTGATTGATAAAACACGACCGCGGCCTGTGCCGCGTTCACGGGGATATACAACAACAGCACTTCGCATTCCAGTTTGCGCGCTTCTTTTTCGACTTGCTCGAACAAGGCGCGGCCGACTGTGGGGCGTAGCGACCCCGGATAAATCACCAGATCGTCCACCCGTCCGACGAGATTTTCTGCGCGCCAGCCGGCCAGCGCGACGATCTCATCCGTCGTGGCAAGAAAATAGGCTTTGCTGCCCAGGCGTTCAACTACATCGTCATACGGCACCACGACGCGACCGCGCGTCGCTTTCGACAAGAAATTACCAATGGCTCCGGCATCGTCGGGACGGGCGCGGCGGACTTTGATAGGGGTATCGGTCATAGCGTATTCCTCACTCGTGAAGATCGAGCGTAACTATACCACAAGTCACGACTTCAATTCAATGCCCCGGAAAGCGGCCTCCACCTGTTGGCGCGTCTCCTGTAGAGTACCGCTATTGTCGATGACGACTGTAGCGCGTTGGATTTTTTCGCTCTGCGGAGGCTGGGCGTCGATGCGCTGGCGGGCCTCGCTTTCGTTCATCCAGCGATCGCGCCTCAGCCGTTCGAGTTGCACTTCGTGCCTGGCCGTAACCACCCACAAGGCATCGCACATCTCTGCCCGGCCGGCTTCGATCAGTTTGATGGCTTCGTACACCACGACAGGCGTCGTCGCCGCATTGATGCGCTGCATACTTTCGATCAACACCGCCGGATGCAGGATGCTTTCCAGCACGCGGAGTTGAGCCGGATCGGCAAACACGATCGCACCCAGCGCTTTCCGATCGATCTCGCCCCCCTGATCGAGAACACCCGACCCGAACGCGGCCACAATCGCGTCGAAGGTGGCTATGCCCTGGCGCTGCAACTCGTGCACCAGCGCATCCGCATCGATCACCGTGGCGCCCAGGTCTTGCAGCATTTTAGCGACGGCGCTTTTGCCAGTGGCGATATTGCCGGTAAGGCCGATCAAGTAATGCGTAGTGCGTGGTGCGTGTGTTTCACTCATTGTCAAAATAGTCGGCGTCAACTTTCTTGAGCGTGTAAGTAGCGACTTCGTTGACGCCTACGCCGTGATCGATCATCAACTGTGCCAGCTCTTCACCGTCAATCAATACGATCTTGGTATCAATCCGGTTGATGTACTCACGTGCGTCCTGCGAAAACTGTGAAGTTGTAATCAACACACCCTTGCGCGCTTTTTGACCGGCCAGACTGCCCATAAATGCTTGCACAACCGGGCGTCCCACAGTGCGCTCGCGCGACCACCGTTTGGCTTGAATATAAACCGCATCCAACCCCAATTTGTCTTCTTTGATGATGCCGTCAATACCTTCATCGCCGCTTTGACCAATGGCCTGTCCAGCATCTTTGCGCGTGCCGCCATAGCCCATCGCCACCAGCAGGTCAACCACCAATCGCTCAAAGAAACTGGGCGAACAACCTTTGATGCGTTCCAGCAATTCTTGAGCCAGCGTGCCGCGCAGCCTTTGATAACTATTTTCCAGTGCTTCCTCCGGCGTTTGATCCGGCTCGTCGTTGATCTCGCCGTCCGGTGTGGCTTTGTTTCCCTGACGCGCCACTTTGCGGAACTCAACAAACTCGGGGAACTGCATCAGGAACTTAAGATCGATCCGGTCAGGTGAGTTTTTCAAGACTTGCTTGCCACGCTCAGAAATGCGAAAGCGACCTCGGCCTGTTGATTCCAGCAACCCTGCTTTTTTGAGATGGGTACGTGCCCATCCGGCGCGGTTGTCAAAACGCGATTGGCCGCTGGGAAGAGTTTCTTTGAGGTCTTCGCTTGTCAGACCCAACTGCTTTGCCAGGACTTCAAGCGTTCCACTGAAACCATGTTCTTGTCCATCACCAGCAATTTTGAGGAACGGCAACATCATGCTTTGAAAATCAGGAACCGTCATGGTCTCTCCTCTTCACGCACTACGCAACACGCACTACGTGTCACACTGCCACCTCTGTCCACTCATCGATCAACGCCTGCATCGCCTGCTCGACGCGCGCATACTCACTGCCCAGCGCTGCGACCTTGTCGGGTTTGGCCGTCTCGATTTGCTTGGTCAAATCACTCAAACGGGTTTCGTGTTCGGCAATGGCCGCTTCCAAGTCGACGATGCGCTTCTGCCGCTGCTTCTCGCCTTTGTCTGGCGCCGGTTTGGCTTTGGCCTTTTCTTTTGTAGATTGAGCCGTGGCCCTAACCTGTGCCTCATTGCGCGCCTTCGCTTCTTCACGTTGCGTGATGAACTCGCTGTAATTGCCTTCGTACACCGTGATGCGATTGTCTTCAATGGCCCACACGTGCGTCGCCAGCGCATCGACCAGATAGCGATCGTGCGAGACCAGCAGCAGCGTGCCGTCAAAGTCGGCGAGCGCGTCTTGCAGAATCTCCTGCGAATCGAGATCGAGGTGATTGGTAGGCTCGTCGAGCAGCAGCACATTCGCGCCCTGCAAACTCATCACCGCCAGCGCCACCCGGCCGCGCTCGCCGCCGCTGAGATCGCTGATGCGCTTCTCGATCGTGTCGCCGCTGAACAGATAGCTACCCAGCAACCCGCGCGCCTTCGAGACGGGCATGTTCTGCACTTTGAGGATCGCGGTGAGCACGGACTCATTCGGATCGAGCAGCTCGTGCGCCTGGGCGTAGTAGCCCACTTTCACGCTCGAACCTAATTCGATCTCGCCATTCAGCGGCGGAATCTGTCCCAGCACGGTTTTGAGAAACGTCGATTTGCCCGCGCCGTTGGGGCCCCAGATCGCTGCGCGCTGATTGCGATACAAGTAGATTTGATCGCACGTCAACAGAGACTTGCGATCGTCCTGATAGCCCACCGATAGATTGCGCGCACGCAGCACGATGTCGCCGCTGCGGGGCTGCGCAGAGAGTTGGAAGCGCATCGTCTTGCGGGTTTCCGGGCGCTTGATCAAATCCGACGATTGCTTCAGACGATCCAACCGCGTGCGGCGTCCCTGCGCTTGCCGCGTGTTCTGCCCGGCAATGTTGCGGCGAATGTATTCTTCTTCTTTGGCGATGAACTCGCGCTGCCGTTCGTACTCTTTGAGCTGATATTCCAAGCGTTCTTCACGCTGGATCAGAAAATCGGTGTAGTTGCCGCGATAAGATTCGATGCGGCCTGCCTGCATTTCCCACACCGTGTCGACCACCGCATCGATGAAGTAACGATCGTGCGAGACCAGGATCAACGCGCCATGATAATCGCGCAGCGTGGCCTCCAGCCATTCCACCGCGCTGACGTCGAGGTGATTCGTCGGCTCGTCCAACAGCAGCACGTCGGGGTCGAGCAGGATCAATCGGGCGAGCAGCGCGCGCGTCTTTTGTCCGCCGCTGAGAATGTTGACGGGCTTATCCAGATCGCCGAGATCGAAGCCCACTCCGCTCAACACCTGTTCGATGCGCAACTCAAACGTGTAGCCGCCCGCGTGCTCGAACTGTTCCGCGATCTTGCTGTACTTCTCTATCGCCGCGTCATGTTGATCGGGATCCGCCAGTGCTTGCTCCAGCTCGCGCATGTGGGCCGACAACCGATCGAGATGGGCGAAGACCGAGCGCATGAGATCGTGTAGCGTCGTGATTTCGCTGAGTTCCTGATCGGCGTGCTGGGGCAAGAACCCAATCGTCTGTCCGCGTGCCCGATGGACTGCACCGCTGGTGGGTTCTTCCATGCCGGCCAGAATGTGCAGCAACGTGGTCTTGCCCGCGCCATTGGGGCCGACTAACGCCGCGCGCTGGCCGTGCGCCAACGACAAAGCGACATCGCGCAACACGTCGTGCGCGCCGTAGGATTTATGGATGTGATGAGCTGTGAGTATCGACATGAGTGTGATCAAACCGTCTGAAATCTCGCGCAATTATAACATTACGCACAACCCGCGCCGCTTTGGTATAATACCGATCATGACTGCTGAAGAGGCCCCACACAAATTTCCACGAGTGTTGCTGGAAGTGCTGGCGGCTCTGGCCCTGTTGGGGCTGGGGCTTTATGGACTGTCTGTGGCGTTACAACAGCGTCCGTATCTCGGCAATCCGGCCTCGGCGCTGGCGCAAGTGCCTTTACGCGTTTTGGCCGAGCCCAACATTCCGATCATTGCTTTGTTTATGGCTTCGCTTGCTGCCGCAATGACGGGTGCTGCGTGGTTCGTCTTGCGTCTCATCCATCAACTTTTCTTCCGGCCCGTGGTGGCGCGGCGCGTGTGGCGTGAAGCCATCTTTACAGCGGTGTTCGTGATCAGCCTCGCGTGGCTGCAACTAAATGAAGCCTTCTCGCTGCTGTTTGCTGCCGCGCTGCTCGTCGCGCTTATCCTGCTGGAAGTGTTCTTGAATATCCGGGAACGCGATGAGTGATCTGCGCAGTCTGCCTTCAGTCGATAAGCTGCTCTCTCAAGCCACAGTCTTGGTTGAATCCTACGGGCGATCATTGACGACGGAGGCGATCCGATCGATATTGGATGAAGCCCGATCGGCCATTCGTTCCGGCGTTTCTGCGCCCGATCAATCTGAGCTGCTCACGCGGGCGGCTGATCGCTTACGACAGTGGACCGTGACGCGGCCGCGCGCCGTGATCAATGCGACCGGCGTGATCATTCACACCAACTTGGGACGCGCTCCATTGTCCGCAGCAGCGGTCGAGGCGATGACGGCGGTCGCCGCGGGTTACTCCGATCTGGAATACAACCTCGAACGAGGTGAACGCGGTTCGCGCCTAGATGCGGTGGAAGATTTGCTCAAACGCGTGACGGGTGCGGAAGCCGCGTTGGTGGTCAACAACAATGCGGGCGCAACGTTACTGGCCTTGAGTGCGCTAGCATCCGGCAAGGGCGTGGTAATTTCACGCGGACAATTGGTGGAGATCGGCGGCGGATTCCGCGTGCCCGATGTGATGGAGCAGAGCGGCGCCAAGTTGATCGAAGTCGGCACGACGAACCGCACGCATCGCCGTGATTACGAAATGGCGCTGGTCACGAAAGACGTAGCCGCTATCGTCCGCGCGCATTCCAGCAATTTCCGCACGATCGGCTTCACCACCGAAGTGCCTCTGCTCGAACTGGTTGAACTCGCCAACTGGAAGAACATCCCGGTGATCGATGATCTCGGCAGCGGGGCGCTGCTCGATACGGCGCAATACGGTTTAGCCCACGAGCCGATGGTACAGGAATCGGTAGCCACGGGCGCGCACGTGATTTGCTTCAGCGGTGATAAATTGTTGGGCGGGCCGCAGGCGGGTATCATCGTCGGCAAAGAAGCGTACATCCAACCGTTGAAGCAGCATCCGCTGGCGCGCGCGCTGCGCATGGACAAGCTCGATTTCGCGGCGTTGTCGGCGACGCTGGTGCATTACCTCAAGGGCGAGGCGACGCAGAAGATTCCGGTATGGCGTATGATCAGATTGCCATTGAGCGAGATTCAAGAGCAGGCCACCGAATTCGCGCAACAACTGTGTGCTGCCGGATTCGAGGCGTCCGTAATCGATGGGCAATCGACCGTGGGCGGTGGCTCGCTGCCGGGCGAAACCCTACCGACGAAACTCGTCGCATTGAACGTCGCCAACCCCGATGATTTTCTCGCCCGCTTGCGGCGTGGCGATCCGCCCGTCGTCGCGCGGATTGAGAACGATCGGGTGGTGATCGATCTGCGGACGGTGATGGATCGATCCACGTTGCGAAATGCACTAACAAGATTAGGGAGGAAGCGATGAACCTCAAGGTCGTACTCGATCCAAGTGACGAGGGTGGCTACACGGTGTTCGTGCCTGCATTGCCTGGCTGTGTCAGTGAAGGCGCGACTGTTGAAGAATCGTTAACAAACATCAAAGAAGCGATCGAGTTGTATCTTGAACCATGGGTGAGCGCTAACTAAACAATATTGCTGCGAGGCGCACTTCAAGGGCAAGCACCATGACCACCATTTCGCCTGAGAGAATGGAAGTTTATAAGCGTTCGGCGCGGATACGCGAGGACGAGCAGAAACAAGCGCTGCTACAACGTCGCGAATCTGCCTGGAAAGTGGCGCGCCAGGCGGCGAGTGTGCTCAAAGAGCAGTTCGGCGCAACACGCGTCGTCGTGTTTGGATCATTGGCGCATGGTGCATGGTTCAATGTTCGATCTGATATCGATTTGATGGTCGAGGACCTTCCGTCTGATAAATTCTGGCGGGCTTGGGCCGCGCTTGATCCCATCAGCAACGGCTTCGAGATCGATCTAGTGGCGAACGACGAAATGACTGAGCGGTTGCGTGAAGTGATTGAGCAAGAAGGGATGGAACTATGATGGCGCGTTACCGCACGCTGGCGCAGCGCATTCGGATGGAGATCGATGAAATCGAACGGACGCAAGCGGCCGTCTTGCGGCACTGGCAAGCCGTGCGTGTCGTGAGCACCGATCAAGATGCCTATCTCAATTCGGTCGCGCTCGACCTGCATGGTTGGTATTCCGGTATCGAACGTGTTTTCGAATTAATCGCGGTTGAGATCGATGGCGGCGCATTAGGTGGTGAAGCCTGGCACACTGAATTGTTGCGGCAAATGACACTTGATTTGCCAGAAACGCGCCCGCCCGTCATTCAGAGGGATACTGCCGTGCAACTAGACGAATATCGTAAATTCCGTCATCGCATTCGAAACATCTATGCAACAAATTTGGAGCCTGCGCGGATGCAGCCCTTAGTGATAGGGCTTCCTGATTTATGGTCACGTGTCAACAGGACTTAGCGATGTTCCTAGAATTCTTGGACGCGTTAGCTAGCGCTAATTAGGGCCGTAGTTATACAAGATTGGCGTATGCCGACATACTTGCTCACGTGGAATCCCGCCAAGTGGCCGTGGCCTGAACTGGCCGACTGCATTCAAGAAATCAAAGCGACGGGCCATCATCTCGAACGTTGGAGTTGCGGACGGAACCACAAGATCGTCGAAGGCGATCGCCTGTTCTTGCTGCGGCAGGGACTGGAGCCGCGTGGCATTGTCGGAGCAGGTCGAGCCGTCACGATCGTGTTCGATGATTGGCACTGGGATGACGCCAAACGTGCCAGCGGGCAGCGCGCCCTATATATCGACGTCGAATTTGAGGTGCTGCTCGATGCCGATCACGAACCGATCTTGCCCCGTACTCAACTGAACGATGGTGTCCTGGGGCAGATGTATTGGGACTCGCAAAGCTCAGGTATCCTGATCCCGCAAGCCGTGGCTGAGCAACTGGAACGCGAATGGAAGCGGCTTACTACCAACAACCAACAACCAGCGACTCATCACCAATCCCAAAGGGACACTACGCAGTGACTAAAATCCTTGCCATCGAAACTTCTTGTGACGAAACAGCCGCCTCGATCATTCAAGACGGGCGTCAGGTATTGAGCAACGTCGTGGCGACGCAGATCGAAGTGCACGCCAAATATGGCGGTGTGTTCCCGGAAGTGGCCTCGCGCATGCACGTCGAAACGATCGTGCCGGTGGTCAACGAAGCGATCGAGAAGGCCGAAGCCGGCTGGCGGGACCTCGATGCGATTGCCGTGACATATGGACCGGGCCTGCCGGGATCGTTGCTCGTCGGTGTGAACATGGCGAAGGGTCTCGCGCTGGGACGCGGCCTGCCGTTGGTTGGGATCAATCACTTGGAAGGGCACATCTATTCGCACTGGCTGCGCGTGCCCGGCGACGGCATGGCTCCCGACGATCTGCAATTCCCGCTGCTCATCCTCATCGTCAGCGGCGGTCACACCGAATTGATCTTGATGCGCGATCATCTGACGTATGAGAAACTCGGCGCTACTGCTGATGATGCTTCCGGCGAAGCGTTCGATAAAGTGGCGCGCTTGCTGCAACTCGGTTATCCCGGCGGCCCACAGATCGAGAAGCTGGCGACCGAAGGCAATCCGCATGCCTTTCGGTTTGCCAAACCCAAGATCGATGGTGAGTTTGCCTTCTCGTTTTCGGGCATCAAGACGGCGGTACTGCGCACAGTGCAGACCTATGGGCCGGTGGGGGTCGATGGATCGATCGCGGCGAGTGTGCCCATCAAAGATCTGGCGGCGAGTTTCCAGCATGGCGTTGTCGATCAATTGGTCGATAAGACGCTGGCGGCTGCCGCGCGCTACGGCGCTACGGCGATCTTGCTCAGTGGTGGTGTGTCGGCCAACAAGATGCTGCGCTACGTGATGAAGTCCAAATCCCCGGTGCCGGTGTATTGGCCGCCCCTGTGGCTGTGCACCGACAACGCCGCGATGATCGGCGCGGCCGCGCACTTCCGTTTTCTGGCGGGGCAGCGCGCCGGGTGGGATTTGGATATTGATCCGAATTTGAAGTTGGTTGAATGAAAAGTGAAAAGTGAAGAGTGAAAACAGGTGCTTTCACTTTTCACTTTTCACTCTTCACTCATCACTTTTCAGGAGTCACTCATGCCCCACGCCCTCATCATCGATGCTGTTCGTACTCCCGTCGGTCGTCACGGTGGCGCGTTAGCGAGTGTGCGCCCCGATGATCTGGCCGCAATCGTGTTGAAAGCACTAATCGAGCGGACGAAGATCGATCCGGCGATCGTCGAGGAAGTTTACTTCGGTTGCGCGAATCAAGCGGGCGAGGATAATCGCAACGTGGCGCGCATGGCGGCGCTTCTCGTCGGCTTTCCTTATGAGGTTCCCGCCGTAACGTTCAATCGGTTGTGTGCTTCATCGCTCGCGGCCATCAACACGGCGGCGCGCGCCATCAAGGTCGGTGATGGCGAGGTCTACATCGCGGGCGGCGTGGAGAGCATGAGCCGCGCGCCGTGGTCGTTTCCCAAAGCGACGCAGGCTTTTCCCTTCGGCAACGTGACGGCGTATGACACCGCGCTAGGCTGGCGCTATCCCAATGAGAAGATGGAAGCCAAGTTTCCGCTCGAATCGATGGGCGAAACGGCAGAGAACATCTACGAACGCCAACCGGAGATCACGCGCGAAGAACAAGATCGCTTTGCGTATGACAGCCAGATGAAAGCCAAAGCCGCGATCGCGTCCGGGCGCTTTAAGGATGAGATAGTGCCGGTCTCGATCCCGCAGCACAAAGGCGATCCGCTGGTCGTTACCACCGATGAGCATCCGCGCCCCGAAACGACGCTCGACGGGCTGGCGAAGTTGAAACCCGCTTTCCGCAAGAGCGGATCGGTCACGGCGGGCAATGCTTCGGGCTTGAATGACGGCGCAGCGGCGGTGCTGTTGATGACGCCCGATCGTGCGCAAGCGCTTGGTCTGAAGCCATTGGCGCGCATCATCGCGGGCGCGGCGGCGGGCGTCGATCCGCGCGTGATGGGCCTCGGTCCCATTCCGGCGACGCGCAAGGCTTTGCAGCGCGCGGGCCTCACGATTGATCAGATCGATCTCTTCGAGGTCAACGAGGCCTTCGCCGTGCAGTCGATTGCGTGCGCGAAAGAACTCGGCATCCCGAGCGAGAAACTCAACGTCAACGGCGGAGCGATCGCGTTGGGGCATCCGTTGGGCTGCTCAGGCGCGCGCATCGTCACGACGCTGGTGCACGAAATGAAACGGCGCGGCGCGCGTTATGGTGTGGCGACAATGTGCGTGGGGGTGGGGCAGGGTGAAGCGATAGTGATTGAAATGATCAATGAGCAATGATCAATTAACAATGACCAATGCGCAAATGACAAACCACGTTGTCACCTGCTCTCTGGACTCGAGGCTTTAGCCGGTGGATGTCGCAGAATCCGGCTGAAGCCTCCACTCCGGGCAACCAAATGTAAGTCAAAACTCATTTGCGACCAACATCCAGTCTATAAGGAGACTTCGTGAATCCAACCCTCAAAGGCATCATCAAACTCACCCGCTTCGACGAATACGTGTGGTTCGTCATTGTGACGACGCTGCTCGGTGCCGCGGCGGGTGGTGGATCATTCGGCTGGCAGCTGATCGTCGCGCTGTTGGCCAACTGGCTGGCGGTCGCGTTCGCGTTCATGATCAACGACGTGGAAGACGCCGACGACGACGCGCTGAATCCGGCCAAGATCAATCGCAATCCTATCTCGCGCCAGATGATCTCGCCGCGCGTAGGCTACATCGCGTCGTATGTCACGGCGATCCTATCGGCGCTATGTTACGCGCTGTTGGGGCCGATCCCGTTCATCATCGGCGTGATCAGCCTGATCGTGGGCTTTCTGTATTCGTGGCGCAGAGTTCGCATCAAGTCGATGCCCTTCGTCGATCTGATCATCCACTGCATGATGCTGGCCGGTTTTCAATTCCTGCCCGCCTACTTCGCTTATACCTCGGTGATCAATAGCAACTTCTGGTGGCCGTTCCTCGCCATCACCTCGATCAGCATGTACGGCGAGTTGTTCAATGAGCTGCGCGATCTGGAAGGCGATCTGCAGGCCGGCGTGAAACATACCGCCAGCGTGCTCGGCGAACGGAATTCCAAATTGCTGGCCAACATCTTGCTGGGCATCGGCATTGTAGCGCTGCTCATCACGCTCTTTGTCATGTGGCTCGTCCCGGCGTGGGTGCTGATCTTGATCGCCGTGATCGCGGCGATCCTCATCGTGCCGCCGATGCTGCGCGTCAAACGGTCGCAGAACATGGTGCAGTTTCAGGGATCGTTCCAGGTGCCGGTACAGATCGCGGCGGCGTTGGGAATGGCGATCTGGTTTGTCGGGCCATGGCTCGTAACAGCTCTGCGGATCGGGTAAGGCAATCGGGTCATGTATGTCAGTCAACCAGTTTTCGGGCTGGGCTGCTTAATCGGCGGGCTGATTCTCACTTTCGCCTGGCCTCTGGGTCGGCGCAGCGGCGGGCATATTTTCCTGTCGTTGAGCATCATCATTTTGTTCGTGCTGGCGGTCTATAACCTGATCCCGGTGACGTGGATTCCCGTGGCCGACACGTGGCAGGTCATCTTGATCGGGTTAGGTGCGGGCCTGCTGTGCGTGCTATATCGCGATGTGCGGCGTTTCCTGCGCTTTTTTCACAGCAAAGTCTATCGTATGACGGATCCCTATTACTGGTACGGGCGCTATTACCGTCGCCGTCGCCGTTATTAACCGTCAAAGTGTTATAGACGTCATGCCGGATGCAGTACATTGCTTACTACTGCGTTCGGCTTATTTTTTCTATCATTAGAGTGGAGGTGGGCGTATGGCGATGGTCTATGGTGTCATGGTCGAAGTCGATCCAAAAGAAGAAGCGGCGTGGAACGAATGGCACACTCGCCAGCATATCCCTGATGTGCTGGCGCAGCCCGGTTTTATGCGCGCCACCAAGTATCGACTGGATACGCCCAACGGCGACTGGAGTCAATATCTCACGGCGTATGAACTGGCATCGCGCGAGGCGCTGGACGCCTATTTGCAGGGTGAAGCGGTGTCGCGCTTGCGAGCCGATCATTACGCGCACTTTGGGCATTGCACGCGCCTGTCGCGCATGATCTTGACGCCCACGGCGCTGGTCAACAAACCGACCGGCTGAAGCTGCGCCCTCTGATTTTTCACTCAATTCGAGTAAAATGAAGCCCGAGGCTAATTGGCCTCGCGGCTTTATTTTTCTTTCAGGACTGGGACATGAAGGCACTGATCACAGGTGGCACAGGCTTTCTGGGTGCGAACCTGGCCGACGGCTTGTTGAAACAAGGCTGGGACGTACGGATTCTGCGGCGCGCCACATCGTCGCTGGAGGCAGTAAAAGATTTGAACGTCGAACATGCCAGCGGCGATGTGACCAACCCCGATTCGCTGTTGGCCGCGATGCAAGATGTTGCGATCGTCTTCAACGTGGCCGCCATTTCTTCTTACTGGCGCAACACGGCGGAGTTGATCTACAAAGTGAATGTCGACGGCGCACGCAACGTCTTCGAGGCCGCCGCTCGCTCGGGCGTGCGACGTGTGGTGCATACCAGCAGCGCGGCGGCGGTGGGGATCATCTCCGGCCGATCGGCTACCGAGGCCGATCGGTTTGATCAATCTCCTAAGCGGTTTCCCTATGGTCATAGTAAATGGCTGGCCGAAGAAATCGTGCGTGAGCGCGTCAAGGCCGGGCAGGACATCGTCATGCTGAATCCCACCGGCATCATCGGCGCGCGCGACATCAACTGGATTTCAGGCAGCATTTTGCGTGAGGCGAAACGCAAGCACATTCCGGTGATGCCACAAGGCGGCGGCAACTTCGTCGCGGTGCAAGATGTGGTCGCCGGACACATCGCCGCTGTGGAGAAGGGCCGGGCCGGTGAGCGCTACATCCTCGGCGGCGAGAATCTGACGAACCGGCAAACGACTGAGATGGCGTGTGAGATCGTCGGCGTGAAGCCACCGCGCTTCACGCAGCCTCGCTGGACGATCCCCATCGCCGCGTTGGCGCTCGATGGCATCGCCGCCCTCGTCGGCCCTCGGCTGCCCCTGAGCGGCGAGCAGATGCGCTTCACCGGCAAATACATCTACTTCGATTCATCGAAAGCGCAGCGTGAACTGGGCTTGCCGCACACCCCCGTTCGACAAGCGCTGCAGGAATGCTATGATTGGTATGTGACGCACGGCTATCTGTAAGAGCTGACAGACTATCGGGCATAGCTCAATTTGTGATGCGTATTGCGTGGTGCGTACTGCGTGATGCTTGAATGCGAAATGAAACTGCTTGCACTTCAAGAGAGGAGAGACACATGGAATATAAGCATCTTGGCCGGACGGGTTTGAAAGTTTCCGAAATTTGCATGGGCAGTATGAGCTTCGGCTGGACGGCGCCGCGTGAAAACTGCGCGCCGGTGCTGGATGTGTTTGTCGAGGCGGGCGGCAACTTCATCGATACGGCTGACGTCTACTCGCGCTGGGCCGAGGGGAATCCCGGCGGGGTCGCAGAAGAGTTGATCGGCACGTGGCTGACAACCCAGCCGCGCGATCGCATCGTCATCGCCACGAAGGTGCGCGGGCAAATGGGCGATGGCCCCAATGATCAAGGCTTGAGCCGCAAGCACATTGTCGCGGCGTGTGAGGCTTCGCTGCGGCGCTTGCAAACAGACTACATCGACTTGTATCAAACCCACTCGTGGGACGAGCACACCCCGCTGGATGAAACGCTGCGCGCCCTCGACGATCTGGTGCAGGCGGGCAAGGTGCGCTATCTGGGTTGCTCCAATCTGCCGGCGTGGCATTTGATGGAAGCGTTATGGACCAGCGAGAAGCACAACCTGGCGCGCTATGATTGTTTGCAGCCACATTACAACTTGGTGCATCGCGCCGAATTTGAAAGGGAACATCGCGCCGTGTGTTTGAAGTACGGCCTTGGCGTGATTCCGTATTCGCCGATTGCGGGTGGCCTGCTCAGCGGCAAATACCGGCGCGGCGTGAAAGTTCAAGAAGGCACGCGCGGCTGGAATTTGCGTCACGCTCTGATCGAAAAGAACTTCAGCATCATCGACAATCTGGACGAAATCGCACACGCGCGCGGCAAGACGGTGCTGCAAGTGGCGCTGGCGTGGATCATGCAGCAGCCGGCCATCACCAGTCCCATCATCGGCGTCAACACGGTGGAGCAGTGGAAAGAGATGGAGGGCGCGTTGGGATGGAAGTTGAGCGAGGAAGAACTGTCGAGGTTGAACGAGTCGAGCAAGTGGGAGGAATGATGAAACTCGATGCCTCAATCGGTTTTGCAACTGACCTCAAAGATGTAGGCACACTCGCGCAGGCCGCCGAAGCGATCGGCTTTGATGCGGTCTGGACGAGCGAGACGCAGCACGATCCGTTTTTGCCGTTGACGCATGTCGCCGCGGCGACATCGCATCTGCAATTTGGCACGGCGGTGGCGATTGCCTTTGCGCGCAGTCCGATGACGGTCGCGCAGACGGCGTGGGATTTAGCCAAGCAGTCGAACGGGCGCTTCATGCTGGGCCTCGGCACGCAGGTAAAGGCGCATATCGAGCGACGCTTCGGCATGTCGTGGACCCCGCCCGTGCCGCGTCTGCGCGAATATGTGCAGGCGATTCGCGCCGTGTGGACGGCGTGGCAGACCGGCGACAAGCTGAACTTTCGCGGCGCGGAATACAAACTCACTTTGATGACACCATTCTTTTCACCGGGTCCGATCGATCAACCCAATGTTCCCATCTTTATCGCGGGAGTGGGTGCGCCGTTGTGCAAGCTGGCCGGCGAAGTGGCCGATGGCTTTCATGTGCATCCGTATCACACGCGTCAGTATTTGAGCGAGGTGGTGCTGCCGGCCATTGTCGATGGGGCGCAGAAAGCCGATCGGAAACGAGAAGCGTTGCAGATCGCGACCATGGCGTTTGTCGCGTTGAGTGAGAAAGAGATCGCCGCGCAGCGACAACAGGTCGCTTTCTACGCCTCGACGCCTTCGTATCGCCCCGTGCTCGATCTGCACGGCTGGGGCAAGATCGGCGAAGAGTTGGGATCAATGGCGGCGCGCGGGCGCTGGGATGAGATGTCGGCGTTGATCGGCGATGAGATGTTGGAGACGTTTGTCATCATCGGGAGTTGGGCGGACGTGGCGGAGAAGCTGCGCGCCAAGTATGATGGCTTACTCGATCGCGTTGGCCTGTATCGCCCCTACGTGCCGGGCGTGGAAGACGAGCAGTGGAAGGCGCTGGTGAAGAGGATGGAGAGATAGAGTGACAGAGAGACGGAGGGATCGCTGACGTACTTTCGTCATTCAAGGAGCAGGTGATGAAGTTTTTCGTAACGGGTGCAACGGGCTTCATCGGCGGTCATCTTGCGCAGAAGTTGATCGCACAGGGGCATCAGGTCACGTGTCTGGTGCGGAACCCAGATAAGGCGACGGGCTTAGCGCAACTCGGCGCGACGCTCGTGAAGGGCGATGTGGCCGATCGGACGGCGATGCGCGAGCCGATGCGCGGTGTCGATGGCGTGTTTCACATGGCCGCCTTATACAAGCTCGGTCTTGAGTTCAAGAATCAAATGATGGCGGCGAATGTCGAAGGCACACGCCACGTGCTGGAGACGGCCCTCGAAGTGGGTGTGCCGAAGTTGGTGTACACCAGCACGGTGGGGGTGTTCGGCAACACGCACGGCAAGATCGTCGATGAGACCTATCACGTGGAGAAGCAGACTCTGGCGTCGGAGTACGAGCGCACCAAGTGGGCGGCGCATTACGAAGTGGCCGTGCCTTTGCAGCAAAGAGGCGCGCCGTTGGTGAATGTGCAGCCCGGCGGCGTCACCGGACCGGGCGATACCAGTCCGCTCAATATGGTTTACGATTTCTATTTGAATCGCATGCCGCTCATGATGGGGCCGCAGGCCGGCTCCACGGTGGCGCACGTGGACGACATCGTTGACGGTCATCTGCTGGCGATGGAGAAGGGTCGCAACGGCGAGTCCTACATTCTGGCCGGGCCGTCTGTGACCTACAAGCAGATGATGGAAATGTGGCAGTCGATCTGCGGCGTTCCCGCTCCTAAGATTTGGCTGCCGGGCTGGACGGCGAGTCTCAGCGCCAGTCTGGTCGGCGGGTTGGAGAAGGTCTTCAAGTTGAAGACAGCATTATCATCCGAAGCTTTGACCACGCAGGCCGATTACACTTTCTACGCCAGCGCCGACAAAGCCAAACGCGAATTGGGCTGGCAGCCGCGTCCGATCGAGCAGACTTTCAAAGAAGTCCTGGACGACAAGCTGGCGCGCCGCAAACAGGGCAAGGCGTAACTGATGATCTCTCGCCTATGAATATCTTTGTAACAGGAGCCACTGGATTTCTGGGTAGCCATCTTGTGCCGAAGCTGATCGAGCGTGGACATCACGTGACGTGCCTGGTGCGCGATGCACACAAGGCCGATTGGCTCACTCACCTCGGCGCACGCATCGCGGCGGGCGACATTACCGATCGTGAATCGATGCGCGCGCCGCTGACAGGCATTGACGTCGTATTCCATGTCGCGGCATGGTATCAGGTTGGTGTGAAACCCGGTCAGGGCGCGCAGATGTATGCGATCAATGTCGAAGGGACGCGCAATACAATCGGGTTGGCTGCCGAACTCGGCGTGGCGAAGATCATCTACACCAGCACGATCGCGCTCTTCGGCAATACGCATGGCCGCGTGCTTGACGAAAGCTATCGTGCTGAGTTCGGCTCATTGACTTCAGAATATGAGCGCACCAAGTGGATGGCGCATTACGAAGTGGCGCTGCCGTTAGCTCAGAAAGGCGCGCCGATCGTGATTGTGCAGCCGGGGCCGATTGTGGGCGAAGGCGATCACAGCGGCATCCCGCTGATGTACCAGATGTACTTGAAGCGGTTCCCGATCATGCCGGGCAAGCATTCTGGTTTGAGCTGGACCCACGTCGATGATGTGGCCGAGGGGCATCTTCTCGCGTTGGAGAAAGGCCGCGCGGGTGAGTGTTACATTCTGGCGGGACAGCCGTTGACTTATCATGAAGCGATGCAGCGCTGGGCGCAGCTGACGGGTGTGCCTGCGCCAAAACTCTGGCTGCCCGATGGGTTTGTCGGCGCGATGGCGCGCTGGATGGGCTGGCTGGAACGATCGGGGGTGCGGATTTCACCGGGGGCCGAGGCCGTGCGTACGCTGGCGTATTACACGTTTTACGGCAGTAGTGAAAAGGCTCAGCGCGAATTAGCTTGGCAGCCACGACCGATCGAAGAGACGTTTCGCAGTGTGCTGCACTTGGCGCAGAAAAAATAGTTTTGACCGATTGTCGGCAGTGGTATATAATACCATTCGCACCGTCGGTTTTGGGTGGGCAAATAGCCGCCAGATTCGACAGCAGAATCTGGCGGTTGTATTTTAAGGGCCGGATGGCCGATCACAAGGAGATCAAGAAATGGAAGTCAAGCTGTATGTTGGAAACCTGCCGTATGATACGACCGAAGAAGATTTGCGCACGCTGTTCGCGCAGGCAGGTACCGTTGCCTCGGTTGCGGTCATCCGGGATCGTGATACGGGTCGTTCGAAGGGCTTCGGTTTTGTCGAGATGGGTTCGCAGGCAGACGCCCAAAACGCGATTACCAAGTTCAATTCGTACCGCATAGGCGATCGCACGTTGACTGTGAATCCGGCCCGCCCGCGTGAAGAGCGCAGCGGCGGTGGTGGCGGTTATGGCGGCGGTGGTGGCAGTTATGGCGGCGGCGGCGGTGGCAGCCGTGGCGGCAGCGGCGGCTACGGTGGCAGCCGTGGCGGCAGTGGCGGCGGCGGCAATCGCAATCGCAGCGGTGGTGGTTCACGACGTTATTAAGCCGTAACTCAACGCCACATGGTGGCAAGCTATAGAACAACGAATCGGGGAACAACGCCTCTCGCTTGTCCCCGATTTGTTGTTATTTGACGAAGGATAAATCTGATGGAATTTGATGCGGGCGACTATGTGGTGCATCCGTCGTATGGGGTGGGCAGCATTTTGCGTTTGGAAGAGAAACGCTTAGCCGAGACTGAAATGCGCCTGTACTATGTGCTGGCCGTGGAAAACAGCACAGTGTGGGTGCCGGTGAATTCGACTGGCGCGATCGGACTGCGCCGGGTAACGCCCAAGCAAGAGCTCGAACAATATCGTCGCATATTGAAGAGCAAGCCGACGGTGCTCGATCGCGATCATCACAAACGGCGCTTGGAGATTAATGAGCGGTTGAAGCGCGGTTCATTTCTGGCGCTCTGTGAAGTGACGCGGGATCTAACCGCGCATGGCTGGCACAAGCCGCTCAACGACGTCGATGCCTCCATGTTGCACAAAGTCCGCGATAATCTGTGCCGCGAATGGGCGGCGTCGGAAGGCGTGACGGTGGCCGATGTGGCGCGTGAAGTCGATGATCTACTCCACGTGGCACAGGAAGCCTACAAAGCGTAGTTCTGTGGTATAATATTCATAGCATAGAGCAGGATTTGAGTGACATTGGCCGCCAGACCCTCTTGTGGGTTGGGGGCCAATTTACTTTAGGGGCACGTAACTTTTTGCGGGCCGCGCTCAAGGAGAGCAAAGAAAATGGAAGTGAAGTTGTATGTTGGCAATCTGTCGTACTCGACCACCGAAGAAGAGCTCCGTGAATTGTTTGCGCAAGCGGGCAATGTCGCCTCTGTCGCTGTCATCAAGGATCGCGACACGGGCCAGTCGAAGGGGTTCGGCTTCGTCGAGATGACAACGCAGGCCGAAGCGCAGACCGCAATCAGTAAGTTCAACTCGTACAAGATGGGCGAGCGTGCCCTGACGGTGAACCTGGCGCGGCCGAAGGAAGAACGCAGCAGTGGTGGTGGCGGATATAGCAACAACCGCCGCAGCGGTGGCGGCTCACGCCGGTACTAAAGCAGGCTCCTCTTCCGGTGAGGAGCGACTGTTCTTGGCGGATGATTACATTCGTTGGGAAGAGCCGCGTTACTATCACCGGGAATTGGGTATAAAGCCTATGAGCCGCGCCGATGGCAACATCGGCGCGGCCTGTTAATAGGAGCAGCTATGCAATATAAGGCGGGTGACTTCATCGTCCATCCGGTTTACGGGGTGGGTAACATTCTGCGGTTGGAAGAAAAACGCCTGGCAGAAGATCAACTGCGCTGGTACTACGTCGTCACGGCGGACAAGAGCACGATCTGGGTGCCTGTCGATGAAGCCGGCGCGGCCGGACTGCGTGACGTGACGCTCAAGCGCGATCTCGAGCGATATCGGCGCGTGCTGCAAGGCCGCCCCACTTTACTCGAACGCGATCACAACAAACGGCGGCTGGAAATTCACGAACGGGTGAAACGCGGCTCATTTCAAAGCTTGTGCGAAGTCGTACGCGATCTATCGGCGCTGGCCTGGAATAAGCCGCTCGGTGAAAACGATGCGTCGTCGCTGAAGCGATTGCAGGCCAGCCTGTGTCGTGAGTGGGCTGCGGCGGCGGACATCTCGATCCCGGAAGCGACGGCTGAGATTCAGGCGTTGCTCCTGGCTGCGAGCCAGACGCACAAAGCGTAAGACGGCGCTGCTGCCGCCGATCGAATAATCGATAATTCGAGAGCCGGACTTTCTGCCTTCACAGAAAGTCCGGTTTTGCATTAGGCGCGCTGTTTCAGTGAGACGAACGTCCCGTAGCATACGAACAAGAACGCGGCAAATAGCAGCGTCACACCGTACGCCTGTAAGTGGCTGAACGGATGAATCAACCGATGGCCGATGTCGCTCAGTACATCGGTCGGGTAGAGGAAGATGTCCCAACTGTTCCAGCGCAAGAAGCGCCCCATGTAAATCCCCAATCCGCACAGTCCCAGACTGCCCATCACGATGATCCAGCTCCAGGTGCGGCCCACGTAGTCGCGAATGATCTGGTGCATCATATTCAGCGAAGCTACCGCCAGGAAACAGCCTGCCCACACAAATGACATCAGCAGGCCGATGTCGTACCACAGCGGTATCTCCGGCCGCTGATACAGATGAACCAGATCGGTGATGAGGTAAGGGGCGTTGGGGAAAAAGAGCAGCCACAACGTGCCGGGCAGCAGCAACGACCACCAGCGGCGCGGATGGCGGCGATGAATGCTCAACGCCCACAGGCTCCAGAAATAGGGCACCCAGGCGAGGAAGAGATTCCACACCAGAAAACTCAGCGTGCGCGACTGTGACAGCCAGACGCGGCCCGCAAACAACCCGATCGCGAGTCCGCTCGATAACAGCAGCGCATAGAAGTGATTGTCCAGTAAGAGTCGATTGACTTGATGCCAACGTTTGGTCATGCTAACTCCGTAACCATAATCAGTGAGGCGACATTGTACGACTATTCTGTTTATACCGGATTCCGGCAGCAAGGGTCAAGCACTTGAGTGCATATCGGGTTCATTGAAGATTGATCGGTGTTCTGATATAATCGCCGCATGTCTATCACACGCCAAGACGTTCAACACATTGCCGAACTTGCTAAACTCAATCTGTCGGATGCGGAAGAAGCTCTCTATCAAGAGCAGCTCTCGGCCATTCTCGATTATGCTCAACGGCTGAATGCGCTCGATACCGAGGCGATTCCGCCGACGGCGACCGTCCTGCCCTTGCGCAGCGTCATGCGTGAGGATGTAGCGCGTCCGTCGCTGCCGGTGGACGAGATTCTGGCTAATGCCCCGGCCCGCTCCGGCGATTCGTTTGAAGTACATGTGATTCTGGAAGACTAATCTCACCGCCGAGACCGCTGGGCTTCTCCCCACTTCGTACAGTCTGCGGTGATCTTTTGTTGAGATGATTATGCTGGCAAGCCTGACCATTCACGACGCTCACGACCAATTAGCCCGCCACGATATATCCTCGCTCGAGTTGACTGAGGCGATTTTTGATCGCATCGTGCAATTTGATCCGATCCTGCATGCTTATTTGCATCTGGCGCGTGAAGCGGCCTGCGCGCAGGCTAAAGAGGCTGATGCGCGCCGGGCCAAAGGTGAAGACACGCCGTTGTTGGGTGTGCCCTTGGCCATCAAAGATGTGATCTGCGTCAAGGGATTACCGGCCACGGCGGGCAGCAAGATTCTGCAGGGTTTTGTGCCGCCGTATGATGCGACGGCGGTGGCGCGTCTGCGTGCCCTGGGTGCGGTGTTTTTGGGCAAGACGAACACCGACGAATTTGCAATGGGCTCCAGCACGGAGAACTCCGCGTATGGTGTGACGCATAATCCATGGGACATCAAGCGGGTGCCCGGTGGATCGAGCGGTGGCAGTGCGGCGGCGGTCTCGGCCGATCTGTGCCTGGGGGCATTCGGCACCGATACGGGCGGATCGATCCGTCAACCGGCGTCGTTGTGCAGCGTCGTGGGCATCAAGCCATCGTATGGGCGCGTGAGCCGCTACGGGCTGATCGCCTTTGCTTCGTCGCTCGATCAGATGGGACCGTTTGCCAAGGACGTGCGCGATGCGGCGACCTTGCTCGGCGTGATTGCGGGACACGATCCGCTCGATTCAACTTCCATGCCGATCGAGGTGCCTGACTACACCGCGCATCTCCGCCCGGATATCAAGGGGATGCGCGTCGGCGTGCCGAAAGAATACTTCATCGACGGCATGCAGCCCGAAGTCGAGCAAGCGGTACACCAAGCGATCGAGGTGATGAAGTCACTCGGGGCAGAAGTGCGCGAAGTGTCTTTGCCGCACACCGATTACGGTCTGCCCGTATATTATCTCCTCGCGCCCGCTGAGGCCTCGGCCAATCTGGCGCGCTTCGATGGGGTGCGCTATGGCTTGCGCGTCGATGGGCGCGATCTGTGGTCGACGTACAAAGGCACGCGCGGGCAGGGCTTCGGCCCCGAGGTGAAGCGCCGTATCATGCTGGGCACGTATGCTTTGTCGACCGGCTATTACGACGCGTATTACTTGAAGGCGCAGAAAGTCCGCACGTT